>CAZCJS010000216.1:0-7065 GCA_964498775.1 uncultured Armatimonadia bacterium
GCGCGTACGGTTCGGGTCCGTAAGGTCGCCGGTTCGAATCCGGCCGCCCCGACCAGACGACATTTCGGTTCGGTAGGCCGCCCCGACCAGACGACATTTCGGGTCGGTAAGCCGCCCGATCACGAAATACTATAACCCCAGGCAATAGAAACCGGAGCTGATGAGGCTCCGGTTTTGTGCGCCTGACCCGGATTGTTCATGAGTGAAATGAAACGCGTGGCAGAAATGGGATATGCAAACCATTGATGGGGGCACAGGACGATTTGCGGTGGTCTGCGCAAAACGACACGCTGTAATGATCCCAACGACCTCGGGCTGGAAGCTGAGCATTGGACAAGCCATGGCTTGCCCAATGCCCACCTGACTTGCGCGAGGCGCAGGTCAGGCCGAGCTACAGGTTTATGAATAGTGTGCGCTTGGGTGTTTGAATACAGGTGGGCGAGAGTCACGGCGCGATGGCGGAGCGGTCAGCGGCAGCCATGTCCTCGAGTAGCTGCATCAGTCCTGGCGTCTCCGCCCACCCGGCGATTTCGTTCTGGGCGCGGATGCGAGCCATGTTCGTATCGGCGGGTCGAGCGGCGGCCAGCAGCGCTATGAACTCAGTGGTGAGCTTCTCATGCTGCTTGAAGTAGGTGTCTGTGTCCATCTTGCGGACGCGTTCGAGAAAAGCGTCCACGTCGGCAAGCAGAGTGCTGTCTTCAGGGAGCGGATTGTCATCGAAGAAGTTGCTCACTTCAGCGTGCACCTCGGTCTTGAACTCGGCCCATTCAGCGGGGGACTTGGCACGGGCTGCAGCCAGCTCTTCGGCAACTTCGGCCGCGAATTCAGTGGCTGGGGGCGCGAATAGCTTGCTCAATTGCTCTGGTGTGAGTACACTGAGGAACCCTTTGGCGATCTCGTCGGCCAGTTCCGCCTTGCGGCGCTCGAGGCCGTCATCGTCATCTTCCTGGTCGCCGATGGTACGCCGAGCCGCCGCCACCTCGATCCAGAGGTCCTCCCCGATATCGTGGCCTCTGAGCAATACCGCGCGCATCTTGGCGATCGCCGTGCGCAGCGCCTCGGAACCTTCGACTGCCCAGATGGCTTCAAGTTGGCGCCAGGGCTCTTGGATGGCCACGGCAGCCAGTGCAGCCTGGTCGGAGGTGAGGCCGATCCTGTTGCAGACGTTGATAGTCTCAATGTCACGCCACATGAGATAAGTATTGAAGATGCCTGCTGCAGCGTTATCGGTCTGGGCGTGAACCGGAGCTGCGAGTGTCTGGACAAGCAGCATCGCCAGCAGGACCAGAGCGCCTGGTATCGGCGCCGTCCCGAATGTGCTCCTCATCTTCATGATGGTCTCCCCTTTGCCGGCAGTTTGCTTATCTGTTCGCCACATGCGCATTTAATCCTGCAGGAGGAAATTGGACTCTGCGTGGTGAACCTACAGATGCTACGGCTGCATGCAGTCCGGGGGAGTGCCGGGTGCTCATGCAGCAAGTGGCATGTGGCGGCACCGCAAGACGATGACCGGGAGACTGAACTGATGCCGGACCCGATAAGAATCGCTGCAATGGCTTCGGGGGGAGGCACAAACTTACAGGCAATCATTGATGCCTGTGAAGCCGGGAGTATCAATGGCGGCGTTGAACTGGTGTTCAGTGACAGGAGCGATGCCGGCGCGCTGGAGCGGGCCCGGAAGCACGGTATCGAGACGCTGCACATGCGAGTGCCCAGGAGCGATACTGCGGAATGGGAGGAGACCGACCGGCGGATTGCAGAGGTCTTCAAGCAGCGCGATGTGGACCTCGTCGTGATGGCCGGCTACATGCGGAAGATCGGGCCGAGCTTGTTGGCGACATTCCGGGACCGGATCATGAATATCCATCCGGGTTTGCTGCCGGCATTCCCGGGGGTGGAGGTGCAATGGGATGCGGTGGAGTACGGGGTGAAGATAGCCGGCCCGACGGTGCATTTCGCCAGTGAAGAGTTTGACAGCGGGCCGATAATCATCCAGGCGGCGGTGTCGGTGCTGGATGGCGATACCGGCCAGGATCTCGCCGACCGGATACTGGCTCAGGAACACCGCATCTACCCGCAAGCCGTACAATGGTTTGCCGAGGGTCGCCTAAAGATAGAAGGACGTAGCGTGAAGCTTGTCGAACCAACGCAGGCGGATGAGACGGCGGCGATCATCAGCCCGCCGCTGGACGGTGAGTTCTGAAGCAGAAGTCGGACGTAGAAGTCAGATGTGAGTGACGCAGTAATCAGTCAGCAGTATTGAGGAGGTAAGTTCATGTTAATTGATGCACACGCACACTGTCGCGGACCGCTGGAAGAGGGCGATCCGTGGGAGCAGGATAGGCTCTTCGTGGAGGCGATGGATGCTGTCGGCATAGACGTGGCGGTGGTGTCGAACCTGAGCACCCCGCGACCGGCAACGGCGGAAGGCTTCGAGAAATGCAACAGGAACATGTTGGCGGCACTCAAGGAGTTCCGGGGCAGGTTGTGGGGCTATGCGTATGTGAATCCCGGATACACCAAGGAGGCACTCGCGGACATTGAGAGATGCCTCGAAGCCGACGAGGATTGCGTCGGCGTCAAGCTGTACAACGAGTACTTCATCACCGATCCCGTGCTGCGACCGGTAATCGAGAAGTGCATCGAGTTGGATGTGCCGATTTTGGAACACTGCGGGCACTCGCTGGTGAATACGACGGCTCAGCCGTTCATTTCCGACGCGGGGCTAATGGCGAAGGTGGGCCGTGAGTATCCCGAGGCCAAGCTGATTACCGGCCATATCGGGGGCGGTGGTGACTGGGAGTGGACAATTAAGGCTCTGCGTGACGCCCCGCCGAATGTCGGCGCAGATACCTCCGGTAGCGTCACTGATGAAGGCCAGCTCGAGTATGGCGTCAAGCTCGTCGGGGCAGAGCGGTTGTATTTTGCCACCGACATGAGTGTGACCTGCGGCGTGGGCAAGTTCATGTCGGCAAAGATAACGGATGAAGAGCGTGAAATGATCAGCAGCAAGAATTTCTTGCGGCTGGTAGGACGGGAGGCATAGCAGATGATATTCGATTGCAACGCATATCTGGGCCATTGGTTCGCGCGGCAGATACGCAACAATACCGCACCGGAACTCGTGGCGTTGATGGATGAAAACAATATAGACAAAGCCTGTGTCGGTTCGCTTTCGGCGATCATGTATCGCAACGGCCAGCCGGGGAATGAGAAGCTGGCTGAAGAAATAGCTGATTACCGTGACCGCCTCGTGCCATTCGGCGTGATTAACCCGGCCTATGCGGACTGGGAGTATGACCTCGACTGGTGCCGCAATGAGATGGGCGCCAAGGGTATCCGCATCTATCCGCAGTACCACAATTACACCATAGCGGACAGTTGCTGCGACGAGTTGTGCGAAGCCTGCAAAGAGCGTGGACTGGTGGTGACACTCATCCAACGGCAGGTTGACTACCGTCAGAGCCACTGGCTGGTTGATGCGCCGGACTTGAAGCTCGATGACATCGCAGACCTCTGCGCCAAGCATCCGGAGACGACATTCATGCTGTTGAATGGGAGCGGTCTCAGCGGCTCAAGGTTCGTGACCGAAGTTGATGAGCTGCCGTCTAACTCGTACTTCGGGATTTCGCGGTCGCGACCATTCATCGGCAAGGACATCAACAAGCTCATCGCAGGCGTTGGTGTCGAGCGGGTGCTGTTTGGCACCGGCATCCCGATGAAGTATCCGGCCCCGGGTTTCCTCAATGTGCAACACGCGGACACTTCCGAGGAGAACAAAGAGAAGATACGCGGCGAGAACCTGGCGAAACTGCTGGGCATCTAGATGGCGTTCGGCAGGATAGGCGGTGCCCAGTGGCAGGGCGAGTTCCTCAATGGAGGAATCCAGTATGCGCTACCTGATCACCGGAGGGTGTGGGTTCATCGGCAGCAACCTGGCGCGGTTCATACTGGCCGCGCAGCCGGGCACCCGCATCAGGATACTCGACAAGCTGACCTATGCCGGTAGTATCGCCAACCTCGACGAGGCGGCAAATGATCCACGTGTCGAGTTGCTCGAGGGCGACATCTGCGACCCGGCGGCGGCGCAGGCGGCTACGGAAGGCTCCGATGTTGTGATCCACCTGGCCGCCGAATCGCATGTTGACCGCAGTATCTTCGGTGCCGAGCAGGCGGTTCGGACGAACTTCGAGGGCACCTTCCGGATGTTGGAGGCGGCGCGCGATGCAGATGTGCGCCGCTTCCTGCATGTGTCCACGGATGAGGTGTACGGTGCTGCCGAGGGCGTCTCGTTCGATGAGGACGCGCCGCTGCTGGCACGGAATCCATACTCGGCCTCCAAGGCCGGAGCGGACCGGCTGGCAAGAGCGTACTGGGTCACATACGGCCTCGACGTGGTGATCACCCGTCCGGCTAACAACTACGGGCCCTACCAGTATCCTGAGAAGCTGGTGCCGCTGTTCGTCTATAGGGCCCTGCGCGATGAGCCGCTGCCTGTCTACGGCGACGGCATGCAGGTGCGGGATTGGCTGCATGTCGAGGACCACTGCCGCGCGATCCTGACGGTGCTTGAGAAGGGCATCGCCGGCGAAGCCTACAATATCCCGGCACACAACGAACGGCCCAACCTCGAGACAATCCGATTGCTCCTGGATGAGCTCGGCAAACCGGAAAGCCTCATCGAGCATGTGGAGGACCGCCCGGGTCACGATGTCCGGTACTCGATGAAGAGCGAGAAGCTCGAGGCGCTGGGTTGGCAGCCGGACATCGAGTGGGAAGCCGGCATGCGGCAGACGGTATGCTGGTTCGCAGAGAATGTGGAATGGCTGGAGAGCTCCTACCGGCGGGGGCAGGAGTTCTTCGCGCAATGGTACAAGGACCGCTAGAATGGAGAGCGAATGACTGAGGAAATGACGTCCAGGCAGAGGGTCGCGATGGCTCTGGCGCACCGGGAGACCGACCGCGTCCCGGCGGACCTCGGTGGCGTGGTGACGGGGATTCATCGGGATGCTTATAACCGTCTGAAGGAATACTGGGGCATCGAAGAGGAGACCGTGCTGCATGATTTCAAGCAGCAGTTGCCGCGCCCATGTGAAGAGGTGCTGATCCGATTGGGTGTTGACACGCGGTATGTTGACAGCGGTGGGCGTGGTGGCGATAAGGTGGAAGTACGCGAGACTGCAGACAGTTACTTCTACACTGATGCCTGGGATATCGAGTGGCGGATGCCCAAGCACATGCCGATGTATTTTGATATGGTGAGCAATCCGATGGCGGAATGGACGGTGGCGGACATGGAGGCTTTCGAGCCGCCACCGACTGCCGATGCCGAAGGTCTGGCGCATCTGGAAACGACTGCCCGGGAGCTGCACGAGAATACGCAGTATGCAGTGGTGCTGTTCGGGTCGGCATCTTTCTTCGAATTCCCCTGGTATCTACGCAAGTTCGAGAATTTCTTGCTGGACATGGTGTTGAACGAGAACTTCGTCAACGCGCTGCTGAACAAGTTACTGCAATCGCATCTGGAATACTGGGAAGCACACCTCGATGTCGCAGCAGAATATGTAGATGTCATCCAGGTGGCCGATGACTATGGGCACCAGGACGGGCCGATGATGTCGCTGGAGTTATTCGATAAGTACGTCTACCCGCGTCAAAGAGAGGTCATCAGCTACATCAAGTCACGGACTGACGCGCCGATCATGCTCCACAGTTGCGGCAGCATCCGCCAGTTTATTCCGAGGCTCATTGAGAATGGCATAGATGCAATCAATCCCGTGCAGGTGAGTGCCACCGACATGGACCCGGCGGAGTTGAAAGCCGAGTTCGGCGACAGGATAGCGTTCTGGGGAGGCATTGACACGCAGCAGGTACTCCCGCACGGGACTCCGGAGCAAGTAGCTGCAGAGACCAGGCGAATTATTGACATCCTGGGCGCAGGCGGCGGCTATGTGCTCAACTCGGTACACAATATCCAGGCCGATGTGCCGCCGGAGAATATCATTGCCATGTTCCAGACCGCGAGGGACTATCACGGATGAGCACCGTTAAACATGTCAGTGGAGGCTGCCATCATGACTGACCTGCGGAGACTGCTGAGTATCGCGAGCATCATGCTTGTCGTGGTCACAGTAGGTTGTGCCTACGAAGTGGAGCATCCCGTGTATTCCCCGACGGGCGACGCAAAGACTATCAAGGAGCTTACGGAGAGCGTAGCGCCCGTGATGGAGATGAGCGATGAGCAGATCGTCGGTTTCATCTCCGATAAGACCGACTTCAGTATCGTCGGCTGTGAGAACTGTCGCGGCGGCGCGGAAGGCGGACGTTCGGCCGTCTTCGAGTGGACGATTGACGACCCATACCATATCAAGTGTACGCACTGCGGCCACGTCTATCCCAGCGAGAAGTACCCGATGGACAAGACGCTGAAGATCGTCAACCCCGTCGGCGAGGAGCAGGAGTACCATTACCATCAGGCCGAGGATGGGCGGACGTACTTCTGGGACTGCAAGATTCGGGGGTACATCAAGGGGTACTTCGCAGCCCGCGCCGGTGATCTCGCCATTTTGTATCACCTCACCGAGGAGCCGCAGTATGCGCACAAGGCGGCGCTGATACTACACCGCTTTGCTCAGGTCTTCCCCGGCTATCCCATCCGAGGCCATGACGCCTATTCCGTCTCGCCGTCGCAGGATATCCAGATCAAGCCGAGCGGGGACCAACCGGGCAGCGCCTTCTACGATTCCAAGATCTGCGCGCCCGACTACGAAGGCGCGATGCCCTACTGGGCCGGCAAGTGGAGCCGCTGGTTCTATGGCAACATCCCCATCGGCCTGTTCAAGGCCCATGACCTCATCTGCAACAGCAGCGCGTATGAGGAGCTCGGCGAGGGAGCGAGAGAGCGTGTAGAGAATGACTTGCTGCGTCTGAGTGTCCAGAACATCCTGAAATGGCCTAAGCGCTGGGGCAATATGGACGGCAATCGCATCATGGGTTTCATCGTTGCGGGCCGCGTACTGGGAGAGCCGGACTGGATCCACTATGCCCTCACATGGTTCACCGAGA
>CAZCJS010000217.1:0-7061 GCA_964498775.1 uncultured Armatimonadia bacterium
CAGGGAAGGCCTTCCACGTCGTCGCGGGCAAGTGACCCACCTGCCGAATAACACCACTTTGGGAGCACTGTCAAAAGCAGGAGGCGCCAGCATGTATTTGCTTAGAGTGTGTCTGGCCGTGATGTTTCTTGAGGTGAGCGTTTTGGCGACGGGGGTGTTGGCACAGGCGACGGAGGACCGGCTGGGCGATCCCCTGCCCGAGGGGGCAGTTCAGCGACTCGGAACCTTGCGGCTGCGCGGTGGCATCGGCGATCTGGCTTATCTTCCGGACGGCCGAGCCATAATCGCGTACGGCAGTAGTGTAGAAATATGGGACTTCAGGACAGGAGAGCGACTGTTTCGTGACCGGGTGATCTCCGGCGGCATTCGTTCTATGGATGTCCGTACGGATGGCAAGGCCGTGCTGCTGGCCGACAGTAGCGCTCACGTCCATGAGTGGGATGTTGCGAAAAATGAGATCCTGCACAGTTTCCCCACCGGGCAGGCAGTCCTCCTCACTGCCCGCTACTCACCCGACAGTGCGCGGGTTCTGACTACCAGTGCCAATCCTCCCACGCTGAAGGAGTTCGAGCTGGCCACCGGCAAGGAACTCGTCTCTATGAAGGGCAATAAGCTGTACGGTTTTCGCCAGGGCATCTACGACGCGAAGGGCAAGACCGCCTTCGTGGACGGCAGTTATAGCGGAGACAATCCGATACTCGCTCATTACGATCTGGCCACAGGTGAAGTGCTGCACGAATGGCACAACAATTACTATTCACACACTCGCAGCCTGGCGCTGTCACCCGACGGTGAGCGCATCCTCAACGGCAGCCGTACCATGGCCGCCGAGTTCAAAATAGACGGTTATGAGCGAATCAAACAGTACACGGGTCATCAGGGCGCGGCAGTCACTGCAGTCGCCTACTGCAAGGATCCGAACCAACTGTTGACGGGTTCGCGGGATGGCTCGATCCGCCGCTGGGATCGCGAAAAGCCGGAGGTCCTGTTGCGCTGGTGGCCCCATGCCGCTCACTGCACCCACATCTGCGTATCACCGGATGGCAGCAGGGTGCTCTCTTATGGCGCCGGCATGGTGGTCGAAAGCCACATTTCCACCGGCTTACCCACAATCGCCTGGGAGCGCCACAGCCAGGGCGTAGAAGCCGTCGCGGTAATGCCCGACGGACGGCGCGCGGTGAGCGGGTCGTCTGACACCACCTTGCGGCTCTGGAATATCGCCACGGGAGAGGAGCTAGCCGTCATCGAAGGCGCCACGCTCGGCGCCTATGCAGTAGCGGTAGCACCCAGTGGCGGCAAGGTCGCCGCCGGCTGCAAAGACGGTGTGGTACGCGAATTCAGCCTGCCCGATGGCAAACTGCTTCGCGAACTCACAGGCCATATTGGATACATTCACTCGGCGGCCTACACACCTGACGGCCTGCAGCTCATAACCTGCGCCGGCGATGGTCGTATTCGCATCTGGAGTGCTGACAGCGATGAGCCGATCCATGTCATGAGGGAGCACCGGGGCGGGGTATTGTCTGTGGCCGTATCTAGCGACGGCCGGCGCGCTCTGAGTGGCGGTCGTGACGGTACGGTGCGGCTGTGGGACCTGGAAGCGGCCCAGTTGCTGCGCACCTTCTCAGGGCACCGCGGCTGGGTGGAAGCCGTTAGCTTCGCAGTTGAGGGCGGCTACGCCTTCTCCTCAGGCCGTGACGGGCGTATCCTCAAATGGAATCTGGAGAGTGGGGAAATCGAGGCTGAGATGGTCCCCGGCAGTTGGGTGCGAACTCTGGCCTGTGCGCCGGATGGCAAGTACATTTACGCTGCTGGTGATGACGGCCTCATTAGCTGCTGGGACCTGATCAGTGGGACGAAAGTCGCAACTCGGCAAGGGCATGAGGCCGCCGTGCAGGACCTCGCATTTACGCCTGACGGCGAGTATCTGATATCAGCCAGCCGCGACAGTTCGCTACTGGTTTGGGCACGACCTGAGACTCTCCTGCCGGTGTACGTCAACGCGGCTGGCCAAGAAGTGGCACAATTGCACCGACAGGGCCGGGCAACCTGCTGGACAGAGGCGCAAGAAGGCTCCAGCCCGCAACTTGCGGTTGATGGCGATTCGGAGACCTACTCAGCTACTACCAGTGGCGCGAAGTGGTCACGTGATCTTCCCAAGGACCTCGGAATGGAGTGGCATGCTCCGGTAGTGGTCGGCGCTTTCGAGATTGATTATTTCGATGCCGGATATGCTCCGACGGACGACGGTCAGCAGTTACAGGCCTGGGACGGTGAGGACTGGTACCCAATCCAAGCGCAGGTTAGTAAGGACGAAAGCGGGGCGAATTGGGTCTATACCTTCACGCCGGTGACGACTTCAAGAATCAGGATCTTTATCACCAAATTCTCCAGGGGCCGCACCGCAGTACGTGAGATGCGGATTTTCCCGGAGCCTGCCAGGCTACAAAAGCGACCCGGAATGTAGGTGGCTTGACAGGCGCCCCCAATCAAGCGCGAGTTCCTGGGTGCCCTAGAATCGAGTTTGACGCTCAAGGACGCGAGGCTAACAGCCACATACACTAAACCCTTCTGCTGTGAGAACTTCTCGTTCTCCTGCAGAAGGGCTGTTGCGTCGTATATGGCGGGGCTGACGGGACTTGAACCCGCGACTTCCACCTTGACAGGGTGGCACTCTAAACCGACTGAGCTACAGCCCCAAGCCAACTGAGACGAAAACACTTCCCCGGAAGTCAATGCCCCGTGCGGAAGCACTTTAGTTTAGCATGCCCCCATGCGCTTGTCAATATCGCATACGGTTTTGTAAGCGCAACGTGATAATGTCTCATTGCATCTCGGGTAGCCTGGACATGGTCCGCGATGCTGAGGAAACTGAAAAGGTGCACTGGCACATTGCCAATCCGCGCGAACTCAGTGCCACGAGTGTTGTCCAGCTTTGCAGCGCCAGTGGTATACTGCAATGCACCACGACAATGTGCTGCAGCAGCTGGGACTAACGTATCAGCAAGTGACTTGTCGGGTGGGTCTGCTGCGCTACTGGCTGCTGGTCCATGTCGCCTACTGTATTCTCAGGTGACCTGCGCGATAAACAGGTCAGGCCCAGCCACAGGTTGGTGAGTGCTTCGGGTTATTAGTGGTCGGTAGCTTCTGCAAGGGAGACGGCCCAGCCGCGAGATGTGTGGGGAGTGGGGTAGAGGGCAGCGGGGCCCTTGATCGAATGCCATAGGATGCGGTTCAGCTCGTCCCAAGGGGCCTTATCGAAGTCCGACCAGTCCATGGCCAGCGATTCGGCGGCTCCGTAGGCTGTTTTCGGGTTTATTTCGTCGAGCGGATACGTATTGGGTTTGCACACGTAGGCGCGCAAGTCGGGCTTATTGGTGAAGCAATCCACCATCGGCGTGGCCGCAGCGTCGTACTGGGTCATCGCGGGGAGACCGAGGATGAGCTCGATCGTGCGCAGCATGGCGGCGGTGTCATAAAAGGTGCTGTCAACTATGCCGCGCTTGCAGTACGGGCCGGCGACGAGGGCGACGGTGCGATGAGCGTCCACGTGATCCGGGCCGGCCTGGGCATCGTCCTCGACGACAAAGACTGCCATCTCGGACCAGAAGCGGGTCTTACTGAGGCCCTCGACGATCCGCCCGAGTGCGAGATCGTTGTCGGCAACGCAGGAACGAGGTGTCGGCCAGCCAGGGACCGTCCCGCCAGTGTGGTTGTGGGGGAGGCACATGATTACGAAGCGAGGCATTTCGCCCGCTCTGTCGAACTCGGCCAGCTCGCGGAGGAAGACGTCGGCATTGCGCTGGTCGGCCAAGGGATTCTTGACATCCCATCCGGGGTAGTCGGGGCAGGCGTGCCCGACATTGCCCGTCACGTTTTCCATCTCGCCGTAGGTGCGATGGGTTATGCCGTTGTCTTCGCACAAATCCCAGATGTAGCCGAGGCTGGGATATATAATGGGGCCTCCCAAGGCGGGGCCACGCTTGCTGTAGGAGGCCTGCCAGGTCTTTTCCATCGCGTCAGTGGCTATGGCTGCGCATGACCACTGGTGACCATCGGCACTGACAGTGCCGTCCACATAGAAGTTATCCAGCAGCACAAACTCCTCGGCCAGCGCATGGTGATTGGGGGTCACTTCCTGGCCGAAATAGCACAGTTCGGGGTCGCCGTTACCCTGAGGCATATCGCCGAGCACCTGGTCGTAGGTGCGGTTCTCCTTGATGATGTAGACCACATACTTGATCGGTGAGGGGTCGCCAACACGGCGAGGTATTGCGGAGGGGGCCGTGGATGCAGTCGGGCGCACTGACTTACCCTCAACGAAGCCGTTGAGCTTTGCGGCTTGCGTGGTGTATTCGGCAAGCTGTTGCGCTGAGGTGATGTTTACGGCGCAGACGATGCCGTGGTACATAAAGCCGATATACATCTTCGGGTCTGCGTTCGGACCTGTTCCCAGTCCCTTCGCACAAGTCACAAGCAGCCTCTCGCCATTACCTATGGCCGTCACCGCCGTCGGGAACCAGGCGGTGGGAACCAGGCCGAGGAGTTGATACGCTTCTACCTGCTCGCCGCCCCAGTCGTGGTCCGTGAGTGTAATGACGGCGACATCGTTGTTGCCCGCATTGGCGACATAGAGGGTGTGGCCATCTGCCGATACGGAGCAGGCGTTGGGGATGGAGCCGAAGGGCGCGTCGGGATACGGCTCGAGCGCTATCGTGTGTATGACTTTGTCCACGTCCGTCGCGATCACCGACACCGTATCGGAGTTGGCGTTACAGACAAAGAGGTGGGCCCCGTCGGGACTCAGCGTCATCGCGCAGGGATGGTCGCCGGTGGGGATCTCCCCGACTGGCTTCTCGGTGGCGGTATCAATGACTGCAACCATGGCCGCACCCCAACAAGTGACGTATGCCTTGGTGCCGTCGTGGGAGAAGATGACGGTATATGGATTGTTGCCTACAGGTATATCCTTGATGGGCTTGGCGGCCTCCGTATCAATGACGGTAACTGTGCCGTTGAGTATCTCAGCGACGTAGAGGCGTTTGCCGTCCGGAGAGAGCGCCAGGCCGCCACAGTACATGCGGGCCGTCTTGGGCTTGCCATCTTTGTCCGGCTCAGTGGGCAACACACTGATTTTGTCCACCTGGGTGGTCTTGTCCGCGGAGGTGTCGAATACGCCAATGAGATTGCTGGCTCCGCCGGATGCGTAGAGCCGCGACCCGTCGGCATTCCAGGCGAGGCCGAGGAAAAGTGACTGAGGCCGGCGCACCACTATCGTTTCGGTCACTTCGAGGGTGTCTGTATCAATAAGCGAGATGCTCTGGAGGCCCATGCCGTTGTTGGTCACTGCAAGGCGCTTGCCGTCGGGTGAGAGCGCGGCGCCGAACGGCCAGTCTCCGACTTTTATCTGCTTGCCGGCCGGGTCGAGCGTCCAGTTCATCGGCGTGACCCCGGTCAGGCCGTCGGCATCCGGGCCGGCCTTTCTGGTGAGGCGGTCCTCATCGGCGGCAAAGCAGATGGCACATGCGAACGGAGTCAGACATATAAGCAGGAGCAGGCGTTTCATTGCCATGGGTCCTTTCATGCTGAGATGGTTTGCTTACTCACAAGCGAAGAACTTCTCTCCCCAGAGCCAGTTGGGGTCAAGCGTCCGCCCGAGCGTCAACCACTTGGCATGACCATCCGCGAAGGCGTAGTTGGCCCCGGCATTATGGCGCACGTCATCCATGTTTTTTATACGAACGTCCGATTGGTTGTCAATTTCCTCGAGTGTCGCATGTGTGAGTGGGGTTGTAGAGGCGTACGGTTTGCGCGGGTGCCATGGATGGCAGGGACCGTAGGGGTCCTCGTTCTCTTCCTGCTCGGCGACGAGAATGGTCTGTGACGGTGCCCCGATTTCGGCCATGCTTACAACGTGGTAGAATCGTGGTATTGAGGGATCAACACTGGCGAACTTGTTGCGTGGGATGACCGCTTCGTTGGGGACGTAGCTGACCCGAGGAAGCATCAGATCAATGGACCCCGCACCTGTGTCGTTGGGCTCGGGATCAGACGGGCAGATCCACATTTGCTCGTTCTTGGTGTACGGAATCAGGGCCCAGGTCCAGTGCACTCTACCGAAAGAGCTGCTGACCCCGTCGCGATAGTAGTAAGCTATCGGGTACGTTTCGTCTTAGTCTTGGACGTACATCATCGTCGCCAGGCCGATCTGGCGCATGTTGGAGCAACACGAGACCTGCCTCGCCTTCTCCCTTGCTCTGGCAAAGACGGGAAACAGAATGGCCGCCAGAATCGCTATTATGGCGATGACCACTAACAACTCGATTAGTGTAAATCCGGAAGTCTTCCTAGTTGCGTTGTGACGGAGGCTTAGCATTTGAGCGTCCCAGAATGTGGTATTATCCGGCATGCCGACTATATGAGTTCGCCATGCAGCCGAGAAGTCCTCGTCGGCCCCAAAGCGAAGGTCAGTCGGTCAGTTATGACCAATTGATATTCGATAGTAATGATGCTGAATAGTGGATACTGAAGCGGGGATGAGTTCGTGCTAGCACTGGATGGTTTCGATGAAGCGAACTTGGCGGAGATTGAGAGCCTGAACCAGCGGGGCGGGCGAACCTTGTCGCTCGCGGATCTGATTAGTGATGGGACGTTGAGTGTGGAGATGGGGGCGTACCTATTGGTGAAAATGGCGTCGGGGGCGTGCGTGCTCACGGCGGCTCAGGCAAGTGGTACTGGCAAGTCAACGCTGCTGGCGAATCTGCTCGGGTTCCTGCCTGCTGGGGAGCGCATCATCTCCACGAGTGACGCTGGGGTGATTACGTCCGGGCTGAGCAGGACAGACTCAGCTTGCTACCTGGCCCATGAAATCGGGGCCGGGCGGTGGTACGGCTACATCTGGGGCCGCGCGGTGGGGGATTTCTTCAAGCTAAGCACTCGCGGGCACCGGTTGGCCGCTGCGATTCATGCAGACAGCATGGACGAACTGGAAATCTCTCTGACCGGACCGCCGCTCGATATTCCCGGGCAAGCACTCAAAGCCATGAATCTCATTGTATTCA
>CAZCJS010000218.1:0-7039 GCA_964498775.1 uncultured Armatimonadia bacterium
CGAGGTTGTCCTCGTCATTATTGGTGATTGCAACCATGACATCGGCTATTGGTGCGCCGGCATCGGCCAGTATCTGCGGGTCGCCTCCATCGCCAAAAACGACTGTAGCCGTTAAACGGCGGGCAATGCGGGCACACTCGGCCTCGTCCCGGTTGATCAGAGTCACGTGATGCCCCTTGTCCACAAACGAGCGACAGACGAAATAGCCCAGTCTGCCTCCGCCGACAACTATGATGTTCACGGCTCATCCCCCTCTTCTGCAGCCACGACCGAGGGCAGAATGTCTCCGAGTATCGCGTCTCCGAGCATGGAGACCGCACAGACCGTGTCTATACCGAGCTCGCGATAGATGTCTTCGCGTTGGATGTCGCTGACGCGTGCGATAACGCGCGGGACGCCCAGGAGTTTCTTTGCGATCTGGCCGACAAGCAGATTGGTATTTTGCCGGTGAGTTGTCACGATTAGGACATCGGCCTCGGCTACATTCGCCTCCGTCAGCACTGCCAGTTCTGAAGCGTCTCCCTCAAGCTGGAAGCCGCTGTACTCCAGTGAAAGCCTGCCCAAGGCGTCGGCATCCGTGTCAATGACCATCACGCGCTGTCGCCCTTGACTGAGCCTCTCCGCCAGATACGAGCCGAGACGGCCGCAGCCTACTATGACGACATAGAGTTGTTTGGCCTCCGACATGTCCTCATCCCCTCGCCAGTCGCGTGTTACCACGACTCCGCCATGTGGACGAATCAGGCCGTTCATGGGGTTTTCTATTGTACATCTTATGCCGGAGTTGAGGAAGGGGATAGTCGCCCGCTGAGGCTGATTGCCGCTGCTCCCCCCCCGGAGGCGCTGTCAGGAGACATGGAGACGAGCGGGGCCTGATCGGCTACCTGCCTCTCAGACCCCGCTCGCATCAACCCCACACGCCCTGCCTGCCCTGATGGTTCCCTCCCCGCCGTCGCACATCCCCGCGCGCCGTTTGATGCCGCCAGACACTCGCCTCGACATTCCCCCCCGTTGTGTCTGCGGCTCATCGCCTCGCGCCAGTCGCTATGTGCGGGTGTGATACCGCCTGCCACAGTCGCTTCCGTTTCGCCTCCACTTCGCTCCCTGTATAACATCTATCCCGGCAGCCGGTAGATGATTTTCCTGTCGGGTCGCAAGCCGTCCGGATTCGGAGCGAATCCGAGATGCTGCAGCCACTTATACGCTGTATTGTAGAAATCCTGCCGGTCATCGTGACCCAGATGGTCTGCGTAATCCGTCACATGCAACTGCTTGTCGCAATTCAGATGGTTATAGATGGCCAGAACCTGCTCGGGTGTAGCCATTTCGTCATTGATGCTCATTGTCACCAGCGTTGGACTATTGACCTGGGGTGCGAAGTTGAAGAAATCGAAATAGGTAATAGCCCGAAGGAGCTTGGAGTGGTCACTGCATTCCACTCGCTTAAGGGGTCTGAGGACAGCGGGCGCATCCGCAGGTGTCCGGTCGTTGAGGTAGTGGAAGCCGGGTGCCGGCTGATGAACGGCGACGAAGGCCACCAGATCAGGATCAAGGGCGGCTAAAGCGATCGCCACTGCGCCGCCGAAACCCTCACCGACGATACCTACGCGAGGTGCGTGTACGTCGTGCTGTGAGAGCAAGAAACGGAGACTATGGCGCGCGGTCAACACTGCGTCTCGCAGCGTGCACGCACTCGCATCGGGGAGCCCGGCAGGATCCCAGCCATCGTGCCGCGACGTCTCGGGCAACAGGGTCATGTGGAGACTGACTTTGCCCTCGAGTGGAGCAGACAAATCGTCATCAGCCCACCAGTCAGTGAGGTGGAGGATGGGCACGCTGAGTGTAGATTCTTTGCAGTTTGTCATCTCCGCGCGGCAGGTCTGTGCGGGGCCGGTGGAGAAGGCTGCAAAGGGATGGGCGGCTGATACGGCAGGCACCCGCGAGAGCGCTGCCTGATATCCGGCCGTGATCCAGAACGCATCGAAATCGTCTTGGTGGGTCAACTCTGGAAGCCACTGCTCCCATTGCGGGGGAATGGCCCAGGCGGACGTGGTTAGTAACAGGCAAATGACGGCCGAGGCTATCTGGCGATACATTGGTGCGGTTCTCCTCCCAGGAGCTGAGATTTTCTGCGTGTCAGCTTCCTATCGGGATAAAGCGCACAGTCGCAGGTAAGACGGCTGTAACCGGCCCGTAAATCTGTTACTGGCCATGGTCGTGCCTGCATATTGATATGTGTTCCGGCTACCGACGACGGACTTTCATATGAGGGAATTTGACGAATGCGAGGGGGTTTACTCAACCTACTACGGTGGTATATTCTGTATGGTGATGCCACTGGCGTTTGCGCTCGTTTGCCTGGCGGCGGTTTCATTCATCTTATCCCTGTTCGGCGAGGTTCTCGACTATGGTGTTCGCGTGGCGCTCACGGTTGCAGTGGCGCCAGTGGCGTTCCTGCCGCTGCTGAAACTGGGACTACGACAGCGCCATACGAAGGCGGGTGTGTGTGCCGAGGGTTTATTGCTGCAGAACTGGCAGCGGCGGGCCAGATTTGTGCCCTGGGAGAAGATCACGGCGTTGGTGGAGACCGTAGAA
Source organism: uncultured Armatimonadia bacterium (assembly GCA_964498775.1). Classification (GTDB taxonomy): domain Bacteria; phylum Armatimonadota; class Zipacnadia; order Zipacnadales; family UBA11051; genus UBA11051. The sequence continues at coordinate 2,596 of CAZCJS010000218.1, forward strand.
CGCCTGCCCTTGGCGGGGGAACTGTGCACCGGCTGCGAGGACAAGAAATACGTCCTCGCGATCCACGTTCGCACTGATGACGGGACAACGAGGCCGGTCTGGATAGCATTGTGCGGCTTCGGTTCTAAGATTGCGGCGTGGCAAGAAATTGATAAACTGCGCGACGAGATAATCCATAACTGCGGCTTGAAGTTGGCGTCAGACAGAGAGCTGGGGTGCCTTACGCTGCTGTGGACAGTCAACAGAGTGCGGCGGAAAAGATGGAAAGTTGCTTCCTGCGATTGAGCGAGCGGGAGATAAGGCGCCCGGCTTCAGGGAGCAGACCGGCAGATATCTGCTCGGCACAGTAGAGCAGCAACTCCGCAGGTCGCCACAGGGTGCAGAAGGAGGCGAGGTGTCATGAGGTTCTGGGCCGCTGAGCGGATGTTCCGTCGGGGAACGACTCAGGACCCGCGCGGCAGACGGGCACCGAAGATACAGCTCAAGGACTGCGACAAAGTCTATCACACTGGCGGTGGCGGTGATCATCAGGCCACTATTGCGCTCATCGCCGCCTTGTTCTGGGTGGCTATCTCGCTTTTCACCATGGCCCTTGTCTCGCCGTTTGACCCGATATTCGATTGGCCGCTCTCACGACTGCGGATAATCATCTTCTCGATCCTCATCGCCATGGTGCTCTATGCCGCTGCCGGCTTTCTCCGTGAGCACGGCAACCGCGTCGGCACTTGCGCAGAGGGCCTGGTGGTGGCGCTGTGGTACCAACCCGCACGGTTCGTGGCATGGGAGCAGATTACGGCCGTGTTGTGGACCAGCAGGTGGGGAGGGACGCTTGGGAGCGGCTATACTCTCGGCATCCACGTGGAAATCAAAGATGACTATCTGATACCTCTGGATCTTGGTTACTGCCACTTCCGAATAACCGAAGACATAGAGGAACTGCGCAACACGATCGTCAGGCGCGCGGGACTTGATCGCAGCTTCGTGATCCAGCCTGACCTCTGGGAGAGAGTGATCAAACTCCTCATCGGCACTTCTCAACAAACGGTTTGGGTCAGGTCGAGGACTGAGGAGGAAGAGTGACGGCGCGTGATGATGCCGGACGGCACCACAGGTCACTGCTGCGATGCTGTCGGTGCAGGTGATATGAGCTTGTCAGCACGGACAGACCCGCTCCGGCAAGCGGTGCGGAGATGAATTACAGGCAGGTATCGGCGACGCTGGCGGTAAATATCACTAAACTGTAATGATAACGGGCGGTGAAGAGAATGAGAACTGCCGGCGTAACAGCATTGGTTCTGTGTCTGGCGGTAGCCGTATGCAGCTCTGATCCCGTGTACTACCGGGAGGCAAACGGTTCCTGGGCGAAGATGGAGGCTGCCGTGAGGGACGGACGCCTCGAGATCAAGATAGCTCCGCAAGCCGCGCCCAACGGCGAGGCCATCCTTGTCATCAATAAGCCGGAGTGGATGGTGCTTGATGACAGCGCCGCACCCACGCTCTCGGGCATCAAGGTCAACGGCACTTCGCGGCCCTCCTCGACGAGCGAACTCAACCTCGGCTGCCTCGCCGACGCTAGCGCCGAAGTGGTCATCGGGATAAAGGATGACAAGAACCCGATCGCCGCCGATGCCGTGTTTCGTCTCAATGATGCGCCCGAGGTGAGCGTTGAAATTGACAGGAGCAGCTTCGGGCCGGCGAAGAGCTCAGCCCGCATGGTTGTGAAGATTTCCGGGCTGGCGGTCGGCAAGTACGAGGGTACACTGAGCCTGGCTGACATGGCCCCCTTGAGTAACCGTGCATCATGGCCGGTCAGCTTCACTGTCATGGGCGTATCCGTTAGCGAGGACAAGCAGACGGTATCGCTGGCCAACGCCACGGCGGGTTTCCGCCTGCAGCCCGACATCAGCAAACAGCTTCTGTTGCCCAATGGTGCATGGTCTAAGCTGACCACCCACATTGGCGCATTTCTCTACCCACGTGAGTTTACCGATGTACAGATCACCAAGGACACCGAGGCAGAAAAGACCGTGCTGGTCACGGCGATCTGCCAGGACCTCGACGGCAAACCGAACGATGGCAACATCAAACTCGAGTACGAAGTGACGGTGCGTCAGGATACGCCGGCGCTGCTGGTTACCACTCGCTCCATCAACATATCCGACAAGGAGTTAGGCATCAGCCCTAACTGGGGTTGGCTGGCTTGTCCGTACTACTTCACAGCGGAGGGCAAACAGGAGTGGGGCAGCGGCAAGGACAAGGAGAGATACCACAACATCGGGACGCCGGGCTGGGTGTGGCTGGCACCGGCAAAAGTCGGAGAGACGGGCCTGCTGTGGGTTTCGGCGGATCCGTTCGGCGAGTTCATGGGCGGAAGTCTGCTGCTCTACGGGCCTCGCGGGAAAAGGCAGAGCGGCGAGTTCTCCGAGATGAAGCTTGCCTTTGCAGCCGCTGAAACTCCCGCCGAGGCCGAAGAGATTTATAACGACCTCGTCGAGAAGGGCTTGGTTACGCCGCCGGAAAAGGGAGGATAGCCTCATGAAAAGGTCCCTATTGCTTGTGCCGGTTCTCTCTCTGGTTATCGCGATGGGCCACTGTGACACGGTGTACTACCGCGTGGCCGACGGGTCGTGGGCGAAGCTGCAAGCCCCTGCGAAGGAAGGCCGCATTGAAATCGAGATCGGTCCGCAGATGGCACCTGGGGGAGAAGCAATCCTAGTCATCAACAAGCCCGAATGGATGGTGCTTGATGACACCGCGCCACCCACGCTGTCGGGTATGAAGGTCAACGGCGTCTCACGCCCCTCATCAACCGAGACACTGCATTTGGGCTGTGCAGCGGGTGACACGGTGGAGGTAATCTTCGGCATCAAGGACGACAAGAACCCGATATGCGCCGAGACTGCGAGCTTCTATGTGAGCAATGCCCCCGGCGCGTCAGTGAAGCTGGAACGCAAGGGGCTGGGACCGCCCCAAAGCGAGGGCCGCTTGGTAGCGAATATAACGGGGCTGAAGCCGGGGGCCTACGAAGGCCTGCTCACTCTCACCGACATGGCACCCCTGTGCAATTCGCGCTCCTGGCCGTTCGACCTCACCATCACAGGCATATCCATCAGCGACGACCAGCAGACGGTCTCGCTAGCCAACGCCGCCGGTGGCTTCAGTTTCAAGACCTTGCAGTTGGAGCAGATATTGCTGCCCTCGGGCATGAAACTTTATTGGACCGGCTCGATGCGCGGCTGGTTGTATCCGGCCGAGGCGGCAGAAGCAAAGATCATCAAAGACAGCACGGAAGAGAAGACGGTGCTCATCACCTGCACGAGTCTGGTGGACGATAAGAAGAATCCCCTGCCTGATGGCAATGCGCGGATCGAGTACGAACTGACCGTGCGCCCGGATACGCCCTGTCTGCTCGTCACCAGCCGCGTGTACAATACTGCGGACAAAGAAGCCGATGCCGGCGGCTTCTGGGGCTGGCTGCCGGGCGCGTACTTCGTAACACCAATCGAGGGTAAGCAGGAATGGCAAGGCGTGGCACGGGACGAGTACATCGAGATCGGCAAGGTCGGGTGGGTGTGGCTGGCACCTAAGACCGAGGGTAAAGCGGGGCTGCTATGGGCCTCCGATGCCAGCTTCACACAGAGTAGATTCGACAGCATGATACTGAAGCCGACGCCGATCAAGTTGAAGACCGACGAGTTCATCGAGACGAGGTTCGCCATCGCTCCCGTGGCCACTGCCGGTGAGGCGGAGAAGCTCTATAAGGATTTGGTGGACAAGGGCCTCGTCGCCGAGCCGCCACCTCCCGAAAAGCCGCCCGCCAACTAACCATCCCCCGCGCCCACAGCGAGGAAACAGATGTCTGCAGACAAGCGCGTATCTGCAGATCGGCCGGTATCGAGATGGCACATGCTTGCGGCCTCAGTCAGGCGGTTTTTCCGCGAGCGGAGGCCGGGCTGGGAAGGTACTGATGGGGCCGACGTTCCCTCCACCCGCGAAATCGGTGACCGGGGCGAGAAGATTGCGCGATGGTATCTGGAGAAGCACGGCTATCAGATACTGGAAACCAACTGGTGGGCGGCGGGCAGGTGGGGTGAGCTGGACATCGTGGCCTGGCGCGACAACACGCTCATCGGCGTCGAGGTGAAGTCATATCCCGCCGGCGAAATGACGCCCGCAGAGGCCTTGCGCTCCAAAAAACGCAGCAGACTGGCCCGGCTCATCAAGCAATACGCCAAATTGAAGCGGCGCTTTGACTGCAGCCTGCGCGTGGACCTGGTAGTGATTGAGTGGGCCGAGCGAGGTAAGGTTGGTACCATCCGACATATTGAAAGCGTAGCGACCGGCGATGACCTGTGAGGCGGATGGCGGCTTCTGTTGACTAGCAAATAGGCGGATGGTATAATCTAGCACAGGTCGGGGCGTGGCGCAGCTTGGCTAGCGCGTA
>CAZCJS010000219.1:0-7030 GCA_964498775.1 uncultured Armatimonadia bacterium
GAGCCTATCCCGACAATGCGGAACGCCTCAGCTTCTTCTGCCGCGCCGTGCTTGCGGCAACTGCAGCCCTCGATTTCCAGCCCGATGTCATTCACCTCAACGACTGGCACACATCGCTCATCGCCGCCTACTCCGCCCTACGCCAATTGCCCTACGCGACGGTGTTCACAGGCCACAATCTCGGTGGCGCATACCAGGGAGTATTCCCCGACACCGTCCTCGACACTGTCGGGCTGGACCCGAGCGACCCCCGCGTTCGCGACACGCTCAGCAACGGCCAACTGAACCTCGCCAGAGTTGGCATGGTCTTCGCAGACATGATCAATACGGTCAGCGAGAAGTACGCCGAGGAGTTGCGGGACCCCGCGATTGCCGGTGACATCGCCGACCTCGTCGTCAAACGCGGAGATGATGTGTGGGGCATCGTCAACGGCATTGACTATGATGCCTGGTCACCGAGTAGTGACGACAAGATTGTCGCCCAATACGATGCCGGCGACCTCACGGGCAAGGCCGCGTGCAAGGCGGACCTGCAAACTGAGTTCGGCCTGCCCCAAGAGCCGGACATCCCGCTCATCGGCATGGTCACTCGCCTTGACGCGCAAAAGGGCCTCGACCTTGTAGCCGAGATCATGGACAATACGGACGCCTTCCAGCTTGCTGTCCTCGGCACCGGTGACCCGAAGCTTGAGGCACTTTTCTCGCAGGCTGCGCGGACGCACGAGAGCATCGCCGCGCGACTCGAGTTCTCTGACCCTCTCGCCCGCAAAGTCTATGCCGGCGCCGACATGTTCCTCATGCCATCACGTTACGAACCCTGCGGCCTCGGCCAGATGATCGCCTTGGCCTACGGTACAGTGCCGATCGTCCGCTACACGGGCGGGCTCGCCGATACCATCCACACAACCGGACCCAAAGCCAATGGCTTCAACTTCAAGAAGTACTCTGCCAATGCCCTTCTCGGCGCCATCCGTCGCTCGCTCAAAGCCTATGCCGACGAGCAGCGCTGGCAGGCATACGTCGCCAATGCCTTCGTTTCGGACCATTCCTGGGACGTATCAGCAAGACGCTACGAGCAGCTCTACCGGGCCGCCATCGAGAAGAGCACAATCACCTGACCCCGAATTCATACTCACACATGCCGACCCCTATAACACCCTCCGGCCACTTTCGCGGCCATTTCAGCGTGGAATTAGCTCCGCAAATTCCGAGCATATTGTCCCGGAGGAGTGACCAGATGACGGCTCAGCAGAGCCCGGATCAATTCACATCCTTACAAGCAGGCTTGCGCACCGAATGGCTCGAGACCAACGGCCTCGGTTCATTTGCCTCCTCCACTGTCATCGGCTGCAACACGCGCCGTTACCATGGCCTGCTGGTAGCCGACCCGCTTGCCACTGCCGAGGGCGCATCAACTGGTCGTCGAGTGCTGCTCAATAAGCTCGACGAAACGCTGGCGTGGGCCGGAGCCGAATACCAGCTTGCCACCAACGTCTATGCTGACGCAACTCATCCGCACGGCTACAACCATCTCATTGACTTCACCCGTGACCCCTGGCCGACTTCCACATTCCGAGCCGGCAACGCAATCCTGCGCAAAGAGCTCTTCATGCCACACTGGCAACAGTGCACCGTGGTCTGCTATACACTTCTGGAGGCGCACCGGCCAGTGCAACTGACTCTCAACCCGCTTCTCGCCGGCCGTGGATTCCACCACCTCACTCAGGCCGATGAGGCCAACATCCCCGCCCTCGACTGCGGTGACGGACAGGTAGCTATCCAACTCCACGACGGGCCATCCCGGCTGTGGCTGTGGTACGGTGACGGCGATTTCTGCCCACTTTCAGATGAAGGTGCCGGCTACTGGTACTACCAATTCCATTACCCCCGCGAAGCCGAGCGAGGTCTCGATGCTACCGAGGACCTTTACTGCCCCGCTCAAATCCGCTGGCAACTCGAGTGCGGTGACCGGGTCGCCGTCATCGCCGCCTGTGAAGCGCTTGTCGAACCCGATCCCGACGGGCTTGCTGCGACCGAACGAGAGCGCCGCCGCCAATTGGTCGAAGCAGCGAGTGACGATCCCGTTACCAGGCGGCTCTTTCTTGCCGCAGATCAGTTCATCATCAGGCGCCGCGATGGCAAGAGCGTCATTGCCGGCTATCCCTGGTTCAATGACTGGGGGCGCGACGCCATGATCAGCCTGCCGGGACTCACCCTCGCCACTGGCAGATACGCAGATTGCCGGGAAATTCTTAGGACCTGGCTCCATCATATTAGCGACGGGCTCATTCCCAACTGCTTCGGCGACGATGGCGACGCGGCCTACAATACTGCTGATGCCACCTTGTGGCTCTTTACGGTCGCCCGCCGCTACTATGCCGCCAATGGCGACCTCGACTTCTTCACCGGCGACGTGTATGACGCGCTCACCGATGCCTTACGCGCCCATATCGCTGGCACTGGCCATGATATTGCCATGGACCATTCCGACGCGCTGCTGGTAGCCGGCACGCCCGACACTCAACTGACGTGGATGGACGCCAAGGTCGGCAACTGGACCGTCACACCGCGCCACGGCAAGCCAGTAGAGATCAACGCTCTGTGGTATAATGCTCTGCGCACCGTGCTCTTTTTCGCCGACAAGCTCTCGGACCTGCCGGCGACACATGAATTCAACCCCGTTGCCCACAAAGCAAGAAAGGCTTTCCAGGATACCTTCTACAGCGATGAACTTGGTTACTGCCACGACCTCAGCACACCAAGCGGCCCCGACAAAACGCTGCGACCTAACCAACTCATTGCCTGTGCCCTGCCCTATTCGCTGCTCACCCGGGAGCAAGTGAGAAGCATCGTCAACATCACTGAAGCCAGACTACTGACTGACTACGGTGTGCGCACGCTCGACCCAAGCCACCCCGCCTACCGGGGCCGCTATGAGGGCGACGTATGGGCACGCGACGGAGCCTACCATCAGGGCACCGTGTGGCCCTGGCTCATCGGCCCATACCTGCAAGCATACCGCGTCGCCCATGGCGATAGTCCGTCAACCAGAGCTTACATTCGACAACGCCTCCAGCCCCTCATCGAGCACTTGATGCGCAACGGCTCCCTTCCAGAGATATTCGACGGTGATGAGCCGCAGCACCCTCGCGGCTGTATCGCCCAGGCCTGGAGCGTCGCTCAAGTCATCGAAGGCTGGAAGGCAGCACACAAAACATCACCAGGGGAGTAACATGACAGTCTATCTACCAACCGCCGCCATCGGCAACGGTCACATGCTCGCCACGCTCGGCGGAGCCGGCGAGATAATGTCCATCTTCTACCCGCATATAGATTTCGCGCAAAACGTCTACGAGGCCCTGCCTTTTATCTATATCGGCGAACCACACCACGGACGCCTAATCTGGGCCTACGAGCGCGACTTTGCATCCACGCAGTCCTACCTTCCCGACACCAACATCCTCCGCACCGAGTTGCGATGCAGCGAACCCCAGCTTCAACTTAACCTCACCGATTTCGTTCCTGCATCTACTTCTGATGGTACCGACACGGCACTCGTCAGAATCGCCACGATACGCAACCTGGCTGCTGCGGAATTCACCGGCGCCTTCGGGCACTACTTCGACTTCCGCCTCGGGGAAGTCATCGGCAAGCAAGCTGTTCGCTACGAACGCAAGACCGGCCGCTTCCTGCAGTACTTCCGCGACATCGCCGTCGTCGTCGGTGGGACCGAACCGGACGCCATCCGCTGCGGCAAGGCCGGCTATGACGATCATAGCGCCAAATCCGACATCGCCGACGGTCATCTCAACGGCCAGGTCGAGGACATCGGTGCCGTGGATTTCGCCCAGCTCTTCCACCTCGAACTCGCCCCGGGCGAAACCCGACACATCGCCATCATCATCTCATTCGGCCCCGACTTGTACGCCGCTGAAGCCGCGCTCGTACGGCTCCAGCAGACAGGCACACAACAACTGCATGCTGCTACCAGTGACTACTGGCACGCCTATTTGCGTCAGGCAGCACCTCTCACCGTGGACGATGAACTCCACCAGGCCTACCGTCGCGCTCTCCTGATGCTGGCTATCCTTCAGGATGCCCGCACGGGCAGCTTCGTCGCTGCTCCGGAATTCGATCCCGAGTACCGCTACTGTGGCGGCTACGGCTACTGCTGGCCGCGTGATGCCTCCGAAGCCGCGGACGCTCTCTCTCAGGCCGGCTATCCCGAAGCCCTTGAGCGACTCGTCAAATGGTACGCCCACGCTCAGCAGCCTGACGGCATGTGGGGACAGCGGCATTGGGCTGAAGGGCCGATCGCTGCGTCCTGGTCCCTCCGTGACAATTTCCGCCAGCTTGACCAGTCAGCCGCCGCGCTGCTGACAATCTGTCAATACGCACTTGGCGCAGACACAGGCCACAAGAACCGCGTTACACACAACTACCTCGCCATCAAGGCAGCCGCCAACACACTTGCCGCCCAACTCGACGAACACGGTTGTCATGCCCCTGGCTGCGACCTATGGGAAACGTTCCAGGGGGTCTTCGCATACACTAATGCCGCGTTCTCAGTTTGCCTGCAGGCCGCGGCAGCTTGCGCCCGTGAAGCAGGTGACACTGCTGCCGCCGGCGAATGGTCAGCCGCAGCCGACAAGGCCAGACGCGCTACCCTCGAGCTATTCAGCGGCGACCATTTCGCACGCGGACTATCCGCCGACGGCAAACTCGATGAAGTCGTTGACAGCGCCACCCTCGGCCTCATCGAGCCGTTCCCTGTCCTTGATCTTAGCGACCCGCAGGAGCGTCGTATGGCACTGGACAATCTCACGACCATCGAGGACGTACTCGGCCAGGAAACACCCGCCGGCCCGGCCATTCGCCGCTATGAAGGTGACGCCTACCTGGGCGGCACCGTCGGCTGTGTCAACACTCTCTGGGCTGCACTCGTCAAGCTGCGGCTCGCCCAGGCGTTTTTCGCCGATGATCCCGTTCTGGCCCGACAACTCGCGATGAGCGCACGCAGCTTTATCCACACTTCCCTCGCCCATGCTACACCTGCCGGTTGCCTCCCCGAGTTAATGGCCGCCGCCGACTTCCCTTACTGGGCGGCACCACATGCTTGGGCCTCAGCCTTGCTTGTCAAGTGCGCCCTTGCCTATCAAGACTGGAGCGAGATGGACCCGGAACAGGAGCGCACCTAGATGGCCGACGCCTTTGGCAGCTTCATCATGGTACTTCACAGCCATATCCCCTATGTTCTAGGGCACAGCACCTGGCCCCATGGTAGCAATATGCTCTATGACGCAGCAGCCGATTCCTACCTCCCCATACTCCAGGCCGTTGAGAATCTCGCCGCCGAAGGACTCGCCGCCAACATTGCCATCGGCCTTACCCCTGTAACCATGGAGCAGCTCGCCGACAATCGCTTCAAAGACTGGTTCCCGGGCTATCTCAATGACAAGTGCATCGCCGCGGACAAAAATGAGCAGGAGTTCCGATCCCGAGGAGACCTCCATCTCGCCTATCTCGCCTCACGCTGGCGCAACCATTTCGCGTATCTGTCCACGAAGTTCTGCGACCACTACCAACGCGACATTCTCACCGCCTTCCGTCGCCAACAGGACGACGGCAATATCGAGATCATGTCATCCGCCGCCACTCACGGCTATCTGCCGCTTCTGCGTGAGGATGGGAGCGTCCAGGCGCAATTGATGCAAGGCATCGCCGTATATGAGCGGTACATGGGTTGCCGGCCACGCGGCTGTTGGCTACCGGAGTGCGCCTACCGTCCGCGTGCGCAATGGGCTCCGCCTCCCGCCACCACCGGGGAAGAGACGCCTTACCTGCGCAAGGGTATCGAAGAATTCCTTGGCGAAAACGGCCTCGATTACTTCATCACCGACGCCCACATGCTCGACTCCACACATCCGCTGTCTGTTGACATCGAGCACGGCGACACACTGGGCAAGCTCTGGCACCGCGTCCGCCGTTCCGATCGTCCTGCTGCTGCTGCGACCGTCCATCGCCCCTATTTCGTCGGTCACCATTTCGAGGACCACCCACCCGTGGTTGCTTTCGTCCGTCACCCACAGACCTCTCTGCAGGTCTGGAGCGGCGAACACGGCTATCCCGGCGACAGTAACTACCTTGAGTTCCACAAGAAGCACATCCCGGGCGATTTGCGCTACTGGGCCGTGACCGGTCGCGACGTGGACCTCGCGTCAAAGCAGCAGTACTCTCCTGACAACGCCGCCGAACGCACTGATATTCATGCAGGCAACTTCCTGTGGGCCGTCAAGGAGACCTTGCGGGGAGCGCCTCATGACGGTGGCTCCCCAATTCTCGTCGCGCCGTTCGATGCCGAGCTATTCGGGCACTGGTGGCATGAGGGGCCCTGGTGGCTTGAGAAGACTCTGCGCTGGATGAATCGCGACCCGGACATCATCGTCACCACACCGCGCAACCATCTGGTCGCCGAGCCGCCCAACGAGGCGATCGCACTACCGGAGGGCTCATGGGGTGCCGGCGGGGGGCATTTCGTCTGGCTCAATGACAACACCAACTGGACGTGGCGGCGCATCTATGACGCCGAGCTCGACATGCGCCAGCTGGTGACTGAATCGGGCCGGGGGCATGATGAGGCCGCTGCCGCGCTCATCAAGCAGGCCGCCCGTGAGCTTCTGCTCATGCAGGCCTCCGATTGGCAGTTTCTCATCACCACCGGCTCAGCCCCGGACTACGCCGCCGCACGCCTCAACGCCCATTACTCCGACTACAAGAAGTGCGCGGACCTTGCCCGCCGCTATGCTCGAGGCGAATTCATAGAACAGCACGAATGGGACGAGTTCGGCGACATCGCCGCCCGCGACAGCATCTTTCCCGACATAGACCCCCTCTGGTTTCACAGCATCCGCCATCCCGTCGGATGACTACTGCCCAACCTCCCATCCGCACGGGCGTTGATGCTGCAGGACACACCTTCTACGCTTATCCATCACGGAGAAGATAACAATGGTCAGCCTGGGAATGGTCG
>CAZCJS010000220.1:0-7021 GCA_964498775.1 uncultured Armatimonadia bacterium
CGGAGCCGGTCTGCCCTGGGACGGACTGGCGGTCCCCGAGGGTGTAGCGCGTCCTGCCGGATGCAGCCGGGGACTGACCCCGCCCTTCCGAAGAGCGGTCGGACTGTCTCCATCTCGTTGCCGCCGGACGTGCCTGCGATTGCGCTGCGGTCGGCTCCTGTGACGACGGCTCTCGTCGTAGTGCGGCGACCAGAATCAGAATGAATACCAGAAGTACCGCGCCACCGGCAATCGCTGCAATAATCCGGTAGTGCTTGCGCGAACGTTCCTCCTCTTCGAGTTCCTCGGTCTCTGGTGGCGCCGCCTGGTTTGCGGCAATCATCCCCCTCTGCTCGCCAAGTTTGGACACCACGCGATGGTTGCTCTCAAGCCGAAGCGAGAGTTCATACCACTCGACGGCCTCGTCATGGTTCCCACGTGCGGCAGCAATATCACCCATCGCCTCGTGCGCCTCGGCGCTACTGGGATGCCGCCGCAACAGCCGCCGCGCAATCTCGGCAGCCCGGTCGTAGTTGTGCTCATCGCAGTGATGCGCGATCCGGTTAAGTTCTTCTGCAATGCTGCTCTCAGGAACGTCTGTGTCTGCCAATTGTCTCACCTACACGATCAGGAACACGTCGGGCGCATTGGTGTCTAGTACTGCTTCTCCATGCGAAACCGGGTGGTCCGGTAGCCAACGCACTCGTAGAGACCTACAGCCTGTTTGTTGCCAGCGCTGGCATCGAGTGTCGCCTTGGTAGCCCCGTGCATCTGGAACCACTCGTCGGCCGCCTCCAGCATCATGCGTCCGTAGCCCCGTCCCCGCAATTCCCGCGCAACGTAGATGTTCTTGATGTAGCCCACGCATGTGTCCAAGAGTGTGGACACCAGCGACATCCAGATGAAGCCGACAACTTGCCCGCCTCTCTCAAGTACCAGGAGATTGTCATTGGGGTCCTTGAGTGCGTCGCGTAAGGTCAGACTGTAATCACGAATAAAGGCATCATCCACTGTGCAGCCGGGGAAGTTGGTCTCATAGATCTCGTATTGGAAGCTCAATACGTCAGCTTGGTCGCGACGCCAGTTGAGTTTCCGCAGGCGTACGCCCGCTTCGTCTCTGTCCGCCAGAGCCATCGCATCAACTCCTTGGTGGCACTAGACATGTCCGTACAGCTAGCCGCCTGGGCTGCTAGCCGCCCTCATCTATGAGATGCACGTGTTCCTCGACGACGGTGCGCGGACATAGCTTGATGAAAGCCTTCAGCGCAATAATCATCACAACAGCGTCATCTGCGAGGCCCAGTCCGGCGAATCTGGCGAGGATGTCCGGAAGCAAGTCGGTAGGTATCACGAGGTATGCCAGACCCGCCACCAGCACGATCTTAGGGAGCCATCCGACACGCGAATCGCGAAACAGCCGCCAGTAGAGCTTTGCAAAATTCGGCAAATGCGCGATTATTCTGGCATTGAGGGGCATTGACCCCGTGAAACGGCTATCCGGCTTATCTTTGTCCATAACCTGTATTCCCGTCTGCGCCTACAAGCCTCCAGCCGTGTCCGGCCATCGCATCGAGCTTCCGGGCGCATTTTATCTCTATACTATAATTCGGGGTGTGGGTCGCTGATTCCTGCAATTGGGCTGCACAGGCGCCGGTAAAGCTCCTCGTGAGGAGGTATTGCCTCCCTCAGGAACGAATTGCCGCAGGGACACGGGCAACGAGGCGTCCTACTGAGCCACCGTACTGTCCGAAATGCTATCCACAAGAGATTGTTGAGAAGCGGGAGGAAACACGATGGGCGATTTCTTGATCCAGGACGGTCAGACAGTCATCATGCAGGGCGACAGCATCACAGATGCGGGACGCCGCGCCGAGGAAGCCCCATTCGGTCGCGGTTACGTAGCCATATTCCGGGAGATGGTCACTGCGTTGTACCCCGAGCGCGACATCACCTTCATCAACAAGGGCATCGGCGGCGATCGGACCACGGGGCTACGCGAACGTTGGGATGACGACGTTATCCGCCATCAGCCCGACTGGCTGACCTTGATGATCGGCATCAACGACCTGCACGGCTATCTGCGCAGCCCGGAAGCCGAAGATGCCGTCTCGGTGAACAGGTATCGTGACAACTACGACTGGCTGATGCAGCGCACCAAGTCCGAGACCGATGCACGCATTGTCTTGATTGACCCCTTCTATATGAGCATCAGCGCCGAGGACACCTTCCGCAGCAAGGTGCTCGAAGTGATCGTCGAATATGTGGGCGTGGTTCACGAAATGGCCGACAAGTACGATACGCTGCTGGTGCCGATGCACGACGTCTTTGCGAAGCAGTTGATCTACCGGGAGAGCGAGCAGTTTTGCATGGAGCCCGTCCATCCCGCCAGGAGCGGACATGTAGCCATAGCCGTCGAGCTGCTGAAGGTGCTTGGCGGCATCTGATAGGCTGTTCAACCGGAGGTGCGTTCGATGTCAAGTTTCATCCATTTTGATGCCTGCTGTTATCTGGGGCGTGGCGTGCATGCGACTGCACAACAGCCGGCGACCACCGAGGATATCTTGGCCGAGATGGACCATTTCGGCATCCATGAGGCGCTCGTCATTGATACGCTATCGGCCTCCTGCAACCCGCAAGCCGGTAATCAGCGCATCGTCGAGCGGACTCGGGACCATCCACGCCTGCATCCGGCGTGGGCGGGTCTGATGACCCACAGCGGCGAACAGCCGCCACCCGCCGAGTTCGTCGAGCAAATGCGGGAACTCGGGGTCGGAGCGCTGTATCTGTTCTACGGCCAGTTTGGTATTCCGCTGACTGAATGGGCGGTGGATGACCTCCTCGCGGAATTGGAGCAGTCACGGGTGCCGCTGTTTCTCTGCCCCACCAACCTGCTGGAACCGGGGCGTGGCAACCTGACTGACTGGGACAACGTCGTCCGGCTCTGCCGTAAATTTCCAGACCTGCCTGTGGTTGTGACCGAGGACCGCATCTACAACAGCCAGCGCCGGACATGGGAAGCGCTGGCGGCATGTCCGAACCTGAAGGTGGACCTGTCGGCGATATGGCTGCACAAACGCATCGAATTCGTCTGCCATGAATTCGGCGCTGAGCGGCTGGTATGGGGCTCGCAACTGCCAACGCGTTGCCCAGCGGTGCCGATGATGCAGCTCGATTACTCCGACATCACGGAAGATGAATTGGCTCTTATTGCGGGCGGCAACATGCGCGAAATGCTGTCATGGAACTCGAACATAAGCTTCGTTGATGATGTCGAGTTCTCTGCACCGGTAGATGAATTGCACCGGGCGACGCGCAACCAGGCCTCGCTCAGTGAGCAGGAGTTCTACGACTGCCACGGCCATATCGGCTGGTCGAGCCCGAATCACGTGATACTCGATGAGCCGGCCGACATTGTGGCCGAGATGGACAAGTTCGGCATCCGCGCGTGTTGCGTATTCAGCCTCGAGGGCGTCTTCGGCGATGAGATGTATGGTAATGATGAGGTCGCAAAGGTAATGCAGCAGTATCCCGACCGCTTTGTCGGCTTCACGCTGCTCAATCCGAACCATGGCGAGAAGCTCATGCTCGAAGAGTTGCAGCGGGGGCTGGAGCTCGGCATGCGGGGCATCAAGCTCATCCCACGCTACCAGGGCTACCCGAATGAAGGGCCGCTGATTGATGTGGCTTGCCGCTTCGCCCACGAGCGCGGCCAGTTCATCCTGAACCACAACTGGGGATCGCCGGAGCAGATCCACCGCCTGTGCACAACCTATCCGGACGCCTGCTTCTTCACCGGTCATTCCGCCGGCAACTACGGCGAGGTCGTCGCCGAGGTGGATAACCTCTTCATCTGCTCGTGCCCGTTCCATCTCTGGGGCCAGACCGAACGCTACGTCGAGATGTACGGCGCCGACCGGATTCTCTTCGGCTCTGACCTCATGGACCTGCCAATAGCCTGGGGTCTGGGACCGATTCTGTATGCGCGCATACCGGAGGCCGACAAGCGCCTGATTCTCGGCGAGAACCTGAGGCAGCTGATGGATAGATACGGAGTGAAGCCGCTGGGGTGGTAGAGAACACGGGCGGCGGATGACACGGGAGCGATGAGCATGGCACAGATCAGGTATTTCGATGCGGGCTGTAGTCTTGGCCGACACCTGCTGTTACCTGACGACCATCCACAGACCGCCGAGCGACTTGTTGCCGAGATGAACCATTTCGGTATCCATGACGCGCTGGTTATTGACACGCTGGCAAACACAACGGACCCGATGGCAGGTAATGTCCGGATCCTTGAACGGACGGCGGATCATCCGCGCCTGCATCCTGCGTGGGTGGGTCTGGGAACGCCAAGCCATGAAATGCCCCCGCCGGCCGAACTGGTCAGCCATATGCGCGAAAGCGGCGTTGGCGCCCTGTTCCTTTTCTACCAGCAATTCGACACGCGTCTCGAACCGTGGGCTGTTGACGACCTGCTCGCCGAGCTTCAGAAGGCCCGCGTGCCACTGTTTCTCAGCGCCAAGGGAGCGCTCAACCAGAGTGGCAAGACTGACTGGAACAACGTGGTACGCATCTGTGGGCAGTTCCCGGAGTTGCCGGTCATCGTCACTGAGTACCGGATCTATGGCGACCAGCGGGCACTGTATGGGGCTCTCGCCGCATCCCCGAACCTGAAGGTGGACCTCTCCGCACTCTGGTTGCACAAGCGCATCGAGTTCATCTGTTGCACCTTCGGCGCCGACCGGCTTGTGTGGGCATCACAAATGCCCGAGCGCACGCCTGCAAGTCCGCTGATGCAGCTCAACTACTCCGATATCTCGGACCACGAACTGGCGCTTATCGCGGGAGACACGATGCGTAATCTGCTATCATGGAATCCGCATATCCGCTTCGCCGGCGATGTCGAATTCAGCCAGCCGGTTGACGCCCTGCACAAAGCGGCCCGGGAACGTGTTTCTCTCCGCAACGAGGAATTCTACGATTGCCATGGTCACATCGGCTGGTGCAGCAACCGCCACGTTGTACATGATGAGCCTGGCGACATCATCGCCGAGATGGACAAGTTCGGGATCAGAGCCTGCTGCGTGTTCAGCTTCGCAGGGGCCATGCCCGATGAGGAATTCGGCAACAATCGGGCCGTCGAAATGCGCCGGGCCTACCCCGACCGCTTCATCGGCTTCACGCTGGTCAACCCCGCGCATGGCGAAGATGCCATGCTTGCCGAACTGCATCGGGGGCTGGAACTCGGCATGCAGGGCGTCAAGCTGGCCGTGAGCTTCCAGGGCTATCCCCTCGACGGCCCACTCATTGACGTGGTGTGCCGTTTCGCCCATGACCATCGCCAGTTCATCCTCAACCATGCGTGGGGCCCCGAGGAACACATGCACCGACTGTGCATGACCTACCCGGACGCCTGCTTCTTCACCGGGCACGCCACGACTGCTTATGGCGAACTCGCTCGTGAGGTCGACAATCTCTACATCTGTACATGCCCATTGCTCGGCTGGGGCCGGACAGAGCAATTCGTGGAGCTGTACGGTGCGGATCGGATTCTCTTCGGCTCTGACCTCATGGACCTGCCGATAGCCTGGGGTCTGGGACCGATTCTGTATGCGCGCATACCGGAGGCCGACAAGCGCCTGATTCTCGGCGAGAACTTGCTTCGCCTCATGGACAGATACGACATCCATCCGCCTCGGTCTTCAGCCGCCATTCACAGGCAGAAATAGCTGCGAAACCAGCCCGTGATCGCTAGAACGACTGCGAAGACAGCCCCCAGGAGGCCGAAGAGCACCGCGTCTCTTGTTTGGCGGCGTGTCCATGTCTTCTGGCGGATCTGGTGAATGATAACGGCGGCTGAACCCACCAAAATCAAGGCCAGCAAGTCCCAAACAGCCTCGTGGCGAAACACGGCCCGGTACGTCGCGTCAATGAGGAGTCCGAAGTACAGGATGATGTAGGCCCATCGGCAACTGACGCCTACGACAGCCTCCGTCCGTTCATCGCGTTCCACTGAGGGAGTCATACTCATGGTGTTTCTCCTTTCAGGAAGAACAGTTCGTCCACCGGTTTCTCAAGTTGGTTGGCAAGGAGGAAGGCCAGCAGCGCTGACGGACAATATAGCCCCGTCTCGACGGCACTAATGGTTTGACGCGTCACACCCACGAGGCCGGCGAGTTGCTCTTGCGAGAGCCCGCGCTCCGCGCGTGCGACTTTCAAACGGTTACCAAGTACCTGGGGCGCCATTGGGTCACCTCCATTGATGGTATTGTACGGTATACTTGTCAGAATGTCAAGTATACCAGGCAAAATGTCAAGCAAAACAGGCGCGTTGGGATGGTGCCTCCCTCTCAGCTTGTCGGGGTTGACTGACCGGGCCAGCCTGGTGAGCTTTGCTCCGTAAAGCTCCCTGCGACAGGCCTCTCCATTGCGACCAACGGCTATGAACTAGCGGCGGACAGACGCCGTTCGTCTGCGGACAGACGCCGTCCGTCTGCCCCAATTGGAGTTAGCCGGGATTTGCATAACTACAGTGGAAGCTGAGAACGCTCAACAACGCGCTGCTCACTTCAGCGTCTTGAGTATCCGCTCGATGGCCAGCTCTCTGAGGTCTGCTTCGGCGGCGGCTTTCCGCGCTTGGTGGATCCGGGCAGCCGAGATCTTGTCCCGATTCAGCCCGAGGGCGATGATGATGGCCTCCGTTATCTCAGGCGACAGTTGCTTATCGAGTCTGCCGATGAACTCCGTGAGCGCCAGGTAATCTTCTGCGCCCAGCTTGTACTTCGCGTCAATCTGCAGCGGCGGGTCAGGCAGCAGCCCCGCATTGACGTATTGGACGACTCGAGTGGCGATGTTCGCATCCGCTCCGGCCAGGATCATCTGGTCGGCCAGGCGCCCGATACGGGCATAGCTGGGTAGCTTGCTTATCGCCGTCAGACGCATCGGCTCGTCGCCCATCAGATCCTCCATGCTCACGTCGAAGAGCACAGTGTTGTCGTCTAGCTGAGTCCCGTTGGTGCTGATTATCTTCCCGGGCATGTGT
>CAZCJS010000221.1:0-7004 GCA_964498775.1 uncultured Armatimonadia bacterium
TGCCGGCGGCTGGGCGCTACCTGCGCCGACTACGAGTATCATGACGACGCCCACTACTGGCATGAGCGGGCGGCGGCCGTCAACGGGCATCTCGAACAGTTCATGGACGACGAGTATGGCTTGTTCATCGCCGCCACTGAAGACTGTAAGCAGATAGACGTCTGGGGTAACGCCTACGCCGCCGTAATCCGCCTCGCCTCCAAAGCGCAGGCCCGCAACATCGCAGAGTTCTTCATTGATTTCTATGGCGATCTCGTCTATCAGGGCTGTGTCAGGCACTTGCTCGAAGACGAGTACTGGGAGCAGTTGCTTGTCGAAATCGAGCCGGGCACGTACCAGAATGGTGGCTACTGGGCATTGCCCGCCGGCTGGGTGGCACAGACGATAGCTCTCCTCGACGAGGAAATCGCCCGGATGATGCTGGCTGATCTTGCCGCCGAGTTCGACCAATTCGGTGTCAGCGAATGGATATCGCCCACCGAGCGCCGACTCCAGGCTTACGCCGCCAGTGCCGCGGCCGTCCTCGGAGCGGTACAATCATCGAAGAGGCTGTAGGGGACAGGTATGGGAGAGCCACGAAGTTACCGAACTCTGGACGGCTCGCATATCAATGAGCTGGTTCATCCTCGCCATGATCCGGTCACGCGATTGAGCCTGGCGCAAGCGACCGTAGCGCCCGGACGGCGCACCTATGCCCACATCCACAAGACCGGCGAAGAGATATACTACACCATCTCCGGTGAAGGGCAACTACATCTGGACAGCCGGATCGAACCGATGCAGCCCGGAAGCGTACACCTCATCCGCCCGGGACAGAATCACTGGGTGCAGGCCCTCACTGCCGCACCACTGTGTTTCCTCTGTGCGTGCAGCCCCCCGTATACGGATGAAGACACGGAGTTGGTCGGCCCGGTGGAGGTGTAGAGCATGGACTGGGTCGAAAAGCGCGTGCGAGAGCTCGAGGAGCGGCTCGGCCTGCGCATCATTCTGCGGCCCGTCCATGTGCCCGATACGCGCTTTCGGGGCCGCATTCTCAAACGGCCGGGCCGAATCGTGTTAGAATATAGAGACGAAGTGCCCGGCTTCTTCTGGGACTATGACATATTGCGGGAGCTGTTTGCCCACCTGGAGAGAGGCGAGTCCGATCTGTCCCTATATGATGAAGAGACGAGGTCGCCGGGCCCGTAGCCGCCGTGTCATTGCACAACCTTACGTAGGCAAGAATGGAATGTCGTCGAGATGAGAGCAATGAGCAACTCGGTGCAGCACCGTTATCGCCATCACTTCTTCCTGGCCGTCAGCGTCCTGCTGGCGTTGGCGACAGTTGCGCTTGTTGGTTGTGGTCCGCGTCCGGCAAACTCGCTGGCCCATATCGGGAAGCGCACAGTGTCTTCAGCGGACTTCGAGCGCCGAGTCGTCGCCGAACATGGCGCACCGCTGCTCCTGCAGATGATAGACGCGAAGCTTATCACTGCCGCAGCCGACACTCAGCGCCTGAGTGTCTCTGATGATGAGATGACTATTGAACTGGAAACCGGAATTGCGCAGGTGGGATCGAAAACCGACTTGCTAGAAAGGCTTGATGTTGTCGGCCTCACGCTCGATGATTATCGCGAGCAGATACGTGTCGAATTGCTCCTCGACAAGCTGGCCCGTCAGCTTATTGACACCTCCGAGCAGGCACTGCGCACCTATTATGACCACAATAAAGACCAGTTCCAGCATGGGCCGCAGTTGCATTGTCGCTGGATGCTGTTTGATGACAAGGCGAGCGCGGAGGAGGTCAGGGGCGTGCTGGGTGAGCCGGGCGCAGACTTCGCCGGCCTTGCAGAAGCCGTCTCATCCGACATGGTGACTGCAGAAAAGGGCGGCGACATGGGCTTCTTTGAAGCCGAAGACTACGCGCCGGCAGTATGGCAGGCCGCTGCCACGCTGCAGATCAATGAGACCAGCGCCGTTTTCAAGGTGCCGGACGGATGGGCCTTCATTCAACTGCTGCAGAAACGGCCCGCCGGCACCCAACCGCTTGCAGAAGTCAAGGACACGCTTATCGCGCGCATCCATGCCGAGATGCTGCCACAGGCGCGCCAACGCTGGCTCAATGAAGCGCGAAAGCAGGCACACCTGCGCATCCCCGATAAGCAACTCAGCGCCCGGATTGACCACCTCATCGCTGCACAGACGCCCTATCAGCGGCTCAGTCTACTTAACATCCCGACATCCCCATCGCCTCCGAGCCTTCCCAGGCTCGACCTACCCGGTTCGCGTTACGGGGCAGATGGCTTCGGCTCTTCCGGCGGCACTTGAGCCTGCGCCGGGCAATAGCCGGGAACTCCATTCACAGGCGACGGGGGAAGGGCTGGCAGCGCCGTGAATACAGGCGACGACGATCGCCACAAGAGCGATGATGAATCCGGGGATAGGGCTCGTTACCAGCCCCGCCGCGCCTCGGAACTGGTCGTGAGCCTCAGCCATGAGCTTCGCACGCCGCTGCATGTCATCATCGGTCTCGCCGAACTCCTCGCTGACGACCAGCAGCCACCTTCCAAAAAAGAAGTCAAGCGCTTCGCCGGCGACATTCAACATGCCGGCGAGCACCTCCTCGGCATGGTCAATGACATCCTCGATTTGTCGCGCATCGAGGCAGGGAAGTTGCGCCTGGAACCTGAGATACTGCACCTGAGCAGTATTCTGAAAGACGCCGTCGAGTTCATGGAGGTCAAGGCACGTGCCCGGCCGGTAGCCGTCTCCTGCGAAGTAATCCCCCCGGACATGCCCGTGTATGCCGATGAGCGCCGCCTAAGACAGATACTCTACAACTTGCTCGACAACGCCATCAAGTATAGCCCCGATGATGGCGAAATCCGTGTCATCGCAACGCCTGACCGCGACATGGCTCTGGTGCGCGTCATGGACCAGGGGCCGGGCGTGCCCCCCGCTCAGCGCGACCGCATCTTTGAGCCTTTCAGCCGTATTGAGCCGAACCAAACCGCTGAGACAGCGCAGGGCCCGACGGGTACGGGACTGGGACTCTCACTAACCAGGCAACTTGTCGAGATGCAGGGCGGGCGTATCTGGGTTGAGCAGCCCGAGCAACGCGGCAGTGTCTTCGCCTTCTGCTTACCCTGCGAGCCGCCGCACGAAGACTAACCGCCCCCCGATGACGCAGTCCGCAGAAGCAAAGAAGCCCACGTCATCCGCACACAAGACATGGGCTTCTCGTTTTGCTGTGATATTGCCGCCTATCCGGCGACCCTCATTAGTCCGTGGCTCGGCCTGACCTGCGCCTGACGCAGGTCAGGTGAGAACGCGAAGAAGACGCGCAGCGTCCTCCCGCGTTCTCAGCTTCCAGCCCGAGTCGGTTGCGTAATCTCACTCATGAGCAATCCGGCTTAGCCGGCGACCCAGGCGATGAACTCGTCGTAACCCTCGGCAAAGCCGGTCAGCGTCGCCACCACGGGTAGGTAATCATCGAACTCGTCCACAGTCATCCCGTCGGGCTCATAAGCCTGCCGGAACAGCTTGGACTTGTAGAGCTTCTCGAGGTGCCCCGCAGGCAGCTCCGCCCACATTCCGTTCGGGTCTATCTCCCGTGGCTCGCTGTCGAACAGCTCCGCCTTATCCGGGAAGATCGTCAGGAAGATCGGGACCGGGTGCGTACCATCTATGATGGATCGCTCGATATTCCACACGCCCCGACCGGAGGCGGGGAGTGGAATGCTCTTCTTCAAGCCGAGCCCACCCTGCTCCGGCGGGAGGCACAGCAACCGATATTCTCGCTGCCGGATGGCGGTGGTGCACCACGTCTTGACTTCCTCCCAGTCAGACACGCCGGCTGCCTTCAACTCATCACCGACCGGGTCGTCAAGCCGCCCATCCATCTGTGTCCGGTAGCACACCTTAGTTGTACTATTGTTCTCGATGGCACCCGCGAAGGCTATCTGCTGGGGCAGTGCGAAGTTGACGGTGACGTTGATGCCCATCGCCTCCGAAGTCAGCGTCTCTGCAACGGTAATGCCGGCCTTCGTGCCCGGAACCTTGAACACGCAGTTGGGAGTCCCGCCCAGGCCGACCTCAAGCTGCTGCCAGACCCAGCGCGCTCCCTCGATCATCGCATCTGCGTTCTTCGCCTCCTTCGGCGAAAGCTGCAGCGATACATAACCCATCGCCCCGTTAGTCAGCTCCCAGATTGGCCGCAGCAGCTTCGCGTTGTTGACCACGACTGCGATCGTCATCGCATAGCCAAGCTGGACGGGATCATAACTGGGAAACGCTGCCTTGAGTGCGTCGCGGACCGGCGTCCAGTAGCCCGGTTCCTCCGTGCGCGCGATATTCACCAGCACGGGGTTGGTAGTCACCATCGCCGCGCCTCTGCGCATCGCGTTGCGCAGATGGGCAGCGTAGTCATTGCCCCAGAATGTATTGACATCTCCCGACATCGCCATACGGGTCAGTTGCGCCAAATTACTCGAAGCGATCGAGCCAACTTCCCGCTTCACGCGATTCGCCACCTCGATGCGACCCCACTGCTCAAGAATGCCAATGCTCGCCTCGCTCTCAGCAACTAGTTGCTCCTCCGTCAGCGCGACATCACCGTGGCGGCTCTTACTCTTCAGATTCCATTCGGTGAGCACGGATTGCAGGTCTATTGCATTCTCAGCCAGCAGCTCTGCCGCACTATTACGCAGTTCGTCGGAGGCCGCACCTGCATACTGTGCGCGTAATTCAGCCCGCCAGCTCTCAAGCTCGTTTGCAAGGTCTTGCGGGGCCGTCTTGAACATCAGGTTCTCCAGAGTCCTAAGTCCTCGCTCGGTCATTTGCCAATACTCCCGTTCTATTGAATTCTGCCTTCTTGCGGACAGCCGATCACACAATACATAACTGACCTCGGCATACGGACCAGGCGCACCGCCGAAGCTGGTGCGACAAGTATTGCCAGTTTACCACATATCAATCAGATGTCCAGTACATTAGTATTCCTCTCAACTCCACGCTTCCCTCCTTGCAGGTGAATAAGTGTTCTCTGCAGGAATACCTCCGCACTGCACGAAATAACCGCTAACGATACCACGATGCCGGGAGGCAATGATGCCACAGTTCAAAGCCGCTCTACTCTATGATGACGATTTACGCGCGGCCGCCAACACCGACAGCCGCAACTACTGGCCGGTGTACTACTCCGAAATCCTGCGACGTATGGGTCTCCCGCATACCCTCGTCAGTGCGCAGCAGTTGACCACCGACAGCCTGGCCGACTATGCCGTACTGCTCCTGCCCCCGTTGCCGGATGGCTACCTGACCCGGGAGCACGCAGGCGTCCTGACCGACTGGGTCTCAGCCGGCGGACTGCTCATTGCCTTCGCTACGCCCGGCCTCGATGACCTCTTCGGCATCACCGTCGAAGGCACGATCGCGCAGGCTGATGATGAATACACGGCCTCGGCCTGCATCCGGCTGGCGGACGAACAGTTCACAAAGCAACTGCTGCTGCCCTACGATCAGGGCGCTGCCCTGCCGGTGCTGGCGCCGGTCCAGCAGCTTGCGGCTCCGGATTGTCGAGAGATCGCCCGCCTCCTCTCCTTCTTCGAACAGGACCTCCATCGCCCCGCTGTCACCTACCGCACCATCGGCAGCGGCGCCGCCTGCTACTGGGCTTTCGACATCGCCGAGTGTACCTGGAAGATGCACCAGGGCCGCCCCGTCTATGAAGATTACGACGGCGACGGCTCGCTGCGTACTATGGACATGGTCCCGACGCGACCGTGGACGGCTGACGTGCCCTACGCCGACTTAATGATGTTTACCCTCCGCCGCATCATTGCGGAGCACGGCGGCGTATTCATCCACCAGCTTCCTCCCTGTGATGATGGCTCGATCCCCGACGCGGTCTTCCACTGGGGCGGCGATGACGAAGGCGTGACCGACGTCCAGATACCGGCCACCGAGTTCATGGTGCAGATGAACCTGCCGTATCACATCAATATCATGCAGGCCCCCATCGGCACCCACCAGTTGTCGAAAAAGAGCTTCGACAGGCTCAAACAGCTCGGATGCGAGACCTCCATTCACTTCAACTTCACTACCGCCGGCCAACAGCCTTACCACATCACCCGACAGGACCTCGCCGACCAGCTCGACACCTATTACGAGGCCTATGGCGAAGTCCCCGTCTGCACGGTTTTCCACTGTATGACCTGGAACGGCTGGGCTGAGCCCGCGCGCTGGCTCGCCGACCTCGGCTTGAAGGGCGACAACAACAAGGCACACTGGCGCTACCCCCCCAGCAACCCCGTCAACAAATGTAACTTCGCCTTCGGCACATCCTACCCGTCCCACTACTGGGATGATTACACCCGGGATAATCGCCGCATCGAGTTCACCTCTCAGCCCGTCACAGCTTACGAGTGCGGTTACACGCCACAAGCCACCGAGTTCAGCCAACTCCACCGCGCCATCGAGCTGGCTAAGTTCTGGAACCTAACCATGAATCTCTTCTTCCATCCCGTCTATCTCACCAGAGCTGAACCACGGGCGGCGGTCAAAGAAGCCTTCGCACACATCGAGAAGCTCGGTATGACCGCCGCACATCTGGGGACTGATGGGCTGTGCCTGTGGTGGCATGAGCGCGACAAGTCGGCAATCGAGGCGATCGAGCGGGACGAGCGCAACACCACCATCCGCACGCACACCGCCTACCCGGCGGGCTGTATCGTGCAGATGCTGTGTCCGCAAGACGAGCCTGAAACGGTGCAGGTAAATGGCCGGCCCGCCCAATTCGTAATTCGCGAGCAACACGGCACCCGCTGGCTCTACGTGGCGATGCCCACCGGCCAGGCCAATGCGGTTGTGACCTCCTGAAGAACCCTCGCAGCCGCAAATCTACGGCAGCATATTCTCCGGGCGGATGCGCGGCCAGGCCCATGCGACCTTGAACCCCTCCGCGTACTTCACCCCGCACTGCAAGCCCCGCATCTGCGCCACGCCGTCCATGAAGTCTATGATGT
>CAZCJS010000222.1:0-7000 GCA_964498775.1 uncultured Armatimonadia bacterium
CGCGTCGAGCGGACGTACTTACGCTCCTCCGAATGGTCGTACTGATGCGTCCCCGCCTCGAGCATAAGCTGTTTCCCATACGCATACACAATGAACCCCAGCTTGTCCTCATGCTGGTGGCCCGCTCCCCACGGCCCGGCATCCATCATCAGGTACAGGTCTGCCTCCGCCTCCCAGCCCGTCCGCATGCAATAGTGCCCGCTGTACGGAAATGCCACCGACTGCGACGATGGCTCCACTCCCTCCGCGCCCCCAGTCGCCCCCCACAAGAAATCCTGCCGCTCGGGGAAATACGCCGCCGCTCTTTTCAGCCGCCCGCTCGGATCAGCATTGTACGCATCATTCCGCCCGGGCACCTCTCCGTTCGGCATCATCGCGTATAGCAAATAGTTGTACATCTTCTCCATCTTACCCAGGTAGTCCGCCGGCAATTCTCCCTGAATCTCATTCAGATACGCCAGCCGCAGGACCTCCCCGAAGCTGTGCAGCACCCCCATGTTATAGCCCAGTGCCAGCTCGTACTGCAGCCCATCCGGATACACCTGCTCATCAAGCTGCCCGTACAGCCGCGTAATCGCCGTCTCCCGCCATTCTCCCGCCCGCTTGTACTCCGGGTTCATCAACCCCGTGAAGTATATAGCCCTCGATTCCGAAGTCAGCCAATTCCCCTTGCTCGGCCACTTCATCAGATGCTCGCTGTGTTCATACAGTGATTTCCACACCTTGATGATCGCGTCATCGGTCCATGCCGGATGCGCTAGCGTCGTATAGATCGCATGGGGCCAGTAATGCCCCAATCGTCCCGCGCAATTCAGCGTCTCCCACGCATAGTGGTATGGCCCATTGCCGCTCTGGAACAGCAGCACCGGGCAGTCCTCCACCCAGGACACGATATGCTCCACTATCTTCTCGACGTACTTAGCCTCCTTGGTGAACCACCAGCCGCTGTGCAGGTACTTCAGATAGCTGAACCGGTTCATCAGCGCATTGTACTCATTGGTCTTCAGCGGCCCTTCACGGTAGGCTTCGGGATAGTAATTCCAGTCAATGCGGCCTTCCGCCTGGTAGGTAAATTCGCCCACAATAAACTCATCACGCAGGTACGCCTCCGCTCGCTTCAGCGCGTATGCTTCTCGTTTCTCGGCGGGCGCATCCAGCCAGTCACTGAACCAGCGCGGTTGCTGCCGCGTCCGGATATGCTCAGCGAAGGCGTGCCGGGCCGCCGGCAGGTCGTCTTTATCCACCGCCGCCTTCACTGCTCCCAACTCCGGCCGCCCCAGATCCAGCGCCTCAAAGAACTCCTCATCTGTTAATCGCGGCCCTTCACCGATACCGGGCGTCTTCAGGTCTATCACCCGGATGTCATCAATGTATAGCACCGTCGTTGGATCCGCCGGCGGCCTCCTGCCCGCCTGGCGTGTGCTGTCAAACTCGATCTCGGCGATGTTGTCCCATGTCGCCAAACCCGTCCTATGAGCGAACTCCTCGAACGGAATCACTATACGGTACCAGCCGCTGAAAGTGCTCCAGGGGATCGCATAGCTCATCTCCGCAGTACCTGGCGCTACTTGCTCCCTGCGCACGATCAGCCATGGCCTGTGCTCCAGCTCCTTCTCACTGTACAGCCAGAAGGCCAAAGCATTACCCGAGCTCCAGTCGGCGGGCGTCTCTTTCAGTTTGATGATCGGCGCTTCTGCGTAGGCCCACCGCAGCGACTTCGCCCCTTCTTTCACCTGCTCCGTGCCGGCTGTCACCACGCCATCCCACGCCGCCGCAGTCTCGCAGTCACTAATGATCACATCGCCAAGGGCCACGTTATTCAGAACCACCATAAGCAGTCCCAGTACCATCAACTGTCTCATAATATCCTCCGAGCA
The DNA here is from genome assembly GCA_964498775.1 of uncultured Armatimonadia bacterium. Lineage (GTDB taxonomy): Bacteria > Armatimonadota > Zipacnadia > Zipacnadales > UBA11051 > UBA11051. The sequence goes on from CAZCJS010000222.1 coordinate 1,878, forward strand.
ATACTAGGCGTATCATCTTTCGTTATGGAGATGCTATTGGCCTGCACTGCGCCGACGATTGCAGTTTGCCTTTTGCGGTGCAAACCCAGCTTGCGCCACCCTTGACAGCCCCCCCCCGCCCACCCCTATAATACTCCACAGTACCTTCTGCAACAGTCTCTGATGATGGCGTCGGCGAACAACTTCGAAGCACCTCTTGCGGCTACGGCGAATGAGTTGTGGCAACACGCAGTCTCCAGCGTTCCAATAGCCCCAATATGATAGGAGGCGTAGCGAGATGAAGAGAAGTGTGCTTGCAGTCAGTTTGCCCGTGCTGGTATGCCTGCTCTGTGTGTGTCTGGTAGCCGAGGTTGTGGCAGCCCCGCCCGTGCCCGGCCCGACGCGCGGAACGCCACGCGGCGGCCCGGTAGTGGCTAACATCAACGCGGCTCCGGACCTCGTCGTACAGAAGGTTACACTCCAGGAGCTTCTCGGCGGCGAATTCCCGGAAATCAGGCTACTGGTCACCATCAAGAACATCGGGAACAAGGAGTCCGGGGTCTGCAGCGCGGCTGTCAGCCTCACACGCAATATCGAGGAGCCGCCTGGCGCCAACCGACCATTGATGACCCAGTACGGCTCGGTGCCCAAGCTTAACCCCAACTTCAGCTGTCATGTCAAGTTCACCTTCAAGGGGGGCGGAGAGTGGGCTAGCGGGATGTGCATCGTCGCGGTTGACACTCCGGTCCCGGGCAAGCCCCAGGGGCAGGTCAATGAGTGGGGCGGCATCGGCATCGCTGGCCCATCCTGGATGGGGAATACCAAGGTCGGCGAGCACAACAACGGCTTCGCCTTCTCATACATGTTTCCCAGCACGCTGCCCTTCACCTGGAATAATCCTGCAGTGCCGTAGGCTCTCGTGACGACGGTGGCGGCATCCTGCCTCGACGCCCTACGTGTATGCCCCGCCGTTGCTGTCGGAAGGGCCGGATAGTACCGGCCTTGCGTAGCAGCAAGGCCGGTACTATCCGGCCCACTGCTGTCTGCCGCCAGGAGACGCCCAATACTCTCCTCAACCCTCCCTCAAGCGCCGCTCAAGTTTTCATCAAGCAATATTGACTTCCCGCTCCAGGCGGTGCTACAATCAACTATAGTTGATGTTTAGCAAGCAATCTTGCGTGGTATAATACAGCCACTGACACACAAACAGCCAACCATGGTGTTTTGTTCGGGGGGAAGCACGATGGCAATAAACAGCTACCAGCCTGGAAGCCGGCTTCTGATATTCTGTTTCTTACTCTCGGCACTGGGTGTCGTGCCTGCCTATGCCGAGTACTACTTCTACGGCGTTGCCAACAACGAATTCCTTGATGGGAACGACACGCTGTGGAACGCCCTCTGCAATTTCCCCAATTGGGATCCCGCAAACGCCGTGCTGCGTGACAATTGGCTCGGCTACGACCTGGACCGCAACGACGGCCGCGATACCATTTACGACGACATCATCTGGTACGGCGACAACCTTCAGGACGGCGACGTGCTTGTCTTCAGCTACTCCGGACACGGCGGCAACAACCTGCTTGAGGACATCCCCGAGAATCCGGGTAATGATGAGGGCAGTGCCTGGCCCTACGAAGACGATCCCCTCTGCCGGGACCCCGCCCATTTTTCCTATTGGCCTCCCTACACCACCCTTACTCCTCCCCACAAGAACGAGGAGTACTTCGGCTACTCCTTCGAGGGTTGGGGCATATACGACATCATGACCGACGACCGCCTGGGCGATGCGCTGGATGGCTTCGACGCCAGCGTCGAAATCGTCGTCATCTCCGATGCATGCTTCTCCGGTGGCTGGGTCGGCGGCGCGGATGACATGGACAACAGCGCCGCGGCCACCAATTCCGGCCTTTACGCGATGCTGGCGGCACCCGAGCACGGCAACGCCCTAGGTATTGCCGGGGAGGGCGAGGTCTACTACCAGGGCCTGCTCAACGAGGCGCTGTGTAGCAGTCTCGACCCGTACAACGACATGACCTTCCCCGAATAGTACGCGGCGGCTCTCGACTGGGGCGACGACCAGACGGCCTACGTTCAGCGCGACTGGTGGGCCAGTCCCGACTATATCGAGTATTGGCCCGACGAGGACTGGGTCCCCACAAGCTTTGAGTCTGGCGCCTATGCCGACTCGACGCCAAGAGGCTATCATTGGGGCTGGGAGGATAACTACCTCCAACTGCGGCCCACGGAGTTCAACAGCCTCGACGAGTATCACGACCGGTACGCGAATCCGGAGCCGGCGACGGTGGTCCTGCTGCTGCTGGGCGTGGCGGCGCTTGCAGTCAGACGTCGCGCGATACAAGCCGGCGCTGACTTCTGAGCTCCCGCCCGGACCATCCCACCGACCTCCAAGTGATCCCTACCGCCGCACGCTGGACCATGACCTGTCATATTGCACCCGGACTTCCGCACCCCGGGCGCAGCGGCCCTCTCCGCGCAGGTCGGGTGTCCAGGCCGACATGAGCATGCGGTTCCAGGTTCCCCCTGCCTCGTGACGCGCCGGTGGCCGCTGCCGGCCCCTCGCACCAAATACACACATGACGCAGGTGCTCTGCGACCAGTGGCGAAGACATTACAGCACGGTACGATCACACAGTCGCTGGCCTATCTGACATCGGTCAGGTCCGACGTCAATCTCGGCAGAGGAGAGCAGTAAGATGAGCAATATGAGCACAATGTTCATGGCTTTTATGGTTATTCTGGCTGCCTGCACTATGGCCTCGGGGCAACCGGGCGAGTACTACGAGTCGTTCGAGGACGGCGTTCCGGATTACTTTACGGCGACCCGAGCGGACAGTTTGAGCATCAGCCCGTGGCACAGCAAGGAGGGCAGTAATTCGTTGCGCTGGGATTGGGCCAAGGGGGAGCAGTTGGTCATCCAGCACGGCATCGGGGATCTCGCTCGTATTGGTGGCCTTGGTTGCAGGACCTCCTTCGCCGTGTGGGTCTATATGGAAGAGCCAATCTCAGATGCGCTGGTCTTTGAGTTTCGGGAGGGAGAAGAGGTGACCGGCTCCTTCCGCTTTCCACTGGAGTTCACCGGCTGGCGGCAGGGGCGTCCTTTCTATCACGATTTCCCGACTGGCAAGCCAACGGCGCAGGTAGACAACATCCGCATCGCCGCCCCTGACCAGGTGCTAAAGGGGACTGTGTTCCTGGATTTCATCAAGTATAACGCCCTCACCATTCGTGGGCGTGCGCTCATCCCTGAGAAGGAGGCGCAGTGGCAGCGCCCCGTGCCGGACGAGCAACGCTTCCCTAAGCCTGAACGGGTTACTGATGCGGAACTGGCGGGCATCCGCAGCCTGTTGGGTCCCGACGAAGGGCCAGGCATTGAGGAAGCAAAGGTGCAGGACCTGTGTGCCAAGGTCCAGGCGCTGGGCATTGTGCGCGATGAGCACGGCGTGCGTGGCGGGCCCGGCATTGACAGACATTATCAGTACTGCTGCAAAGTTGGGGAACATGGCGCTAAGAGGATTGCATACTGGCCGGACGAGCACGGCCCCGGTTGGCTTGGCATGGAAACTCCTTCGGCCATCAGCGTACTAGCCTATCAGGTCGCGAGCGCATATCGGGCCGCCAATGATGCTGACCAAAGGCGCCGACTCGCTGAAGCGTTCCTTCTCATTGAGGATTACCTCTATGATCAGGGTATGCAGGCCGGCGCCGGTTTCCATTGGAACTGGTGGATCGGAGGAAACTATGCCAACGCCATGTTCCTCATGCGCGATGTGCTGGCGGACGCGGAACGACTCGCACGCCAACGTGACTACCTGCTCTGGAACTATGGTGGCGGCGCGATCTTCGCCGATGCCGACCCTCCCTCAAATATGGATTACTACCACCTTTACGTAAGCCCCCTCCTGCGCGCGTGTCTCGTGCAGGTTGAGCCGACTGAGCAAGTTCGCTGGCTGAAGGGCCTCAAAGCGATGCTCGAGCGGTCAATGCTGCAACCTACAAGCGCCTTCAAAATTGACGGTTCCGCCTACCATCACAGCGGTCACTATTTTGGCTATGCCAGGAATGCCTTCGGAACTTTGCCTCCACTGCTCCAACAGTTGGGCGACACGCCTTGGCGTCTGAGCACGGAGGCGCATGGGCGGCTCCGCCGGGCAATGCTCGCACAGCGGATCTACTGCAATCAACTCGACTTGCCGCTCTCCCTCAGCGGACGGCGTCCATTTGGCTCTGATTTTTATAGCAAGAATGTAGATCGCATCTCGCCGCAGGCACTGGACGTTCTCGCGCGCTGTGGAACCCCCGACGGAAACCTGCAAGTTGATCCCCAAGTGGCGGCGGCGTACCTGCGGCTGGCACCGGAGGCGGTCAACGAGGAGCCGTATTCCACTCTGGGAATTAAGCCGGAGCCGCACCCAAATGGGACCTTCGTGATGCCATACGCGGCGCTGCTTTCCCATCGTCGCGACGACTGGCTTGCCAGCGTCCATGGCCAAAGCAAGTATATCTGGGGCAGCGAGAGACAGGCCAACGAGAATTGCTTCGGGCTTTTCCAGGGCATTGGCCATTTGGAGATCCTCGCCGGTGGGACCCCGGTCAGTGCGAAAGCAAGTGGTCGCGATGGCCATGGCTGGGACTGGCGGCGACACGAGGGCACTACTGTTCCGCAACTCCCCCTGGAAACGATAGACAAAGGCTGGACCTCCACACGTTCGGCCGAGACTTTTGTGGGCGGGCTCTCACATCAAGGTCGCCAGGGCATTTTCGCCATGATCCTGAACCAGCCGATGCCCGACAAGAAGACCCTCGCAGGAAGAAAGAGCTGGTTCTTCAACGACAACCAGATTCTGTGCCTGGGCTCCAACATCTCCTGCGACGAGGCGGAGTATCCTACCCAGACAACTCTCTGTCAGAAACGCCTTCCAGAAAATGAGCAAGGTGAGTTTGTCGCAACGCCCCTCGATGCGACCGATTTCACCGCCTTCCCAGAGGAGCGAACGCTTGACGAGGCGTCTCCCCACTGGTTCCTCGATGTTCAGCAGACCGGCTATTACCTGCCCACGCGGCAGAATGTAGCTGTGGCACGCAGGCATCAGAAGAACCGCGACTATGAGGACCTCAATGACACG
>CAZCJS010000223.1:0-6971 GCA_964498775.1 uncultured Armatimonadia bacterium
CGCCAGCGGTATCATGCCCTTGTTTACATAGTAAGTGAGCGGGTACATGCGGGTGCCGTGACCTGCCAGCAGGATGACTGTCTTCATTGTTCTCCCGTAACCGCGAGGACGCGTTCGGCGTTTCCGTATGCCATCTCCTGGCGCCATTCGATGGGTATATCGAGAGTTGCGAGCCACTCAAACTGGCCCAGCTTCTGTCCCGGCGTGATGAAGTCCGTGCCGAAAATCAGCTTGCCATGGTTGCGCTGCAGGAAGCCGTGGATGAAGCCCGGATCGCGGGTCATGGCTCTGAGTCCGGAACCGGCTGAGAATTCGCCGTACACGTTGGGATAATGCGCAAAGAGGCGGTCAAGTGCGCCGCCGGGCTGAATCGGGCCGCTTGGGTAGTTCTCGGAGCGGTCGTCATCGGCGCTGATGGCCGACCAGAAACCGGGGCCGTGGCCGACAAATGTCGCCTGTGGGTACTTGGCGGCCATCGCTTCGAGGCGCGGTAATCCGGCTTCGTCGCGACACAGGCGCATGTCACAATGGAAAACGATGGGCAAGCTGTAATGGGCGCACACTTCGTAGATCGCCTCATTGAGCGGATCGTCGAAAAGCAGACCGTTCTTGAGCTCGCCAAAGCCCCGGCAGTCCCACTTCTCGACACATGCGGCGACGCGCTCCGCCATGCGGGTCTGGCGCGGGTCAATAGAGACAAAGGCGATGAAACGTTCGGGGTAGATGTCGCGGATTTCCACGACCTCGCGGGTGAGGATGTATTCGGTGCACTCCGGGCTTTCCTCCGGCAGGAGCACACTCCTGTCAACGCCCTCGCGGTTCATCCGATCAATGAGCTGCTCCGGACTCAAGCCCTGGCGTTCGGGATAGCTCCATACCTGAGGTTTCCATGGGTGAACGTGGAAATCAATAAGGCGGATTGTTTTGGCGCCGGCCTGCTTCTCCGTATCCTGTGTAGGCAAGTCGAACCTCCGGGAGTCTCTATTGGTCTGGCGTAAGTTGCAACAGGCGTTGTGCGTTTCCAGTGGCCATGTCGTCTCGCCATTGGGTGGGAATATCGAGGTTGGCGAGCCAATCCACCTGTGATAGTTTTTGGCCTGCCTGCATGTAATCAGTGCCGAAAAGGAGTCTCGTGTGATGCCTCTCAATGAAGCCGATGATGAAGTCGGGATCGCGGGTCATGGCGTTATAACCGGAGCCGGCGTCAAAGATTCCGTAGAGGTTGTGGTACTGGTCCATGAGACGGTCGAGCGTGCCCCCCGGCACAACAGGGCCTGTGGGCATGTGCACAGTACGATCGTCATCGGCACTGATGGCCGCCCAGAAGCCAGGGCCATGGCCGCAGAAGGTGACGTTGGGATACTTGCGCAACATCTGCTCGAGGGCAGGCAGTCCGGCCTGGTCATAGCAGACGTCAACCTGGTTGTGGAAGACCAGCGGCAGGCTGTACTGGTCGCACTTGGCGTAGATAGCCTGGTTGCGCTCATCGTCAAAGGCGAGGCCGTTCTTGAGTTCACCAAAGCCCTTGCAGTCATAATCCTGGACAAACATGTCAAACAGACGCGCCATGTGCTTGGAGCGTGGATCGAGACCCAGAAATGCGATAAGGCGTTCGGGATACATGTCGCGGGCTGCGATGGCCTGCTCAGTGAGGCAACAGCCGGCAACCGCCTCCGGGCTCTCCAGGGGCAGAAGTACGCTGCGCTCGATGCCCTCGCGATCCATGCGATCAATGAGTTGCCGGGCCGTCAGGTCGTAATACTCGTAGTCACGGGCACGCCGCAGAGCGCCGATATGGACATGGAAATCAATCACGAGCGCGCGGAGCCTCCATTTACGGGACAGCGACATTGCGGCAACAGCAAAGCGCCACAAGCGGGCAGATTGTGTTGTGTGTCCGCGATCTGCTGCCGTCAGCACTGGAATTGCTGTTGCACCATGGCACTTTCTAGGCTATATTCTACACGCTGGAAGAATCGGCGGTCAAGCGGGTGCTAGTCACCCGGAACGATGCTCTACCCCAAGGAGAGAGCAGTATCGGCATGATCCATGCCAGTGCACCGGGACGTGTGGGAATCATCGGTAATCCGTCTGATATCTACGGCGGCACCGTGATTTCGTGCGCAATTCGCGACCGCGCTGAGGTGTTTATCAAGGAGGCCGATGGCGTAATTCTGGACATCGGCGGCCATGTTACCGAGGTTCGCAGCCGGGAAGACCTCGTGTTCGGCGACGCCTTGCCCTACCTCGATATTGCCAAGGCGGTCTGGAAATACCTCACCGGCGATGACAACAGATACATGCAGGATTTCGAGATTGATACGGCCTGCGGCTTCCACCTGCGCACTGAGACCACCATACCGATGCGGGCCGGATGTGGCGGCTCTACCGCGTTGCTCGTGGCAATACTCGCCGGAATTCTGGCCCATTTCAGCATCAGGCCCACTCGCTATCATATCGCTGAAATGTCGCGCCACATTGAGCGCGTAATTCTCGGTGTGGACTGCGGCTTCCAGGATCAGTACATGGTTGTCTTTGGCGGGATCAATTGCATTGACTGCCGGGATAAGCAATGGGGTTGGGAGCGGGATGATGGGCCGTATGCGACCGTCGAACCGCTGGTGGAGAACCTTGGCGATGACGACTTGATGCCGTTCGTGCTAGCCAACACCGGCAAGCGGCAGGGGACTTCGGGGACGTATCACGGCCCGCCTCGGCAGCGCTGGGAGAATGGCGAGAAGGAAATGGTGGACGGCATCGCGCGGATTGCAGAGCTGGCGCGGCTCGGCAAGCGTGCCCTCATCGAGCAGGATTGGTCCGCTCTGGCCGAGTTGATGAACGAAAATTGCGCTATCAGCACGCAGTTGTTTGGCATCTCCGATGTCAATGATGAACTCATCCAGGCGGCGCTGAAGCACGGTGCCCTCGGAGCAAAGCTGGCCGGAGCCGGTGGCGGCGGGACGATCATCGCACTCCATACCGACCCCCGCTACCTTGCCGACAAACTAAGGCAACATGATATCCAACGGATCATCCCTATGTCGCCCCGGCAGCGGGGACTCCAAGTCGAGACATACTAAAACAGGATGTATGGAGTTATTGTGGCATGGCCTCAGTCTTGATTACAGGCAGCGCCGGCTTCATGGGCTCACACCTCGCCGAGGTGCTGGTAGCCGGCGGACATCGCGTTGTGGGTCTGGATAATTTTGACCCCTACTATTCGCGCGAAACGAAAGAGCGCAATATCGCCGGGCTCGTGGAGCGTGGTAGCTTCTCGCTTGTCGAGGGAGATATTCGTGACGCGGATACGGTTGCGGTGGCTATGGGTGAAGCCCAGCCGGATTTCATTCTACACTGGGCTGCAAAGGCCGGTGTCCGTCCGTCGCTGGAGATACCGGCAGAATACGCGGCGGTCAATGTCGAGGGCACTGCCAACATCCTCGAGGCGGCACGGGAGCATATGCCTCTGAAGATCATCTTTGCGTCATCGTCATCGGTCTATGGGGTACACAATTCGCTGCCGTTCTCAGAGCAGGCTGATATCAGTCGCCCGATTTCTCCCTATGCCGCTACTAAGGTCGCCGGGGAAGCGCTGTGCCACTCGTTTTACCACAACAGCGGGCTGCCAGTTATGTGCCTGCGTCTTTTCACCGTCTATGGTCCGCGACAGCGGCCGGACCTGGCGATAAACAAGTTCATTCGGCTCATGTCAGAACACAAGCCACTGCCACTTTTCGGCGACGGTTCGAGTTCGCGCGACTACACATACATAGATGATGTCGTAGCAGCGGTGAAAAGCGCCATGGAGCAGGATTTCGGCTTCGAGATAGTCAACATCGGTAGTGGGCGACCAGTGCGCCTGCATGAACTGGTAGAAATATTGGAGCGAGTAATGGGTATGCAGGCGGATATCGAGCGCCTCCCGGAGCAGGTCGGGGACATGCCGCATACCTTCGCCGACATCGCGCGTGCGGGAGAACTTCTCGAGTGGAAGCCGCAAGTAGCTCTGGAAGACGGCCTGCGCACTTTTGTGGACTGGATGGCGAATCAGCCGCAGCCTCAATAGGCGGAAGGAGCAGACCCCCAACATGTTGTCTGAAGATATTGTCGGTCGAATATCCATAGTGGCGCCCGTCTATAACGAGGTTGACTCGATCTACCCGCTCTACGAGAACCTGGCGAAGATGATGGACGGTCTCGGCCGGCCGGTGGAAGTGATCCTGGTCAATGACGGGAGCACCGACGGTAGTACGGAGCGGCTGGATGAGATTGCGGAGAAGGATGAGCGGTTTACGATCGTGCATCTGCGCCGCAACTTCGGGCAGACCGCGGCTATGGCAGCCGGCTTCGACATTGCACGCGGAGAGGCGGTTATCGCCATTGACGCCGACCTGCAGAACGATCCGGCGGACATCCCGGCAATGCTGGCGAAGCTGGATGAGGGCTATGACGTCGTCAGCGGGTGGCGCAAGGACCGGAAGGACAAGTGGCTTACGCGAAGACTTCCCTCCGGGATAGCCAACTGGATAATATCGAAGGTGACGGGTGTCCACCTGCATGACTACGGCTGCTCGCTGAAGGCCTACCGCGCAGAGGTGCTCAAGGATGTGAAGCTGTATGGGGAGATGCATCGCTTCATCCCCGCGCTGGCTTACCTGGCCGGCGGCCGTGTGACGGAGATGGTCGTGAAGCATCACCCCCGCGCCCATGGTAAGACCAAGTATGGCCTTTCGCGAACACTGCGGGTGGTGCTGGATTTGGCGACGGTGAAGTTCCTGCTCACATACGCGTCGCGTCCGCTGCAGGTCTTTGGCCGCTGGGGCGTGATTTCGGGCGGCCTTGGCTTCCTGCTCGCTCTCTACCTCACCATCCAGAAGCTGTTTTTCGGGATGCCCTTGGCCAACCGGCCCGCCCTGATGCTGGCAGTCCTGATGATCCTGACGGGCGTGCAGTTGATCTCGATGGGGCTGATCGCGGAGTTGCAGGCACGCACATACTACGAGGCACAGGACAAGCCGGTGTACACAGTCCGGTACGTAAAGATCAAGGAGGGCCGGATTCGGAACGGCTTCCCGGGAGACTAAGGGCACCGTAGCCTGGCAGTGATTGAGGCTTGAACCGGGGTTTGACCCGTGGCCACGAATAATGTACGATAGCACAGTGGACATGCCCTAGCAGTAAGGCAACAACGTGTGCACGGAGAAGAGAAGCAAGTTCGCTTGCACGGTACGGGAAAAGCCCCACGTCTGCAATTTGTTACGACGGTCCTGCGATGTATAGGCCTGCGCAAAACGTGTACATGAGAGATGAGGATGCCCCATGCCAGATGACACGAAACAGAGTGGTGAAGTTACCAAGGACACACCCACCGACGATTTGCAGTTGCACATCAAGATACCTGATGAGCTGCAAGCTGCAACATATGCCAATTGGGTGAATATCAGCTATACGCCTACTGGTGAGTTCGTAGTGACTTTCGGTCAAATACCGCCATTGCGTGATGAGATAGCGCGCCAGGACGCACTCCGTACTGGCACACTGGATGTGCGAGCGGTTGCCAATGTAGTAATCGGGCGGGAGATGTTACCTCGTGTGATTGACACTTTGCAGGCAAGCCTCGACAAGGTCCAACAAAGGGAAGCCGAACTGGAGGAGTAACTGTGACGGCAGCAGTGCCTGACAGGCTATTTGAGTGGACGGACCGAGCACTCACAACGGCCATTCCAGCCGCCACCAGGGAGTGGGTCGAGGTGTCGGCTGCTACAGAGCCGGTAAGGTTTCTCATCCGAGCATCAACTGGTGACTACTACATGGGTGTGTTGGAGGCCGAAAACGACCCCGGGTTCGCTGGATACTACAATGCGGAGGTCTGGGGCTTCCCTGGCTGCATATCCTTTGGCGACAGTATCGCCAGTGCCAAGAGAAACCTCCGGGAGGCCCTTGAGCTGTACATCAGCAGTTGACGCCTCGCCCTGTCCGCCCATTCCTCACCAAAGGATTGCAGTATTGCTATGCGAAAAGGGCGCCTGCCAAAGCTGAAGGCAGCCGAAGTTGAGCGCATACTCCTCCGCCACGGTTTCGTATGTCCTAGAAGCAAAGGCTCTCACCGCAAGTACAAGAAAGGCTCCCTCACCGTGACGGTCCCGTTCCATGGCCGCGGTGGAGAGCTTCCCCCGGGCACCCTGAATAACATCATCAAATCGTCCGGTATTCCGCGCAAGGAATTCCGCTAGAGCACGTCACGCCAGTAGATTTCCGACTACCAGGCCGACGTGCTGGCCTCCATCGAGTACCTCAGGTCATTTGGCGAGTTATTGGCTTGAGGTCAGGCTCAGTAGAGTGCGAGGATACTGTTGGCGACATCGAGAGCGTATGCTGCCCCCAGTTCAAGCTCCGAGAGAGCTGACTCCCCGCCCGTGTTGAGATTCCATGTCTCCAGGACAAACGGGCCGTTGTAGCCGATTTCATGAAGCGCCGCCACGACCGGCCCCCACTCGATCGAGCCGTTGCCCGGAATGTAGTGGCGGTCCACGTCGCCGTAGTTATCCGATACGTGCAGGGCCCAGAGCTTCTCCCGGCAGCGTTTGATGCATTCTGCCAGATTCATTCCCCCCAGGTAGCCGTGACTCGTGTCGAAACAGATGCCAAGCTGCTGCGAATCCACCTGAGCGCAAAGCTCGAGCACGTCGTCTACGGTTCCCCCGAAGCGGCGATGGCCGTGCACGCCGTTGCCCGCGTCAAACATGTGCTCGATGGCGATGCGCACCCCCTTGTCCGCCGCCACTTCTGCAATTGTTCCGAAGCTCTCCTGCCGCATTTCGCTCATGCGCTCCCATTCGTCATCCAAATCCTCATGTACATGACGCCGGTCATCTACCCCGTGAGCATATTCGACAATCATCGATTTGCCAAGACCCTGATGGTCTGGCTGAATCCGATCTCCGGGGTCATTAGCAACGCGCGGGCCGGCT
>CAZCJS010000224.1:0-6969 GCA_964498775.1 uncultured Armatimonadia bacterium
CAGGTCTTTTGGTTCACAGCTATATATGACATCGAACAGGCCCGCCCCTCGCAGCGCTGACGACCCAAGTCCGCGCTGTATTTTAAGTATCATCATCTGAACTAACTACGCAACGGAGGATGGAGAAGACCATGAGCCGTCGCAAGTGGACGCGAGAGAAGGTCATCCAGACAATCAAGGACCTACATTCCGCAGGCCATTCACTCAGCACGCGAAGAATGGCCGAACTCGGTTACAGCGGCATGGTAACTACTGCATACAAAGACGATTTCTTCGGGAGTTGGCGTGACGCCATCAGGGCAGCGGGCCTCGACCCGAAGCTCGTCTGCAAGCGCAAGCGGAAGTGGACTCAGGAGAGGATCCTCGATGAGATACGCAAACTACACCGTGCCGGCGAGGATCTCTCACACAGCGCGGCAAAGCGAAATCACCAGTACCTCGTCGTCGTTGCAGTTGACGACCGCAACTTCGGTACGTGGCGAAATGCTATCGAGAGCGCCGGGCTAGACTACGAAGCCATCAGCAAACACCGCTTCTGGTCCAAAGAGCGTATCGTCGAGCGCATCAAGGAACTCCATGCCCAGGGCAAGGACCTCAGCCACGAAGCGGCCAAGAACAAGTACGGTGCACTGGTCTCGGCGGCCAGCAGCAAGCGATACTTTGGAAGCTGGAGAGCCGCCATCGAGGCCGCAGGTGTTGACTACGCTGACGTCCGCAAGATTAACCGCTGGACCGAAGAGAAGATCATTGACACCATCCAGACGCTTCATCGCGAGGGCAAGTCAGTCAATAACAGCAACATGCGACGCATGGGCTATCGTGGCATGATGGAAGCGGCAAGCCGAGAAAGCAGCTTTGGCAGTTGGGCCGCCGCAGTTCAGGCAGCCGGTCTCGACTACGAAGCCATCCGCAAGACCTGAACTAGACGGCGGATAGCCCGCCCGGCAGCCGCTCAACACACTTGCGCAACGCCGCCACCGGGGCACAACACCTGGTCCAGCCCGGGCATTTGCTTGCGCTTGCAGATAGGATCATTTGGCGGCGGGGTACTGAGCATATCATGTGCCCACCCGCCGCATCAAGGACCGTAACCTGCATGGTAGAGATGTTCGTGTTCAAAATCGGTTTTGATGCTGACAGGCGCGGCGTTATCATCCTCGCCGACGCCAGCGAGGAACGATTCCTGCCCATAGTTATCGGGCCATTCGAGGCTCACGCCATTGCCGTCGCCGGACAGAGCATTCACCATCGCCCGCTCACGCATCAACTTACCAACTCCATCATCACTACCCTCGGCTACAGGCTCGAAAAGATGGAGATCATCAAGCTTGAAGATCAGGTCTTCTACGCGCTGCTTCACGTCCGCAACGGCGAAGCGCGTTTTGAGATAGACGCCCGTCCCAGTGATGCTATCGCCCTCGCGCTTGGTGCCGAGGTGCCGATATATGTCGCCCAAGATGTACTCGAGCAGGCCGCAGTTCTCAGCGAAGACGCCGTCCAACAGGAGAAGGAAGAACTGCGCGACCTGCTTGCCGGAATCCCACTCGAAGACGATACCCCCGACGAAAAATAACCGCCGCACAGCCACTTAGGAGGCTCTTCTCAGTGATACGCTCATCCAAGACCGGATGGTATCTCATTGGCATAATCATCGTCCTCGTCATCATCCAGAAAATCTTCATCTTCTACACCGACTACCTCTGGTTCGCCAACCTCGACCAGGCGGCAGTCTTCATGACCATACTCAAGTCCCGCATTCTCCTCGCGTTCCTCTTCGGCGGTGTCTTCTTCGCGTTCATCTACATCAACGCACGCCTCGCGCGTAGACCCCTATCCAAAGACATCACCCTCATCGGCAAGCGGCTGCTTCCTGATGAAGAACGCGAGCAGATTGAGACCTACGCCGACAAGGCGATACTCATCTTCTGCCTCGTTGGCGCGCTTATGGTCGCCGCCGTCGCCGCCGCACACTGGCGCGAATGGCTCCAATTCATCAATGCGGTCCCCTTCTCCGAAACTGGTGCGCACAATGACCCCATCTTCCAGCGCGACGCCGGCTTCTACGTCTTCAAGCTCGACTTCATCCTCTACGCTTGGCGCTCTGTCTTCTACGGCATAGTCATCACGCTCATCGTGACCGTTCTCATCCACCTCTACCAGGAGGCAATCCGCTTCATCGGCAATACCGTCCAGGCGATACCCCGGGCGCGTTTCCATGTCCTCTCACTCCTCGCGCTCGCCTTCTTCGCCAAGATTTACTCGTATCGTCTCATGCAGTTCTCGCTCCTTTACTCCGCACATGGCAAGGACTTCTTCGGCGCCTCCTACGCTGATGTCCACGCCCGCCTGCCTCTTATGACCGTCCTTATGGTTACCTGTGCAATCGCCGGCATCGCCACTCTCGTCAGCATCCGCAGCCGCTCCATGACTATCCCCGCCGGAGCCATCGCCGCCGTCTTCCTTGTGTCCATACTCGGTGGATGGCTATACCCTGCCGCCATTCAGAAACTCGTCGTCGATCCCAACGAACTTGTCCGCGAGGAGCCTTTCATCGCAAACAACATCAAAGCCACCAACCTCGCCTACGGTACTGACGCCATCACCGACAAGCTCCATCAGGTCGGCGATCCCTTGACTTGGGACGACATCAACAACAACCTCCCAACCGTCAGCAACATCCGCCTCTGGGATCACCGCCCCCTCGAAACCTGCTTCCAGCAGATGCAGGCGCTTCGCAAGTACTACCAGTTCGCCGACGTGGACGTGGACCGCTACGAGCTCAACGGCGAGGTCCGCCAGGTCATGCTCTCCGCACGACAGTTGGCATACGACCGCATCAGCCCGACCTTCGTCAACCAGTACCTGCTCTACACCCACGGCTACGGTGTCGCAATGTCGCCGGTAGCTGAGGTCGCAGAAGGCGCAGAGCCCGTCTACTGGATCAAGGATCTCCCACCCAAGTCATCCGTCGGGATCAATATCACCAGGCCGGCCATCTACTATACCACTAGCTGGCATCCTCGCCTCATCGAGCGTATCTCGCCGCCCGAGTTCGTCCGCGATGCAGCCCAGCAGCGAGAACAGACGCCCGGTCCCCTCGATGAGCAGCCCGGCGGTCCCGGCGAACAGCCTTCACAGGCCCCCCGGCCCACCGGACCTGCCGGCATTGACCCACGACCTGCAGGTGCGCCTCAGTTCGCAATCGTCAACACAACCGCCAACGAGTTGGACTACCCCATCAGTGAAGGTGCCGGCGAGGAGAACGCCTACACACGATATTCCGGCACCGGCGGCGTCCAGCTCACCAACCTCTGGCGAAAAATCGCCTTCGCAATCCGCTTCCGCAAGCTCGACATCCTACTCACAGAATATATCACCACGCAGAGCCGCATCATAATGTACCGCGAGCTTCCCGAGCGCCTCACAGCGCTCGCCCCCTTCCTCGCCTATGACCCCGACCCTTACATCATGATCGCAGACAATGGCGAGCTGAAGTGGATTTGTGACGCCTACACCGTCTCAAACATGTACCCCTACTCCATGCGCACCACGTGGTTCGCCAATTACGTCCGCAACTCCGTCAAGGTCGTCGTGGACGCCTACGAGGGACGCCCCGAGTTCCATGTCGTGGATCCCGATGACCCCGTCATTCGCTGTTACCAGAAAATCTTCCCATCCCTCTTCAAGACCTTCGACGACATGAGCCCATCCGTCAAGAAGCATCTCCGCTACCCCCAATTGCTCTTCCGGATCCAGGCCGGGGTCTATGCCAAGTATCACATGAAGAACCCCCAGACCTTCTACCAGGCCGAAGATGAATGGGCAATCCCGCCCGAAATCTACTCCCAGGGCTATCGCGAGGTTGAGGCTTACTATCAGGTCATTAAACTCATCGGTGCAGAGAAAGAGGAATTCCTGCTCGTGCTACCGTATGTTCTCGCCAAGTTTGAGCGCAAGAACATGGTCGCATGGATGGCGGCACGCTGCGATCCTGAGCACTACGGCGAGCTCATTGTCTATCGCTTCCCCAAAAAGAGCCTCGTATTTGGCCCGATGCAGTTTGAGGCCAAAATAGACCAGGATGCCAGTCTGTCCGAACTCTTTACTCTCTGGAGCCAGTCCGGCTCCAACGTCATTCGCGGCAATACGCTCGTTATTCCCGTTGCCGACACCTTCCTTTACGTCGAGCCTATATACATCGAGTCAACTGACAGCGCCATTCCCGAACTCAAGCTCGTCGTGCTCATGCACGGCAATAACTTGGTCTATGGGCCGACACTGGATGAAGCCCTGGTGCAGTTGCTTGGCCCCGATGGACGGCAGGCCATCACTGAGTCAGTAGCCCAATCCATCATCGAGCCGACGACTACCGAAGCAGTGGTCGCTCCACCAACTGGCCTGCCCGTATCGGATGCTCAGCTCGATACCATACGCGATCTCCTCCGCCAAGCCTTAGCACTCGACCAGGAGGCCGAAGGTTATCTGAAACAGGGCGATCTCGGCAACTACCGCGACAAGCAGAAGCAGCAGCAGGACATCATCGAGCGCATCGAGCGCCAGCTTACTCAGTAGCCTGTCGCCTTGCCGGTTGTGGGGCGCGCACCGTTGCCGTCATGCCGTTGCCAGCGCGTGGCAACGGCTTCGCGCCCGTGAATGGCGCTTGGCCTCGCCATTGGCGCTCATCCACACTACCACCACAAGGAGCCGTCCGGTAAAATGACCCCACACCTCGACCTCTCCAGCATCGAGGCTGTCGTCTTCGACTTTGATGGGACCCTCGCCGAGACGAAGATTGACTTCGCCAAGATGCGCCGCCTCATCATCGAGCACCTCAAGCACTGGGATATCTGGGAGGATGGCCTCGAACAGGACAGGTACGTGCTCGACATCATCAAGGCCGGCTGCGAGAAGCTTGCCCAAGATGCCGATGCCGTGTCCCGCTTCCAGGCCGGGGCCGACGCTATTCTCGAACAGGTCGAACTCGAAACCTGCGCCTCCGCACATCCTTTTCCCGGTGTCGTCGAAGCTCTCCAGCAACTCCACGCAAACGGCTTCAAGGTCGGCATCGTTACCCGCAATTGCCGCGCCGGAGTCGCCTCCGTTACTTCCCGATATCATCTTCACCACGACCTGCTCTCGACCCGCGATGACGTCACCCGCGTGAAGCCCGACCCCGACCATTTCCGCCGTGCCGTGGAGCAGCTGGCCGCCGATCCGCGCCGCACCGTCATGATCGGCGATCACATTACGGACGTTCAGGGCGTCAACGGCACCGGCGCTATCGCGATAGGCGTCCTCACCCAGAAGACTACCAGGGAGGAGTTCGATGCCGTCGGAGCCAATATCGTATTCGACGACGTTCCTGCCGCCGTCGCAGCAATAATCGAGGCGAGGACATGCCGATAGATGAGGGCCCCTTGCCGGTCGGGAAACTCAACCCTGCTCTGCTGGCCGCACTTCTCGGCGACATAACCTGCGACGACCCCGGTGTCATCCTCGGCCCCGGCATCGGCCGCGACGTCGCCGTCCTCGACAACGGTGCCGACGGCTACCTCATTGCCAAAACCGACCCCGTCACCTTCGCTACTGACGCCATCGGCTACTATGTCGTCAACGTCAACGCCAACGACATCGCGACCAGTGGCGGCAGCCCCCGCTGGTTCCTCGCTACCGCCTTGCTTCCTGATACTACCGCCACCGCTGCGATGGCCGCCGAAATCTTCAGCCAGATTGATACCGCCTGCCGCAAGCTCAACGTCACACTCGTCGGCGGGCACACCGAGATTACCCACGATCTGAACCGCCCGATTGTCGTCGGCCAGATGCTCGGCGAAGTTGCCCGCGACCGGCTCATCACTCCCGCAGGCCTCCGGTCCGGCGACGCCATCATCCTCACCAAGTTGGCCCCCGTCGAGGGCACCGCACTCATCGCCCGCGAGCAGCCCGAGAAGCTGCTTGCCGCAGGCTATACCGATGAGACCGTCCGGCGCTGCGCCGCCATGCTCTTCGACCCCGGTATCTCCGTCCTCAGAGACGCTCAGGTTGCCGTTGCCTCCGGCGAGGTTCATGCCATGCACGACCCCACCGAAGGCGGTATTGCCACCGGCCTCTGGGAGATGGCGGAGGCGGCTGGCCTCGGCCTCAGCATCAATCGGCCCAGCATCCCGATTGCTCCTGAAGCCCGCGACATTTGCCTGACGTTCAGCCTGGACCCATTGGGGTTGATTGCTTCGGGGAGTTTGCTCATCGGCTGTGCGCGCGCAGATGCCGAGGCTATTGTCGCGGCACTTGAGGAGGCGGGTATCGTTGCTGCAATCATCGGCCGGGCGGTGCCTGGTTCCGAGGGCGTGACACTGACTACGGGGCGCGAGACCGTGGCGATGCCCCGCTTCGACCAGGACGAACTCACCCGGGTCCTCTGATCCGCCGTTGCCGCGCCCACCCCCCAACACACCTCCGCCACTGCCGGCAGCACACAAGCACTTGCGTAGAGTAGCATCAGCTAGTATATTGAATGTTGTAAAACGTAAACCGCCGCCAGACCGGAGGCCGGCAATGGAACTACGAACGCCCGCCATGACTTGGAAAACCGTTGTGGCTGATGCTCTGCGACAATTGGGTGGTGAAGCCCACCTGTCCGAGATCAACGAGGTGATCGAGGGGCACTCGAAGACGACCACGAATCCAACCTGGCGTGACACCATCCGCCGCGTGGTGAGGCAGTACAATATATTCGAGCCCGTGCCGCCGGACCGGAGTGGGATATACCGTTTGGTGGAGACCGAAATCCCCCGGCCGCAGCCACAAAACCTTGACTCCGCCGAGCCAACGATCAATCATGGAATAGCGCAAGGGATGCTGGTCGCAGTTGGAGCAACGTATGGCTACGAGACATTCGTGCCGAAAACTGACCAGACGACGCAAAAGTTCCAAGGGAAAAAGCTCGGACAGTTGGTGAGCATAGATGAT
>CAZCJS010000225.1:0-6934 GCA_964498775.1 uncultured Armatimonadia bacterium
CCCGCTCGCCGTCATGATCCCTGCCTCACGGCCGGTCATCGAGCGCGCCGGAATCCCCACCGCCTCAAGCGTTATGGACAGCCCCGCATTCGCCCGCAGCTCGCCCGACATCAGCAGCCGCGCATATTCTCGCGGCTTGGGCTCCGGGCTGATGTAGGCCGCGAACTGACTCAACTTGTCCGTCGCCCAATCAAAAGCCGACACCACCACCACCGGAGTTACACCTTCCTTGTACAGCGGCACGATGAACTCCCTTGCTATCTGATGCAGGCGCTGGCTTCTGGCAATATTCCGCCGCTCAGCGAGGAGACGGTAAATATCGTTGACCGTACTCTGCTCGTGGCAATTCGCCAGCAGGCGTTGTTCATCGGCCCCAAAACGCTTCAGGCCCTGTAGAGTCAGTCCCCCAAACTTGAGTACCGGTATGCGCTCCATCGTCACGGCTCCGTTCAATCCTCGCTGATCCGCCACATACGTAGGCAGTGATTATAGCCACTTTCCAACCCAAACTGCAAGTCCCCCCAACGCTCCAGGTCCACTTATTCTACTCATACATCTGCATTCCCTGCAGCACCTCATGAAAGGTCGCCAGATGCTCCGGCATAGTCTCGCTTGGCGCCACCATGGCGATCACGTATGCTCGCTGCTTGTGCACACAGAAGATAACTAAGTTGTCCCCGTCAGCATTGGTAAATCCCAACATCCGCGCATCCTGCCCGCACAGTTGCACTTTCTCGTCCACCGGCACCTTCTCCACCGGCCACTCCGACGCATACTGCGTCGCGAATTCTGACAGCGTAACTCCCTTCGCCACCGGGAAGACGTCAGCGGCAATGACCAAATGCTGATCCCCGGCTACCGGCCCACGCAAGAACAACAACGCACCATTCTCTCCGCCTTCCCGCTCAACAACACGCTGCCAGCCATCCGGTATCGCTATCCGGAAGCACTCAAAGCTGGCCATTTTGTCAACGTCCTCAACTTGCAGTGCCCCGACCGCTTCCCGGTCTCCCGACACCGTCCCACTGATCTCCGGAAATTTGCCCCGCAAATGGCGTCCCCCAACCACGATGACCAAAATCCCTACCACAAGTGCCACTACTGCACTAGCGCGTTGCCGCCTACTCATCTTACTCACACGGTCCGTTATGAGTAGCATTCGCATCATGTTCACGTCTATCCCCGCGCCAAATAGAGCCACGCATCGATCGGCCACGCCACCAGCAAGGCACAAACCAGCCACCAGGCAAACTTCGATTCACCAACAAGCCTTGCCAGACCCTGCACCCGCTCCGTTCCCGGTAACAGTGAGACTACCCCGACAACCGCCACCAGCGCCGTCAATACGAAAAGTGGCGGCCCCAGCAAGTGCGACTCGAATGCCGCCCTCATCTCACCCCGTGCCGTCAGCGCAAATGATGTCGTCAACCCACACAATGGACAGGGCAACTGTGTCATCATCCGAAACGGACACGGCAACACCAACACCCGTGTATGCGTCCCATACCCGCTTGCATCCGGCGTCAGCGCGCGGCTCGCGATCAGTACGGCAATCGCTACAGACGCCACGATTATCCGATCTGCCCTCTCGCTTCCCATATTCCTACGCGCCTGCAGGGTCTATTGCTTCGCTTGTCACGCCTCTGCGCCCGAGCTCACTAAGCCTCCGCTGGTTTCCTTTGCTCGTATTCATCTCGTTCTCATTGTATCAACCACTGTGTCTCGAAGTAGTTTATCGGGTCTGCGGCCCGCCGCCGCTGCTTATTTTCCACCGGTTGTGCAGCCACAGCCATTGCTCGGGCCGTTTCCTGATAGAGGCCCCGATGGCATCATTCATCAATTGTGTGTTGGCACTTATGTCGGCCTCCGCATCACCCGTGGCCATCAGTTCCAGCGGCGCCTCCAGTTCCACGTGCAGAGAATCATCTGCCGCGCGACTGCAGAACGCCGGCACTATGCGGCAACCCGTCTTCATCGCCAGTCTTACCGGGCCGGTCGCCGTCATGGCCGGCCTCCCCATGAAATTCACCAGTACTCCATCTACCACATGCTGATCCGGTAAGATTGCCAGTATCCCATTCCGGCGTAGAACTCGCAGCATCTCACGGGTATCTCCACGCTGTATCACACTTAGGCCGACGCTCTCTCGGGCCGAGTTGATTGTTCTTGCCGTGCCGGAATGAGCTGCATCACGCGCGACGGCCGTCATCGGATATCCCCCTGCCACAATTCTCGCCCCACACAACTCCCAGTTTCCGAAGTGTGCGGTAATCGCAAGCACACCTCTACCCTCGCTCAGAGCCCCGTCGAGATGCTCCAACCCGCTGACCGAGACACTCTCGATAAGCTCCTGCCTGCTCGTAATCGGCAAACGCAGCAACTCCATCATCGTCATCACGGCGTTCCGCAGACACCGCAGCCGGATCTCACGCACCGACTCATCTGAGATATCCTCCTCGAGCGCCATACGGATGTTGTGCTCGGCAAGCTGTTGGCGCTTTCTTGTGAGGAGCGCCAGCACACGCGCTGTGACAGACCCTATCGCGGGCAGCCACCGCGCCGGCACGTGCCGCACAACCCAAGCCACAGCGCGCACCAGCCAACTGGTGACGACGTGCTTTAGGCCACGCACAGTAAAACCGTACGGCTGGTTCCTCACACACTCGCCTCCTCACCGGCACTTGCGGAGACCTCCGCCAGCCGGCAGGCGCGATCCAGCAGACCATCTACTGCCTGCCCACCTGAATCCACTCGCAATGCCGGTTGCAGTACAACTACCTCCAACTCTCCCGACGGGGGAACCATTTTCACCCCATCCTTGGGCGTCGTCACTACCAGCGGCCGCTCAAGGCCCTCCGCAGCCGCTGCAACAATGCCCCAGTCTCCCTCATCGTACTCATGGTGATCCCTGAAAGCCACCCTCTGTATCGGCTTCCCGGCCATCTCCTCGACCAGTGTGAAGAAAGATTCCGGATTTCCCAGGCCCGCCACGGCGATGATCGGACGCTCGCGCAAAGCCTCAATGCTTGCCGAGCCGCAGTCCCAGTCCCACAAATCTGTCGCCACATGGCTGGTTACCGCGACGCGTCCCGGCGCATATCGCTCCGCAAGCCGCGTCAGGCGCTCAATTTGCCTGCCACTCGCCACATTCCCGTGGGTAATCCACACGTCGGTCGCTCGTGCCAGATGGAAGTACGGCTCACGCAGGAACCCCAGTGGGAATAGCCGCTCCGACCGCTGATGCGTACATGCGTCCAGCAACACCAGGTCAATGTCGCGCGCCAGCCGGTAGTACTGAAACCCGTCATCAAGCAACACAACCTGCGCTGCGGTCCGTTCTGCCAGCAGAGCTATCGCTGCTTCACGCCGTTTCCCAACAGCTACCCCACAGCCCGGCAGTTCCTTAGCCAGCAGCAACGCCTCATCCCCCGCTTCCGCAGCACTCGCAAGCAGCGCCGCGCCATCCGACACCAGCACCACGCCCTTGCTCTTCCGTCCGTAGCCCCGCAGCACGATCCCCACCGCGACACCCCGACGCTCCAGTTCCCGGGCCAGATACACGCATGTCGTAGTCTTGCCGGTTCCTCCCACTGATATGTTGCCTATGCTCACTACCGGAAGTGCCGCGGTCCGCGACTTCCTTAGGCCCAACCGGTACATCTGGTGGCTTCCCCAAACGACTACTGCCCACGGTATCGAGAGCAGCCACAATATAGGCAACGCCGCCCAGCGATACTCGCAACGCCCTGATACCACTCGCCGCCACCAGCCCTCTACACGGTCGCCGACACGCTGTTCCATCCCTACTGCTCGCCTTCGAACGAACTGTTTTGAACGAGTTCCGCCAACTCCGCCGCGCAGCGTTCAGAAGCGCCGCGGTACTTCTCTACGGCAACCGGTCCTGCGACTGCCAGACGAGCTCTCTCACTATCATCCTTCAGCAACTCATCTATCTTCCGTAGCGCGCCATCAGAATCGTCGACCTGGAATGCTACACCCTCGCGCAGGGCCAGCTCCGTGATGTCTCTGCTCTTATGCATGTATGGTCCGAATACCACCGGCTTCCCTTGCGCCAGCGGCTGGAGGATGTCGTGCCCGCCAATCCTTGCCAGACTCCCCCCCATGAATACTACGTCTGCCGCCGAGAATACCGAAGCCAACTCCCCGATCGTGTCCAGCAATCCCACTCCTGCAACCGCCGAGCGCTCCCCAACCGCTCGCTCCGGCCCCTCTGCCGCCAACACACGCGTGCGCCGCACCACCTCATAGCCACTCTCGCGGATCAACTCTTCTACCGCATCGCCACGCTCCGGATGACGTGGTGCGATGATCAGTTGAAGGTCACCATGCTCACCCCGAAGTTGCTGGAATATGTGGAGTATCTGCTCCTCCTCGCCGGGGTGAGTGCTCCCCGCAAGCAGCACTCGGTCCCCCAGCTCGAACCCGAAGTCATGACGCCACTTGTCGGCCTCTGCGGCCATAGCCGGCGGGAAGTTCTGGTCAAACTTTGAGTTCCCTGCCACCAACACACGCTCTCTTGCCGCACCCAATTCCACAAACCGTTCGGCATCCAACTCCGACTGGGCGCATATTACCTGGATACCCTCCAGCATCCACCTGTACACTGGCTTAAGGAAACGGCCGACATTCCACGACTTGCCTGACAAACGCGCGTTGACCATCGCCATCTTCACACCCCGCCGCCGCGCCTCTGCAAGAGCATTGGGCCATAATTCCGTCTCGACCATCACAAAAAGCGAGGGATTGAGCTTCGAAAAGACACGCTGCACTACATGGGGGAAATCAAAGGGGAAATAGATGATGCCGTCCACATGGCCTTCGAGCTTCGACGCCCGTTCCCGCCCTGTCGGTGTGATTGTGCTTACAATGATGCGGGCAAGCGGCTCTCGCATTCGGAACGCGGCGATGATCGGCTCGGCGGCCGCCACCTCACCCACCGAAGCCGCGTGGAACCAGAACACCGGGTCCTCGCCCTTGCACAGACCTACAACTTCATCCGGCAAGTTACCTAAGCGCTCCCTCAAGCCCTCCCCCGACTTCTTACTGAATAGGAGCCGCCAGACCAGCCATACCCCCAGCAACGGCAACAACACCACCAACGCCAAGTTGTATAGCCATGTCTTGTACGCCTTGTATTCCGCCGGTTGGCTGCCTGTATCCATCATCTACTGCCCCCGGCTTCAAGCCGTCGTATTCCCGCCATTGCTCCCCCAGCCTCGCACTTGGTTGTCGGCCAGGAGTGCCTTCGTCTCATAGAGCTGCTTGTAGAGCCCCCCTGCCGCCATCAGTGTGTCGTGCTGCCCTTCCTCCACAATCCGGCCTTCTTCCATCACCAAAATGCGATCCGCATCTCTGATCGTGGACAGTCGGTGAGCGATGATGATCGCGGTGCGGTCCTCAAGCAATGTCTGCAACGCTTCATGTATAGCTCTTTCAGTACTCGTATCCAGCGACGACGTCGCCTCATCCAGAATGATAATCTTCGGTGCCCGCAACAACGCCCGGGCGATGGCAATCCTCTGTCTCTGGCCACCTGACAGCATCACGCCCCGCTCACCAACCTGCGTGTCATAGCCCTTCGGTAATTGGCTGATGAACTCATCACAACGCGCCGCCTTCGCTGCAGCTATTACCTCCGCTTCACGCGCCCCCGGCTTCCCAAACGCGATATTCTCACTCACACTCGCGCTGAAAAGCACTGTCTGCTGCGGTACGATCCCCATCACGGACTTCAAAAAGCTGTTCTTCAGTCTCCGCACATCCACCCCGTCAATCTTTACAGCCCCTTCGTCGACGTCATACAGCCGAGGTACCAAATTCGCAACCGTTGACTTTCCACCTCCAGACGGACCCGCAATGGCTACCGTCTCCCCGGCGGCGATCTCGAGGTTGAAGTTCTCCAACACCGGCTCATCATCATTGTAGCCGAAATTCACGTTCTCGAAGCTGATGGCGCCCTTCACATCATCCATCTCGATGGCGTCATCCGCCTCCGTTATATCCGACTCCTCAGCAAAGATATCATAGACGCGCCCTGCCGCCGCCTCCGCCGTCTGCACGGTCAGATGCAGTCGTGACAGCCGGTTTACCTGCGTCCCCGCAACCTGCAGCAGCAGGATAAACGCTATTAACCCACCTGAGCCCTCATTTATCCGACCCGCAGCCAATTCGTGTCCACCGTACACCAGCGTCGCACACAGGGCCACCCCCACAAATAGCAGAACGAAGGGGTTGCTTACCGCACGCATCAACGCCGCCTTCATCTGCCCACCTAGCACCCCTACATTCTTCGCATAAAATC
This sequence comes from uncultured Armatimonadia bacterium, assembly GCA_964498775.1. Classification (GTDB taxonomy): domain Bacteria; phylum Armatimonadota; class Zipacnadia; order Zipacnadales; family UBA11051; genus UBA11051. Next base: position 6,323 of record CAZCJS010000225.1, read on the forward strand.
GCTCCGTAAGCTCATCTTCAAGACCGAACACTTTGACCACGCGAATCGCACCGAGATTCTCCTCCGCTACCGACATCAGGTCCGCCAAATGCTCCTGCACACGCATTGAGTACCGTCGCATGTACCGCCCCACCAACAGCGTCACTGCTGCGATTATCGGCAGCGCGATCCCGATGCCAAGTGTCAGCCGCCAGGAAGCAGATACCATCTTGATGACCGCGAATAGCACAGCCATCGGCGCAATCACCAGCCGCGTTAGTTCCTGTCCCACGGTGGCTTGAATCACCGCCGTATCATTATTGATCCGCGACAGCAAATCCCCCGACCGGTGACGGTCGAAGTAGCGCAACGAAAGACTCTGTAGCTTCTCAAATAGCTTCTGCCGCAGGTCGAACACGATACGCTGGCCCACCCACGCCCCCAGGTACATCGCTACGCCGTTGGATATCGCCGCCAGAGACGTGAACAGCAGCAGATGCAGCGCGGCAACATACAGTTCATCCAGCGAGGCTGCTTTGGCAGCATCTGAAGCCGCCGCCTCTATGCTCTCAAACAGAAGATTGAACACATCTGCGGTTTTCCAGACCGCTACGATCTCCAGCCACGCCGTCA
>CAZCJS010000226.1:0-6924 GCA_964498775.1 uncultured Armatimonadia bacterium
CGCCGAGAGGTCCGCGGCCCTCGCCCCAGAGATCGAAACCTCGGTGAAGATCTTGCGAAGATGCTCAAGGTGCCAGCCCCACAGCCGGCACGGGACGCCCTCGGCCTGCAGTGCCTCGACGAAACGCGCAGCAGGCAAATCGTCGAAATACTCCGCATCGTATATGATGTTGAGACCGCCGTAGAGGCTGATACGCTTGGCCTTCGGGTAGGTGGCCTCCGGCCGCAGACCGGGTATCTGCTCGATGCCGGCAAAGAGCGTCTCGCGGAAGGCGTCGCTCTTCTCGATGCGGTAGTCCAGTGAGTCCAGCGACACCTTGGCGATGGCGATTGCGAGCGGATGTGCGCGGAGTTTCTGACCGAGAGTCTCGTTATCCAGCAGCGTGTATGGGTGAATGGTGAATTCCCCGGCCACGGCGTTGCGGTGCAGATGTGCGAAGGCAAGCATGCGCTCATAGTAGAGACGGTTATTGGTGGTTGCTATGCCGCCTTCGCCGCCGCAGACAGGCTTGCCGCCGGGATTGGCGCCCTGGAGGCTGAAGCAGCAGATGTCGCCGCAGCTGCCGATTTTCTTGCCGTCCCACTCGGCACCATGGATGTGAGCCCCATCCTCGACGATGGCGACGCCGTACTTCTGGCCGATCGCCAGGAGAGCGTCCATGTCGCAGACGTTGCCGCCGGCATGAATCGGGCAGATAGCCCTGGTGCGCGGTGTGATGCGCTTTTCGATGTCGGCGGGATCCGCCAGCAGTGTCTTCGGGTCGGGTTCGCAGAATACGGGCCTGGCACCCATGTGAAGCGCGCCGCCGTAGGTCCCCAGATAGCCGATTGTCGGCGTGATGATCTCATCACCTGGCCCGACACCGGCGGCATAGAAGCCGGCAGCAAGGGCTGTGGAGCCATGGTCAGTAAGCAGACAGTATTCCGCGCCGATGTAGTCTTTGAACTGGGTTTCAAACTCATCGGGGAGGCCTGAGCCGGGGCCCGAGCCGGAGATAGCGCCGGTTTCCAGCAGGCCCGCAATGAGCTCCATCTCCTTGTCCACAGGTCTCTTCCACTGCTCCGGGGCCGCGATGGTGACTGCCTTCGGTCCGCCCTTGACGGCGAGTTGCGCGGGGTTCATCGGCATGGCATGCACCTACTTTCTGGATGCTCGCAGCATATTGGTGCGAGGCTTCAACGGGGAGGCGGAGGGAACCTTCTTTATGCGCATGGTGAAACGGAGGCGCCACAATTTGCCGTGTTGCGAGCTTTAATTTTATTGAAGTTGGGTTTGATAATGTTGACAAGCGGGTATGCTTGAACTATAATGAAGCCGAGCTAAATAATATTGAAGTAGGAGCCGGGCGTAAAGGCAGTACTCAACCAGGTATCGGAGAGCGGTCGCGGGAGCTGAGCATGCAACAGGATAGTCCGCAATGGCTGAGGGAACTGAACCAGGAAGACCTGAGCTTTCTGAAGCGCTTCCTGATGCACTCAGGTTCGTTGAAAGCGCTGGCAGGTGAGTACGGCATATCGTATCCCACGGTGCGGGCCCGGCTGGACAGACTGATTGCTAAAGTCGAGGCGGCGGAGGACCCATCGCTGGAGGATCCTTTTCAGAGGCGGATACAGATGCTACTGGCCGATGGGAAGCTAAGTCGCGAAGTGGCCAGGGAGTTACTCGAGGCACATCGTCAGGTAATTGAGGAATAGTGGTACGCGGAGCGCGTATGCGCTTGAGAAAGGAAAGTGAAATGAACAAGACAGGCAAGATTACAGTTGCAGTGGTAGGTCTGGGTTGTATTGTTTCGCCGGCATGGGCGGACGGTCTGGAGGCGCTGGTTCTTGCGCCCCATCTGTCATGGCTGCCGGGGACGCTGTTCGGGGTGCTGGTCGGTCTCTGGGGTGCGTTGGCAGGGGTACTAGCGCCCAGAGGCCGTGCGAAGGGCTTTCTCATGGTCTTTGCGAGTGTACTGGGCCTGGCAATGGTGATCATGTTGGTGCTGGGAATAGCCCTGCTGGTGACCGGGCACCCGTTCTGGGTCTGGTACGCGTGGCTGCTGCCGGGTGCCATCGGCATCTTCGTGCTACCACCGGTCGTGCGCGTGATCGCTCTTCGGTACGCGGAGGCCGAGGCGCGCAAACTGGAGGCGATGGACGTATCCTGAGGGGTGGCGCAGGCAACTTCGCAGCCCGGCCGGTGACATCTATGCCACTGCCGGCCGGGCCTTTTCTTGCCTGGCTTCTCACGGGGCCTGGGAGCGGATGTAGTCCATCGCTCTGGGCAGGTCCTCGAAGGGGTCGCCGGGGATGGCGCACTCGAAGCCGAGGTAGTAGTCGTAGCCGATCTCGTCGAGGGCGGTAAGGCCGGGCCGGAAATCGGTATGGCCGTAGCCGGGCAGTTGGCGTTGACTGTCGGCGAGATGGACGTTCTTGATGCGCTTGCCGGCGGCCCGGATGCTCTCATCGAAGTGGGCATCCTCGATGTTCATGTGGAAGAAGTCGGCCATCATCGAGATGCCGGGCGCGCCCACATCATCGCAGATATCTATGCCGTCATAGAGCGACGCCGGCCACCATTGCTCGTAGCGGTTGAGCGGCTCGACGATGACATCGGCTCCCACCTGTTGGCAATGATCGGCCAACTCGGTGAAAATCGCCTTCAGGACGGCGCGCTCGAGTTCCGCCTGGCTCATGAATGGCGAGAGGTCGGGGATTCGTGGGAGACTCTGCATCTTGGTGGCGATCAGCGGCACGGAGATGACGCCGACACCGCCGGACTCCCCGCAGATGCTGAGCGCGTCGCGGAGGCTTTGCACCGCACGCGCACGTTCATCAGGGCGCGGATCGAGGATGTTGAGATGCTCAGACGACCAGATGTTGGGGACGATGCCGGTGTCTCTGGCCGCCTGCATGACCTCCTCAGCTACGGACTCGGGGGGCGTCGTCGTAATCTCGATGCCGGCGAAACCCATCTCAGCGAGGTTCTCGAACTTCTCAGCAATGCTGCTCCCGGGTGCCATGCCTTCGCGGATCGAGAATTTGAGATCCATGTTGTGCCTCCTGATGTCCTGAATGTGGTATTATCCCACGCATTTGCGCGACGTCACTATCCGGTTTGGTCGCCGGGCGCTAGGAAGATATCGGTGCCGCAGTAGTACCGGATGATGTTTCGCCATTGGGTGTGGAATCTCCTTGCGGCTGTATGATACGTCTTGTGCAGGTGCACTAGCGGCAGGAGGCGAAGTATTTCGGGGAATGGGCCAACTTGAGTGGTAGAAATGGATTCAGATGAGACAGCATACGCCGGTACTCAATCAGCTTGTCGAGATGTCGCTGCGCCTGGCTGAACCGGAGCGGGAGCTTGTCATACTGGGCGAAGGGAATACCTCGGCGCAGGTGGATGAGCAGAGCTTCTACGTCAAGGCCAGCGGGACGAAGCTGTGCGAGAGCAAGCCGGAGACCTTCGTGCAGGTGCAGATAGAGCCGCTGCTTGAGTTGCTTGAGGGGCCGGAGTTGGATGATGAGCAGATCAAGGCGGCCCTCAGTGCTGCGTGCATCGAGCCGGGAGCAATGTCGCCCTCCACTGAGACAGTGTTCCATGCGATGCTGCTGTCGCACGAGCAGATCCGCTTCGTCGGACATACACATCCGGTGGCCGTCAACAGTATCTTGTGCTCCAGTGAATGGCGGGAGCTGTTCTCGCAACGGCTGTTCCCGGATGAGATCGTCGTCTGCGGTCATGAATATGTGCTGGTGCCGTACACGGACCCGGGGCTGCCGCTGGCAAAGGCGGTCTGGCGCCATGTTGCCGATTTCGTCGAGCGTAACGGGGGGCCGCCACGGACGATACTAATACAGAACCACGGGCTCATAGCAGCAGGGGAAACGCCGGCGATGGTGGATAACATCACCGCGATGCTGGACAAGACGGCAAGGATCATTCTGGGCGCTTGCGCGGTAGGAAACTTGCACGCTCTCAGGGAAGAGAATGTGAGACGGATAACGACGCGGCCCGATGAGTTGTATCGGCAAAAAGGGCTGGATGGAACCTGAGGGGCGCAAGTGGAGCTTCCGCAAGAGAGTTTGCTATGAGGTCGGTTTCGGAACTACCGTGAGTTGCACACCCCAAGGGAATACGAAGACAGGTTAAGAGGGATAAAAATGTTCAAATCATTTGCGGAATACCGCTCCGGGCGGCAAGAGCAGCCCAAAGAGCAAGTCGTATGGCATCTGTATGGGGTCGGCTTGGAGAACTTGGGCAAGCAGCAGGCACCTGAGGTCACACAGGTCGCTGCGGTGGGGCCTGACCAGCTGCTGGCGCGTGTTGATGCGGCCGGGCTGTGCTTTTCGGACACGAAGATCATCAAGCTGGGCGGAGACCATCCTCGACTGTATGGGCGGAACCTGGCGGACGACCCGATTATACCGGGCCATGAAGCGGCCCTGACCATCATTGCGGTCGGAGAAAACCGCCGCGATGACTACAAGGTCGGGGACCGATTTGTCGTGCAGGCTGACATCTACTTCAAGGGTGTGAATCTCGCGTTCGGGTATATGCTGCCAGGTGCGCTGGAGCAATACGTGCTGCTGGGAGAAGAAATCCTCGCCGGTGATGACGGGGTGTATATGGTGCCACTGCAGAGCGAGACCGGCTACTCGGAGGCGGCGCTCGCCGAGCCGTGGGCCTGTGTGGTCCGCGCCTATCGCGACGTGCGCCGGGCGGATCTGAAAGCGGGCGGCGCCGTCTGGGTCGTAGGCACCCCGGGAGCCGACGAGATTGCTTTCCGGATCCCGTACGGGGATATCATGGCACCCCGCCGCGTAGTGCTGACTGATGTGCCGGAACCGTTGGCACGCGATATCCGGGACCTGGCCAATAGTGCGGGAGTGCCGGTGATAGTCACGGCAAGCATGGCCGAGATTGACCCGCCTGCGCTGGTAGAAGAGCATACCGGAGGCAAGGGATTCGACGACGTGTTCGTGCTGGGCAGCGGCAGTACGGAGGTTGTTGAGGCCGCCGACCGGACACTGAGTCGGGGTGGCAGACTGAACCTGATTACGGACAAGCCATTCCCCGGCCCGGCGAATCTCGATGTCGGGCGCGTACACTATGATGACACCTACTACAGCGGCGCGAGTCCGGACGATGCGCTGGCCGCATATCGCAAGCTCCGTCCGATAACGCTGCAAGTCGGTGGGAAGACCTGGCTGGTCGGAGGCGCCGGTCCGATGGGCCAGATGCATCTGCAGCTTGCGCTCGAAAGCAGCAATCGGCCGGCGGTAATCGTGGTCAGTGACATTGATGATGAGCGGCTCGCCACGGCGTTGCGACGTTTTGAGAGCATCGCAGACGATAACGACGTCACGCTCATCGGGTTAAATCCGACGCAGATGTCGCCGGAGGAGTTCGACCAAAAGCTGCGGGAAGTTGCCCCGGAGGGCTTCGATGATATCGTGACGATGGCGGCGATACCGGTGGTGATTTCGCAAGCGGCAGCGCACCTTGCAGATAACGGGATGTTCAATGTCTTCGCGGGAGCGGCACGGGGTACGACGGCGGCCCTCGATGTCACCGCTGTTGCACTCAGAGGAGTGCGCTATACCGGTTCCAGCGGGTCGGGCATTGAGGACCTGGCCACTACGATTCGGATGGCTGAGAGCCGGGAGCTGTCCACGAACGGGGCGGTCGCCGGCATCGGCGGGATGGAGGCGACCTGGGACGGCATGGAGGCAGTACGCGATGGAACCTTCCCCGGGAAAATCGTCATCTACCCGCAGGTGCGGGGACTGGCCCTGACGCGGCTAGAGGACCTCGCGGAGTTGCTGCCGGAAGTGGCTGAGAAGCTCGGCCCCATGAACCAGTGGACGCAGGAGGCGGAAGAGGCGCTGATAAACCACTTCCTGGTGGAGGGATAGCCGATGACAGTAGATGACGGCAACAAAGTCCTGAGCGGCAAGGTCGCTCTGGTGACCGGGGCGGCGCAGGGACTTGGCCGGGCACTTGCCGAACGGCTGGCCCAAGCAGGGGCGGGAGTGGCGCTGCTGGATTTGCAGGCGGAGGAGGCCGCGGTCGCAGCCTCGGAACTCGCCACCGCCCATGGTGTCCGCGCTATCGGCCTTCCCGCCGATGTCACCAATGAGAAACATGTCAGCGGAGCCGTTGATGAAGTGGTGGACCTATTCGGGAAGCTTGATATTGCGGTGTCGAATGCTGGCATCCTCATATCGGGAGAGATCACGGAGTTCAGCGCCGCAAAATGGGCCAAGGTTATGGAAGTCAACCTCGTCGGCTACATGATCGTGGCCAAGTATGCGGCGCAGGCGATGATACCGCGTAACCAGGGCGTCATCGTGCAGATTAACAGCAAGTCGGGGAAAACGGGGAGCTATAAGAACTCGGCCTATGCGGCGAGCAAGTTCGGGGGTATCGGGCTGACGCAGAGCCTGGCGCTGGAGCTGGCCGAGCACAATATCCGCGTCAACGCCATCTGCCCGGGGAACTTGTTGGACTCACCGCTGTGGGTTGACAGTCTCTATGCACAATATGCCGAGCGCTGGGGCAAGACCGAGGCGGAAGTGCGGCAGATGTATGTTGACAAGGTGCCGCTGAAACGTGGCTGCACGTACGACGATGTGGGCAATACGCTGCTGTTTCTGTGCAGCGATGAGGCGGCATATATCACCGGCCAGGCGCTGAATGTTGACGGCGGCCAGACGATGCACTGAGTAAACATCGCAGAAAGAAGGAAGCCCATTATGGAAATATCTGAGCAGGCGCGAGAACTCCACGATAAAGCCGTCATCTATGATGGACACAACGACTCTTTCATCGAGCACTGGGCGCGCAAGGAGCCGATGGAGATAGTCGGCGAGTGGCCGGAGTATCATGTGGACCTGCCCCGCCTGCGTGCAGGAGGCACCACCGCCTTCAACTGCATGG
>CAZCJS010000227.1:0-6874 GCA_964498775.1 uncultured Armatimonadia bacterium
CCGTCCAGTAGGGAGCGTTTACGAGCGAGATGTCTCTCACAGATACATTCGTGCAGCGGCAAAAGAAGACCATCTGACCGGGGCGCCACTCAGCGACGGTGAAATGCTTCGCTCGGTACTGGTAGGAGGTGGTGATCTCATCAGCAGGCAGCGGCTCGAAAAACTGTGAACTGTTGCCGTCAATGGTGCCTTCTCCCGTAATTGACACATTCTCTGCCTGGTAGGCGATCACCAAGTGTGCGCCGGTCACATTCTCCCGTGAGAAGACTTGGTTCTCGGGGAAGACGTCATCCGGGTTGTAGTCCTCGCGGCGACTGCTCCCGCGCAGCACCGCTCCGGCCGACAAGTGTAATGTCACCCCGCTCTTGAGGTAGATCGTGCCAATGAGATAGATGCCCGGCGGCACCAGCACCGTCCCGCCGCCCATCTCGTGGCAGTCATCAATCGCCTGCTGCACGGCCGAGGTGGCCTTGGTCTTCCCATCCCCCACCGCACCGAATCGTTGAATGTCGTAGATGCCGCAGCCTGTAGATCCTGGATCGAACATTTGCCAAACCTCATTTCGCATTCTGAATACGGCCCCGAGTGTCAGCGCTGGACAACGACTAACCTCAGACATCCGCTGCTCAAGCCTCACTGTATCATTGACAAAGCTTTCGTGGAGAGTATAAACCTTGATCTGCTCTCATGCCAAGTTTGTCCGGAGAGAAGTCGCATGTGGACACTAAAGCCGGGGACATCAACACTCCCGCGCAAATACCGTGCTTATGGGGAGCACAACGTGGAGATGACACGTGGGCACTAGTATCTCGATCTCCGCTTCCGGCCTAGGGCCGAAATGACCGCGCCTCCACGGCATCAACTTCCAACTCGAACAGCAGGTCACCTCGGCAGATAACATTGTGAGCCACGATCACCGGCAGAGACGGCATGCCCACGGCTGCGCAGTACTGCTCGAAGACGCGTGCATCCTCGCGAAAGCGCACATAAGCCGTGGCGCGGGTCACGTCATCCCACCCCATACCACGCGACTCCAGGATTGCCGCAATTACCTCACAGGTTCGTGCCGTCTGAGCCGCGACATTGCCCACATGCTGCGTCTTCCCGTCAGGCGCAATGCTCGCGGAGCCGGAAATGAACAGGCGTCGGAGGTCCGGCATGGCAACCTCTACCGCGCGGCTGAAAGAACTCCCATACTCCAGTGCTGGACACTGGAGAGGTGAAACCACGGCTTGCGCCGTCACTTCGGGGTGGATGGCCCTGACCGCGTAAGCACCGGCAACCATGGCTGCACCGTGCGGGTTGCTGGCGCCGATCCCCGTGCTCGCTGGCACCAGACCGTCGAAAACGCCGCGTTCGGTGTAAAAGGCCGTCCGTACGCGGTTGAAATCCCCATACCAATACAAAATGTCGTCCAGGTATAGCCAGGTTCGCGCCACGTGGCTGAAATCCATACCCGCCAGGGCTAGAGCCTGCTCCATGCGCTCGTAGGTGGTACGCGCCTGGACAGCAGCTGCGACCGTGGTGTCCTGCGCGTGAATTCCACCCAGCATGCACTCCTCCGCATACCGGCCGCCGATCAGCGTACCCACGACTTTGCCGTCAAGCACCAGCGGCCTGACTTCTGCGTCAGCCACTGCGTGCAGGTGGATCCCTCCCAGCCAATGGGCCGAACTCTCCCCCAGTACCCAGGTGAGGGGCACGGTAGTCCCGGTCAACAACGTATCCGCTGCGGATCGGCTGAACTCACTTGCAGCCGGCCCCAAACACTGCGCGGCTACCACGGTGCCGCCGAAGCCTTCTTCCAGACGCACCGCCGTCGGACCGAGACTCGCCGCGGTTGTCCCCGCGCATGTCAGGAAGAACTCTCGCATCCCGTCCCGGGGCACTTCACGCACCTGCAGGTCCTGTCCCGGTTCTACCACGGAACTTTCTGTCATCCTATAGCCTCCGAATCACGCACTACTGCTTACTGCTTCACAATCTCAAAGGGAATCGCCGGCAGAGCACCGAGCCAGACCCGCCATTTCCGCGCCTTGCCGTCGCGGCCCTTGGTATCAATATCAACCGCCACGTCAACGATCAGGTTGTCTTCATAGCCGACCTCAGCCGCCTTGACATCCGACTGCAGCACGAGCGCCAGGCCGCCTGCCACTTCCGTCACCTTGTGCAAGCTCACTCCCGCGGGCGCTTCATTGAGTTCCAGGTGAATGTTGTTGACCTGCTTACCCGTCGCCTCAAGTTGCACCTCAGTAGTACCACCCCTGCGAATCTGAAGCGGCAACTCACTGAGTACCTCGATGGTCGGTGCAAACGGTCTTCCCTTTAGCACCATGGCCGCCAGCTTCTGCGACGGTACCAAGTGGCGATAGAAAAAGGCCTGCATCAAATCCTCGGCGGCGACTACCGGCCGCCTGACTGTTGCCTCCCCGACCTGCGCGCGCCCTTCAAGGTGCAATTCAATCGGCTGCTCTGTCGGCTTTTTCGGCGCCGTCAAAGTCATCCGGACATGATCCCGCCCCGCCGGAATATACCCACCGCTCAGGATAAAGCCCTCCGGCGCACCAGTCAGTGCCACCTCGATAGCACCGCCGAACCCCTCCTGGCGCAGCGCATATACGGTCATCGCAACGGCTCTCCCCGCCGGGATAGCTATGCTCGAAGGCGTCAACCGCAGTGCAAAATCTGGACGCCGTGGGCCGATCCGCAACCGATAGCAGTACTCGTCACCCCCGTGCTGCTGTGTATCGCCAATCTGCACTGTGTAAGTGCCCTTCTTCTCCAAGACCGCTGACAGGTGCGAATCGGCGTGGTGCGTGAACAGACCGGCTCTTTTGTCCTCGTGATCATCGTTCCATGCCAGCACCCGGCCCGTTATATCAGTGAGCCGCAGCAGCGAGTCCAGCGGCGACTGCAATCTCCGCGCGTACACTTCGGCTACTATCTCATCACCTGCTTGGCTCTCGAACCGGAACACATCCACGTCCCCACTCCGCCCGATACGACCGTTGATTATCTGCGGCAGGCGCACCTCCTGCGCACTCTCGATGCTGTCGTTTGGTTCGCTCTCCTCGCATTCGGGTAGCGTATCCACCGCATAGGCAAGCACATTGGAGAGGCCGGCATCCCAGCGCCATCTGGCCTGCCGCACGTATTCGGCCCCGGGCGCGGTAGCCAACTCGACGCGCTCAGTCGGCAGGTTCAAGCCGGCAATCGCTGCACTTGTCGTCGCGCCTGTCCGCCCACCCAGAGGGAACATCTGCGTGATGAACGGTTGCTCCCCCACGGTGATGCGATAGACGAAATCCTCCCGCCCACGATAGATAGCGTCCCGGATCTCCACCGTATACTCGCCATCTCTAGGGACCTCATAGAAGACAACCGGATCGGGAGCGAAGCGGTAATCATCTGCATAGGCTACTTCCTTGCCATCGGCATCGTAGATGGCCAGTGTGGCCTGGAACCATCCCGGCACGGCATCGGCCAGATACGGCATCAGACTTCGCGCCTCTGTCGTTAGGACCAGACGCTGCCCTTTTCGCGCCTCGAAACGAAAGGTATCGGTGTCGCCCGGCATGATCTGCCCGTTGAGCACCACAGGTAACTTTAGCTTGCTTCCGGCCGCGTCCTGGCGAGCGTTGGGCTCTTGCTCATTGACCTCCGCCAGCAGCCCCACCTTGAAACGCACCGGGTTACTCAAGCCCTGTGGCGTGCTCACCCGGAGCTCCCGCAGCCCAGGCGCTGCGTCGTTGGCAATTTCCAGTTCAACTAGCACCCATTCAGCAATCTGCGTATTCGGCTGTTTCTTGGGGTCAAAAAGTCTAAGCCGCAACCTGTTCAGTTCATCAGAGCTCAGCTTCTCCAGCCCGCGGAGCCACGGATGGTCCGGAAGCTCCGGCAGCTCTGTCTTCTTGGCCACAGTTGGCTTCTGTTTGTCCCCCGCACCCTTGCCTTGGCCCTGCATCTCGGCACGTCGCTGCTGCATATGCGCCCGCAGGTGTATCCCAACATCCCTCAGTTGCTGGTTGTTGAGAGGCCTTACATACTCGATCACCGAGGCCTGTACCCCCCCACCCGTGACGTACACTCCGGTGACATCCCGAAGGTTCTGGCCACCGACCGTGGCCTCCAAGCTGCGGCCCTGTTCCCCACCGGCCGGGTACACGTAGCCGCTGTATGGCTCTCTCCGAGTCGACTGACCCCAAGCGCTCGTCACGCCCACGGCCAGCACCGTCACCAATACCACTCTAAATGCTGAGTACGCATGACCGACCACGATTCTGCTCCTGCTCACATGATTTCCCTGAGACGACCACCCGATGCTTGCCCCGGCTGAGCTGCTTCCGGCAATACACGAATGTCCATTCCCTGTGGGTTGGGCAACTGGGCATCAGTATCAATGCCCAATAGTTCATACATACTACCGATCAAATCTTGCGGCGAAACTGGGCGTTCGGCGACCTGCTCACCCTTAGCGTCCGAAGCTCCTACCACCAGACCGCCTTTGAAACCTCCGCCCGCCAGCACGACGGAGAAACATGCACCATAGTGCGAGCGGCCTCCGTTCCACGGCGGCTCCCAGTCAACCTTGGGACCTCTCCCAAACTCGCCACCCCACCACACGATCGTGCTCTCGAGCAGCCCCCGGTCAGCTAGGTCCTCAAGCAGTGTGGCCATCCCCCGGTCCATTTCGGGCAACTTTCGGCGCACGGTTTCGAAGTGGTTCTTGTGGGTATCCCAACCGCCGTAATTGATCGTCACATAAGGCACCCCACTCGCCACCAGACGCCGCGCCATCAGACAGGATTGGCCGAAAGTGTTGCGGCCATACCGATCACGCATTTCATCCGGCTCATCCGACAAGTCGAACATCTTGCCTGCATCACCGAGGATCAGGTCGTAGGCCTTCTCCTCACAACGGTTGAGACGCTCAAAATTCGGGTTCGCAGGCATGGCGTTACCAAGCGTATCAAGCGCACGCAGCAGTTCGCGCCGGTCTCGCTGGCGCTGTTCAGAGATCCCCTCGGCAACTACCCCCTCTACTTCGAACCGCTTTCCGTTCGGGTCGCCGCCGGTAGCGAATGGCTTGTAGCGGGGGCCTAAAAAGCCCGCTTCAGAAAAGCGCCCCTGGGGTCTGGTCAGTACGATATACGGCGGGATCAACCCCTCATAGCCGTGATCATATCCCTTAAACAGCGAGACAACAGCTCCGACGCACGGGTAAACCATGCCGCCAGGCCGCCGCCCGGTCTGCACGATATACGACGCCGTCTCATGGCTGTTCACCCCATGGGTCATGCTGCGGATGATCGAGTACTTGTCGGCCTGCTGCGCCAACATCGGCAGTAGTTCGCCGATTATGATCCCCTCTACATTGGTCGGAATCGGATGGCTCAGCGGACCGCAGTAATCATAGCCGGCATCCGGCTTTGGATCGAAGGTGTCGAGCTGTGAGGGCCCGCCCCACATCCAGATCTGGATGACTGCCTTGGCCTTCGGTGGTGTCGCCACTGGCGCTGCCAGTGCCCAACCGCAGATAACCAGCGTCAGTACGCAGGCTCCCACGCTCCGCCATCTCGGCCAGCCCAACACAGCCATAATATGCTGCTCGTTCATGGCCCCTCCTTCTCTCCCATCGGGCAATATTGAGGCCTGACGCCTACCGGCTCAATGCCGATAGAGAAATTCCTTGCTGTTAACCAGTGCCCAGGCCAAGTCATCCATCGCTTGTTTCGGCGCTAGCCCGTCGGTCTCGAAGTACCGTTGCGCACTGGCTGACTCGGCCTGCGTTGGGTGGCGCGACAGGATAGTCAGATACATCAAACTGATGAGGTCGCCACGGTTCCCCTTGCTGACCCGGATCAGGCTTGTCAGCAGCGGACTGCGCGTGATCTTGCGCTGGACATCCGTTGAGTTCAGCAGATAGAGACGCTGTGCGTCTGTGGGCTGACTGTTCCGCTCGGTTTCCAGACCTGTGTCCCGAGCTGTCCGCCCAAACATCTCCAGAAACGAACTTGTGATGCTCCCATCCGCCAGCGTGATCGCCCGGTGCGACTCGGGGATGAAGGTGAAAGGCTCCGGTATCGCGCTCGAATAGCCCTGCGTGTCCCCGCCGAGCCAGCATAACGCATCAATCAGCACTTCCGCATCGAGCCGACGAACCGGGTACACCGCGAACATGGCTTCGGTATCCTGATGATCGCTACGCGCGATCGAGGACTGCTGGTAGGTGCGGGAGTTGAGCAGCAACCGGTAGATGTGCTGGAGGTCGTAGTCAGATTCCACCAGTTCCTTTGACAGGTAAGACAGCAGTTCAGGATTCACGGCGGGATTGTCCGGCCGAATGTCATCTGGTTCGTGGATAATCCCGCGGCCCAGAAACCACGACCATATCCGGTTCACGATATTGCGCGCGAACCACGGATTCTCCGGGGTGATCAACCAATCAGCAAAAACCTCGCGGGGATCCTTATCCGGGGGGATTGTCACCTTGGTGCCATCGGGCAGAACGGCCGCTAAAGCCTCCGCCGGCGCCGTGTCAAGACAGACGATTTCCTCTTTCCACTCCACCGTGCTCTTATAAGAGATCCGCGAGAAGAAGTCTGCCATTGCAGAACTGCGGGCGTCCGGCCAGCTCTGCAGGCGCACCCCCATGAAGCTCAGAGCCACCGCCGAGGCGACAGACGAGGGCTCTCTTCCCTGGATTGCGCGGTAGAAGTTCACCGCCGGCACCCGAAAATTGCTGCCACTGGCCGTCAGCAACTCACGCGCGAATGCATCGTAGCGCCTGTTTTCCCGAACCGCTTCATAAATCCAGCGATGATAAGCCTGCACCGCGTTCGGCCACAGGTTGATGGGAAACTCCGCCTTGACC
>CAZCJS010000228.1:0-6873 GCA_964498775.1 uncultured Armatimonadia bacterium
GCCGGCATGAATGTCATACATCTTCTGGTCAATATTGGTCCGGCCCGTGCTCAGGATGTCGTTCGTCGTATCCTGTGACGCAGCCTTACCGGCGGGTGTCCCGATCTTGTCGGCTGTGAACACGCCCTTCATGTTGTCATAGGTGTTGTTGATGACGTTTTGCGGCTCAGCTATCAAGAACTGCTGCTCGATGTTCTTAATCTCGTCCGTGCTCAGCTTGATCAGCTTCATGATCGCGTCCAGTTCCGCCTCGATCACTGCGAGGTCGGCGATCACCTCATCCAGCTTCTGGTTCATCTCATCAACGGCGTCCTTCATGCCGTCATCGTCACCCCCGACAAACGACAGCAGCCAGCCGGCGCTCTCCCCAGTGATGTAGGCGATTATGCCGGCGCCGATCTGCTCGATGATCCACGAGGCAGCGCCGAAGCCGGCTCCGCCAGCCGGCTCCGGGCCCGGCCCGACCCCACCACCACCATGACAGCCGATTCCCACCACTGTTGCCAGCATCGCTACAATCAGAAGCCACGCGACTACTGCATGTACTCTCCGCCTGCTCCGACTGTAATGCTGTTGCATTGTGTTTCATCCTCCTTGGGGATATTGCGACACCAGCGCTCCACGCTCACTCAAGCACACAACACTCCACGTCACCTGCCGGCAACCGTTGCGGAAGCCCAATGTGAAGGCCCAATACAGGCCATAATTCGCCGCCACCGCCGCAATCCCTGCACAGGAATCAGGCCTTTTGGTGGCGAAGAGAGAAGGGTAGGTAGGATAGCGATGGGAGGTAGTGGTGATGCGAAATGTGATGATATTGGTGGGCCTAGTGATGCTGGGAGCGGCCGGTTATGCGGCCGGGCATTCTCCGGTTGATATCGAAGGGCTGCCCGCCCAGGTTGAGGCCAAGCTGGCTGTCACGACCGGCAAGGAAGCCGACCCATTTATGGACTGGTGCTACCGCCTGAGCATGACCGGCGACCAGTTGCGGCTGATGCGGCTGCGCGGAGAAGACACCGGCAGGATGCAGAAGCGGCTGGAGCGGCTGATGGGTGAGGGCTTCGGGCTGGTCGAGAGCAGTGAGGAGCCCGGACGCAAGCTGCTGATGCTGGCGGATATGCTACAGACGCGGCTGGAGATCATCGGCTCCGAGGGGGAATCAGCAGGCGACGAGTGTGAGACCATACTGAAAGCCGCGCGGGAGATACTGTCGGGGCTGACAGCGGAGGAGCTCTGGCCGGGCGAGATAGTCGAGGCTGAGACGGCAGAATTCTCCGACGCAAAGCTCGTGGATGATGAGACGGCAAGCGGCGGCAAGGCGCTGGAGGTAACCAGTCACGAGGCGCAGATACTGTTCCGGCTGGAGCTTCCGGCGGGCAAGAGCCAGGTGCGTTTCGTGACGAAAGGCTCAGGCTCATCGGCGGATTCGCTATTCGTGCAGATTGACGGCGGGGAGAAGCAGTACTTCGGCCTGAAGCTGGGTGAATATGGCAAGAGCGGCAGCTATACGGTTGAGGGTGATGCTGCCGGGGAGCACGAGATACTGCTGACGATGCGCGAGAACCCGCCGATGTGGGTGGACTACATGTCCTATAGCAGCAGCGCGGCCGTGGTGGCTGCTAAGGCAGGGCCGTCGCTGGCGCGGGCGTACCTCATCCTACAGGGAGCGCAGGAAGGGCCGACAGCACAGGAAGCCGCTGCCGAGAGCCTCCTCGCAGCATACGCCGCTACGGTGACCACGCATGTCTGGCACCACTATGAAACCGAGGAGCCGTTCTGGTACTGGCAGACACAGCGACTACTGGCAGGTGTTTTCGAGGATCTGCCGGAGTTGCCGAAGCGGACGCGCTTCCGTGAACTGGCCGCCACTGCAGTGACGCAAGCGTACTACCTGGGCCGGGAGTTGCCGAAGGACAATGCGGCTACGGCGTGGGACAAGGTACTGGCGCTGTCGGAGATGGGTGAGGCGATGCCACTGGATGAGCTAGTGGCGGCGAATCTGGCGACGGCGGATACCTCGCTGCGCTGCCAGGCGGCGATGTGGCGATTCGTGCGGCTGCGGGCGGAGGAGGACGCCGAGTTCATGGACCAGATGCTGGACGATTTCCGGCCCGGGGTGTTCTACGACGACGAGCGGCTGGCGCAGATGTGGGAGCGCAATACGACAGATGAGTTCTATATGAGTAAGTGGCAACCGAATGTCGCAGGCGCCGATGAACTGATGGATCAGACCCCGCCCACCTGGCAGCCGGCGCCGGATTTAGCTCGGCGCACCGAGGTCTATGATGTAGCGGAATACAAGCAGGCGGGGAGTCTCAATCGCATCATCTCGGTTTACATGCTCACGGGAATGGATAAGTACGGCCCCAAGGCGGTTGAGTTGTGGCTGGATGGGAGCGTGCGGCAATGGGAAGTCCATGCGGCGTACAGGTGCTACTATAGCTCCAACGTGCCGTGGGACCAGCAGTACCGAACGCTGAGCGCGATCGAGCACTTCGATGTGATGGAACCGCTGATGTCGCGGGATGATAAGCGGCGCGTGTTGTGGCATGTGCGGGAGATGACGCGGGAGCTAACAGTGGCCCTGGCCTACATTCCGTTGGACAAGCCGCAGCATAACGCGCACTGTCGGTATTGCGGAGGCGTCGGTCTGGCGGGTAGCTATTGGTGGGCGCTTCCGGAGGCGCCCTACTGGCGGGAGCTTGCTGCACGCTACCGTCCTCATACCCATCGGGGCATTCTCGGTGACGGCGGTTGGCTGGAAGTCACCACAGCATATCACATGTTCGCCGCCAAGCCGATGGTGATGTACTACATGGCTGCGAAGAAGCTGCAGGGCGAGGACTTTGTCACCGAGGAGCTCGAGGGGAACCGAATCGGCGACATGCTCGAGTGGATGGTAAAGGTGGTAACGCCCAATGGTGGGATGCCACGCTTCAATGACGGCGGCCAGTCCGACCCCGGTACCGGATACCACCGGCTCCATCAGTTGGCCCATTGGCTTGGCAACAGGGAGTATGGCTTTGCTACGCGCAATACGAAGACTCCGGCCATGATAGCAGACTACCCCGGCTACACTCCGAAGCGATCCGATTTCACCAGCGTGTTACTGCCGGACAGCGGGATAGCAGTGCTGCGGGACAGCTGGGAGGAAGACGCGTACTATGCGGCCTTGGATTTCGGTCCTCACGGCGGCGGGCACGGGCACTGTGACAAGGGCAACTTCGTGCTATATGCCGACGGCGAGGCCTGGATGGTGGATTCGCGGTATGGCTGGAAGAAGACGGAGCATCACAACACAATCGTAGTTGATGGCGCAAACCAGGAACAAGGCCGGGGCACCTTGCTGAAATGGGAAACCGATGAGGGCCATGACGCGGTGGCGATCTACCACGATCTGTACCCGACAGTGAGGCACTACCGAGCCATGTACCACGAGCGCGGTGGGCCGTTTGTAGTCGTTGATCGCCTGGTGCCGAATGACGAAGCCGAGCATACGTACACCTCGCGGCTGTACGTGCTGGGAGAGACCGTGCGCGACGGCAATTGCTATGTCGCTGCCCGCGCAGGTAAGGGCATCGCGGTACGCACTGGTGGCGATGGGTGGAACGGAGGAGATGTGGCAGACGCGGAATTTAGCTACCAGTCGGACTGCCGCATGCCGGATGCGTACCCGGTGTATGTAGTGAAATGGGAAGCCAAGGGAGCCGGCGAGCAGTGGCTGGCTACAGTGCTGGTGCCGCACGTGGGGGACAAACCGGAGTTGGGGGAGGTGACAGTGCGGCCGGGGGGGGCAGACTGCACGGTCAGCTTTGCGCTTGACGGTGTAGCGATGAGTTGCATCGTACCTATGCCGGTCGCGGAAGGCGAGTAGTAGGCATATTGCCGAGAGCAGAGAGGCTGATAGACGGCATCAGCTATCGGCATCGAATTTGGCGTTCTGCTCACAAAGCCACTCACCGTAGGCACAACAGGCCAGAACGACTAGCTGAATGAATGCGTAGAGGAAGATCGCGGCGGCCAGCCCGGCTATTCCGTAGGCCAGGAAAACAATGCCGAGAGAGAAATCTTGTGAGCCGGGGCTGGATGTAACAGCGACTGCCACGATGGCGAGGGCGGAGCCGACCACGTAGATGAATACGAGATAGCGCATGTTACGGTAGAGGCTGCTTGCAGCCTGTAAGAAGGTTTCGCGATACGGCCTATTGCTATCGGGTCCCAACGATTCCATCGCATTCACTCCATTTCCCTGAGAATATCCCGCCCGGATGTCACAGGCAAGCATCGTGATCTATTATAGCAGATGGGGTAAAGATACTGCTCAAGATTGGCACAAGAACAGACAGGCTGTATAATACCATTTAGCAACAACATTTTCACCGATACAGTAGAGGTGTGATATTGATGTCAGTTATAGATACCGAGGAGTTAGTCAGCGAGATAAGGCGACTGAGGGACGCGCAGAACGCCGTGATTCTGGGACACAATTACCAGATTCCTGAGGTTCAGGACATCGCTGACTACCTGGGCGACTCGCTGGAACTCTCACGCAAGGCTGCCGATACAGACGCCGAGATCATAGTTTTCTGTGGCGTGCATTTCATGGCTGAGACGGCCAAGCTGCTTTCGCCGGATAAGACGGTATTGCTGCCGGATGCAAATGCCGGTTGTCCAATGGCGGATATGGTGACTGCGGAGGCGCTGGCGAAGGTCAAGCAGCAGCATCCGGGCGCGCCGGTTGTCGCCTATGTGAACACTTCTGCGGCAACCAAGGCGGCGAGCGACATTTGCTGCACCTCGGCCAACGCGGTGCAGATAGTCGAGAGCCTGGATGCGGAGGAAGTCATCTTTGTGCCGGACCGTCATCTCGGAAGCTGGGTGCAGGAGCACACCGACAAGCAGGTCATTCTGTGGGAGGGCTACTGTGCGACACATGTGCGGATTGCGCCCCAGACAATCAGGGATGCCAAGGAGAAGTACCCGGAAGCGGTGGTGATGGTGCATCCGGAAGTTTCTGCTGAGGCGCGGCAGTACGCGGACGCGGTACTCTCGACGGGTGGCATGGTGCGCTATGCACGTGAAACCGAGGCAAGAGAGATAATTGTGGGTACCGAGTATGACATGGCTCACCGGCTGCAGAAGGAGAACCCTGAGAAGACATTTCACGTGATACGCGGCGCGATATGCCCCAACATGAAGAAGATAACGCTGCCCAAGGTGGTGGAGGCATTGCGTAAGGGGCAGTACCGGATCGAGATAGATGCGGAGATTGCCGACGGAGCGCGGAGAGCAGTAGAGCGGATGATGGCGGCGAGCACGTAGTCATGGTACTGATTCCGTGCAAATGGTGCAGATGGAAGACTGGAGCTGATATGACATCATGACCAGTTCAAGCGGATGGCGCCTGCTGTTGACACTCGTGGCAGTGGGCGTGGGGCTGGTGCATCTGGCGACAACTGCTGCACAGGACGCGATTGATCCCGAGAGTCTGGTTTATCCAGAAGGCAAGCGCTTTCCACTGGCGCTGTACTCGATCCATACATCTCAAGAGATGGCCGAGGCGGGTGCGGCGGGCTGGATTGTGGGTCACAAGTACAATTTCGAGCCGGAGTACCTCGACATAGCCAACGATACCGGGTGGCTGGCGGTGGCCCATCTGCGCGGCAAGACGAAGGTGGAAGTCCCCCCTGAGAAGGCGGAAACTGATGCCGAGGACAATGGCGGGAACAAGGTGGCAGTCACCGCCGGCGCCTGCGAGGACACTTTCCCCTGGCTGACGGTGCATCTCTACAGGGCGCTGCTACGGGAATAGGTCTGCCCAGTGTTGCGTGAGCAGGAATCGCCATCTTGGCGGCGAAAACATACTGGGTCGAGGTAGAGTGGGACGGACCATGTCACAACGGCCACAGGCCACGGTCCACCAAAGATGGCCAGTGCATCTCCAGGAGACAACAAATGGCTGAGATCAACCTGACACAGGCGGAGGCCGATGCGCTGATTGCGATGGAGAAGCACCGTGCAGATGACGAGAAGTGGCCCTACCCGGATATGGGTGGCTCAGTGTGCATACCGCTGGTGTCTGCGGACGGACGGGAGAAGTTCCTTCTGGATATTGAGCGAGGGGGCATTGACGCAGCGAAGATCAAGTACCAAGACCGCGCTCGCCAGGTAGTTGTACTTTACCGGTTAGACTTGGCAGGATCGCCGCACCGAAACCCAGACGAACAGGAAATCCCTACACCACATCTGCACTACTATGTGGAAGGGTACGGCGACAAGTGGGCAAGGGCTGTTACCGAGAGCGATTTCCCCGACATTGCGGATGCTTGGGAGACGCTACAAGCATTCATGCGCTTCTGCAATATCACACAGCCGCCCAGCATCGTGCGGCAGAGGTCGCTATTTGAATGATCAATGAGATTGAGCTTCTCTTAGACCAGTATGTTGAATGGTTGAAGGACAAGACGAACCTTCGCCAGGTCACTGACGATTGGGTGGAGATCACGACGCCCTACCTGGATCGCCATAATGACTATCTGCAGATCTATGCGAAGAGGACTGGGGAGGGATACATCCTCACTGACGATGGCTATGTTCTCCGGGATCTGAAGCTGTGTGGCTGTAATCTGCGCAGCAAGCACCGGCAGGATCTTCTCAGGGTCACTCTAAATGGATTTGGCGTCGGTCTCAGTAGCGAGGCATTGGAGGTCAAGACATCCTCTGACAGTTTCGCACTCAGGAAGCATAATCTGCTTCAGGCGATGCTGGCAGTAAATGACCTCTTCTATCTGGCTGAACCTATGGTGGTGAGGATTTTCCTCGAAGACGTTACCTCATGGCTTGATTTGCACGATATCCGCTACACACCGCGCG
>CAZCJS010000229.1:0-6870 GCA_964498775.1 uncultured Armatimonadia bacterium
CAGCTTATCCGGTTACTGTAACCTTCCTGGCCGGACGCCGACGCAGCCTGGAACGACCTCCCCACCGCCGCAGGTGTGGACGAGTTCGTTGCCACTATTCGCAACGGCAAGGCGTACCTGGAGTGGAAGGTAAGCGACGAGATAGACTATGTCGGCTTCGACATCTACCGGGCCGCGACGATCTTCGGCGGCTGGGTGAAGATCAACGAGGAGATGATCCAGGCCGACGGTGATGAGTACCGCTTCATTGATGACACCATCCCGCTGGGTGAGGGGCACTATCTCTATCGTCTTGAGACGATAAGCTCCAATGGCAGCTCGAAGATGCGCGGCACGACCATGATTGACTTCGGCCGCCGCAACCCGGAGCAGATGGAGCAGGAGTTGCTGGAGAACCTGACGAAGATCTAGCCAGCAGCGGTTGTGTGAGAATAAGTGCATCCTCCGGCGCGTACCTGGCAGTGATTGCATGGTACGCGCCGGCAGGTTGCGTGATCTCGCAGCGCCCGGGTGGGAAGCGATGGCAAGCTGTGAAAATTCATCAAAACACTCCCGCCGTGGCCGCATGGGGCGGGGCTTTACGCTGATTGAGTTACTCGTGGTCATCGCGATAATCGCGATTTTGGCGGCGATACTCTTTCCGGTGTTTGCCCGCGCCCGCGAGAAGGCTCGCCAGAGCTCCTGCCTGTCCAACCTCAAGCAGATCGGGCTGGGCCTGGAGATGTACAGCCAGGACTATGACGAGTGTCTCCCCGATGAATACCGCCCCGGTTGCGGCGGGTATGTGGAGGTCATCCAGCCCTATGTTCGGAACTCCGATATCTTCGTGTGCCCAAATCAGGCCGGACAGACTCATGTCAGCTATGGGTTCCCCGAATGGAACATTCAGGCAGCCGCCTATTTCGGGGTCATCAGCGCCATTGACATTCCCAGCCCGGCGGATGTAATCATGCTGGCGGAGAACCACAACTCCTGGTACTCGACACGCGACCCCGCCCACTCGAGCCTCTTTCCGCCCGACGGCAACGTGGCATGGGAACGCCACAACGGCGGCGCGAATTACCTCTTCGTGGATGGGCACGTCAAGTGGCTGAAGAGAATGCAGACATTTCACCCGCTGTGCCTCTGGTGGCCGTGGCCCCATGAGGCGACCAGTGTATGCAACGGGAGGCAATGATGAGGGCCGAGAGTCGCCCCCGCCGTGTTGACTTGACTGCTCAGGAACTAGCCGGCGAGACCCTCGTCTACCTGCCCGATGGCGGTGTCTGCACACTCAACCTTGCCGCACGCGAGGTGTGGGAGCTGTGTGACGGCACTCGCACGCAGCAGCAAATCGCCGACGATTTCGCAGCCCTGCATCCCGATGAGGACCGGGCCTCACTCAGACGCGATGCTATTGCAGCGGTCTTCCATCTGCAGCACGGCGGTCTCCTGGAGGTGCCGGGGCTGGAATAGGGGTTCGCTAAAGGGCCCCGGATATGTCCCCTGCCGCCTCACCTATTCGCTATCAGGACCGCGCCCGCCGGCGCGGTTCACATCTTCAATGGGGGGTACAATGCAGACATCGCATCTACAGGCCCGACCCCGTCCAGCTAACCCCGTCAAGGTCTTCCAGCGAGGTGACCTGGCACTGCTACTGGTGCCCGCCACCGGAGCCTGGACGGTCACCACGGATACCGGCAGACAGATTGCGCTGCTATGTGACGGCGAGCGGTCGGTGGCCGACATCGCCGCTGCTCTCAGCGCCCGTTATGGAATTCCCCAGAGCAGGGCGCTCGCGGATACTGAGGCATATCTCAGCCAACTTGCCGAGGCCGCAGTGTTGGCCGACACGCCACTCGATCCGCCCTCACAGTCCGCTTACTATCGGGGAGAAGTGGCCTTCAACCTCACCGCGCGCTGCAATTTCCAGTGCCGTCACTGCTATGCCCGATCGGGGCCGGACCGCTCCGAAACCCTGCCGCTTCAACTCGTCGTCCAGACAATGCAGGCACTTGCGCACCGCGCCAGCTACTTCGTCTTCAGCGGAGGTGAGCCACTGCTATATCCGCACTGGCGGGAGCTTCTCACCTGCGCCCGTCGCCTCGCAACAACCAAGATAGTGACCAATGCGACCCTGCTTACGCAGGATGACGCGGCGTGGCTTGCGGAGCATGACATTTCCGTACAGATCAGTCTCGACGGCGCCACCCCCGAGACACATGACTGGCTGCGCGCACCGGGCTCCTTCGCGCAAGTCAAGGAGGCAGTCGGCATGCTCGGTGAGGCAGGCCACCTCGAGAATGTGCTGCTCGGCTACACGCTGACGAAGCGGAATCTGGAGGAGACGCTCTCTTTTCTGGACCTCGCCGTCGAGTGGGGCGTGCGGTCGGTGTACTTCATGCCGGTGAATCGCCACGGTCGCGCCGCCGACAACTGGGAGGAACTCGGCCTCAGCACGGAGCAGTATGAGAACATCTACCGGCAACTGTCTGCCCGCCGTCGCGAATTGCGCGGTACGCTCAACATTGCCGGATGCGTAGGCGACTACGTCGAGAGATCGCTCACCACGGGCGGCCCGCCGAGATGCCCGGTAGGCGACAACCTGCTTGTCGAGTTCGACGGGGATATGTACCCATGCATCCTCCTGACAGGCAGTGACTACTACCTGGGCCGTCTCGGGGAGGTTGACACCACCGCCACCTTCTCGTCTGAGACACGCCGCCATGCCGTGGAGCTCTGCCGCCGGCGCCTTGAGACCGTGCCGGAATGTGCCGAGTGCGACTGGCGTGCGCTTTGCCAGGGCGCTTGCCCCGGAACGGTCTTGTGGAGAACCGGCACACTCCAGGCCGTTGACGGACTCTGCGAGCTGCGCCGCGAGCTGTACCTGGATACGATATTCGACCTGGCAGCCACGGGCGGCGATCTGCCCCCGGTCGGCGCGGGACATTCCCTGACGGAGCCGTGTGTATGATAACAATGCGTGAGCTGGACACAGCTCGTCCGACTGCGACGCCAACGGGGCAGAGCTCAGAGAGACCCGCCGGCCCAGGGCTGCACCTATTCATGCTCGATCGTTGGGTACGGCTTTCTCTGAGCCGGCGCGAGACCACCGAGCACTTCCAGCGCCAGTTCGTTTGTACGTCCCCCTCGCAACCTCAGCGGTGTCTGCTAGTGAGCGAGCCGCCTGGAGACAAGTACCTTCTGCGTATCGAGACAACGGAATATGAGTGGAGCCGGACTGCCGGCGACTGGCCGCAGGTAGCTGAGATGCTGCTGCTTGCGGATTTGCTGCGCCGAGATAGCGAGCATATCGTGCTCCACGGCGCCTGCCTGAGCCACCCGGCGGGCGGCATCTGCCTCCTGGGTGCCCCCGGCGCAGGCAAGACGACGCTTGCTGCGGCACTCGCTGCTCGCGATGGCTTTGCACTACTCTCTGACGAACTGGTCTGTACCGGGCCTAATGGGCTGCTTCAGACGTTTCCGCGCAAACCCCGACTGGACGCCCGCTCGCGATCACTGCTGCGCCGACTCGGCATCCGGATAGTGCGCGAGCCTGCCGCTGAGGGCACATACCTGCCGGTTCATCCCCGCGTGGTGATCTTGCTGGGTAACGACGGCACAGAGCGTCCGGCGCACCTGGTGGTCAGCGGCTCGTGCAGTCGCGTCCGCCGCATCGCGGAGCAATTCGCGCTACAGTGCCGCAAGCGCGGACCGCAATGGGAGCTATCAGGGTCCGCCGGCCCCGAAGAGATCGCCCTCGCGGCCCAGGAGTGCTGGCAGCATGGCGTATTCGTACTCGGTCAGGCTGCGCATGACTTGCCCAATGGCTTTGCCGCCACGCCACATCTGGACAAGCTGCGGGCCGGTGACGGTGTACTCGCCGCGCTGCCCTACCTGCGCAGTATCCGTAATCAGCAATCCCCCCAACAACTCCTGCAGCGACTGGCGGACGCCTTCGCCGAAGCCCATTTCTACCGCCTGCAACCCGCCGATATCACCGCCACCCTGGACTTGATTGGACCTATCTTGCCGGAGTAACATTCATAGACTCGAGGCCTTACTGTGACCGAAGTGGAGTTCAGCGGGACGAGCATGACCCCGATCATACGATGCCCGGCCGCGCTGGTGTGCGATTCGCAGAGGCGGCCCGCTCTCGGCGATATAGTGCTTTTTCAGGATGACAGATGCCTGCTCGCTCACCGGCTTGTGGGATGGCGGCGCGGGCCCGAAATGCACATGCTGTTGCGCGGTGACAATCGCCGTTGCCTTGACCCGCCCCTGCCCGTACATGCCTGCCTCGGAGTCGTAGTCGCGGTGCGCCGCAACGGCAAGCGTCTCGACTGTATGCGACTGATCGTGCGCGGCGTCTTCCGGACTATCGCCGCCTCAGCCCGCATACTCGCTCCACGATGCGAGCCGCAACACCCTTTGAGCGGGTTCGCTGCTTGCCGTGTGAAACTCCATCGCCTGATCTGCCACTTGGCCCACACCATTCTGCTCATCACGTCGTGGCGAGATGATGCAGAGGAGCAATAGGGTCCAAGCA
Source organism: uncultured Armatimonadia bacterium (assembly GCA_964498775.1). GTDB lineage: Bacteria > Armatimonadota > Zipacnadia > Zipacnadales > UBA11051 > UBA11051. The sequence goes on from CAZCJS010000229.1 coordinate 4,529, forward strand.
ACCGGGCGCCAGCTCCTTGGCCTGAGGACTTACTGCACATGCGGCCGATAAACACGGACGATTGCGCGTTGCCCGCCGGTATGCTGCTGCTGGCCGCCGTGACCCGTGGTGACCCCCGGCCGGTACTTGCCCACAACCTCGCAGCCGTACAAGAGGCAGGCCAGGACATCGTAGACTTGGCACGCACTCACGGTCTCAGCTCACTGCTTTTCCTGCGGCTTGAGGGGAGCAATCTCGCCGATACCCTGCCGCCTAACCGATGGGAGGAACTGCATCGGGCGCATCTGGTGACTGCAGCGCGTTCTCATGCAGTCGTCTCTGCCACGACTGAAGTCATCAGGCAACTGCATGACGGCGCTGTGCGTCACTGTCTGCCGTTCAAGGGCGCAGCGATGGCGGCCGCCTGCTTGCCCGACTATTTACCACGGTACATAACCGACATAGACCTCCTGGTGGCTCCGGAGGAGATGCCCACCGCCATCGCCTGCCTGTCAGAAGCTCACTGGCAACAATCCGCCGCCTTGCATTATCTCGACCTCCACCAACGCTTCCACTTTTCTCGCGACGCCATGGTCACCGATTTGCACTGCTCGTTGTGGCGATCCGGATCGCTGCTGACGCTACTTCCGGTACTCCCCGTAGCGGTTGCGACAATGCTTGCGAGAAGCCGCGCGACCACGCTGGATGGTCTGCGCGTTCCCGGGGTCGCGGACGACATCATCATCCAGGCGATCTTGTTGGCGCGTGACCGCTATGCTGTGCCGCTGTCCCGCTGGGCGGACCTCTATAGGGCCATGACGCCTCCGCGTGAGACCCCCGCCTGGAACGAGGTTCAGACACTAGCCGCCGAACACAACTGCGCCGGTCTGGTGTGGCTCGCGCTGCGCTTTGCCGAGGATCTCTTCGCCACGCCCCTTTGTCATTCGCTGTCGGCGCCGACCGGTTGGGAAGGTATCTACACTGACCTGCGCCCGCTCTTGCAGCGCCGCCTACTTTTGGCAAGTGATAAACTGCTCTGCTCCAAATGGTTTACCAGAGCCGTCGTTCGCAGGGCCTTGCAGTGTCCTGTGACCACCCAGCCATCAAGCCAAGCTCTCCATGCCGCCCTCGCTGAATCCGCCGACCGGTTCATGGGGAATCAGTCACTCAGACTGTTGGTCTATCCTCTTTATGTTACCGGCTCTGTGCTGTACAGCGCCGCCAAACTTGCCTGCATCGGGGAGGCCCGCCGGGGTCTGCGCGACGATATCATGTTCATTCGCTGCCTGCGCGCGCTGACAGCGCCTCTCTAGGAGAAGCCTCGCCGCGCCCAAAACCTTCTTGATCTGTACGCCAGGCTTCCCGATTGCGCAGGCCCAAAACCCCTCTTCACCTGTACGTGAGGCTTCCAGCCCCGCCCGGGGATCCTCTTTCAGTGGCTCGGCCTGACCTGCGTCTTGTGCAGGTCAGGTGCCAATTGAGCAAGCTGTGCTTGTTCAATTGGCAGCTTCCAGCCCGAGTCGGCCGCACCCATTCTGCCTTAGTCCCACATCTCCGCCCGGGGTGCCGGATTCCTGCGCGGCTGGAAACCGCGCCTACAGGATAAAGGGTTGGGGAGGGGAAGCCCCGCCTACAGGATGAGGTGGGGGGGGAGGCGGGCCCCATCAGCGGGCAAGTTTGATGTCGTAGCTGGCGCCGTGCTCGCAGAGAATCTCGAGGACTGTCTCATCCCCAGCGGCTGATACCAGGCGTACGTTCGCGCCCGCGTCCGGCAGTTGCCAGGCGCAAACGGTGCCCGTCGCCTCCAGCAGACGCCAGGCCCCGCGCAGGGTGACACGCAGGGGCTGCGGCTTGCTGGTTCCTTTCTCGATGTTCAGATCGGGGTCAGCCACGCTCATAGCCAACTGCCCGTCCCGCACCGCCTCAGCCATGATCAGGCACGGCCGATCAACCGCTTTGATCTGGAGCGCCTCAGTGTCCACTGGCTGCGGGCTGACCTCCTGCGGGACGAAAAAGACACAACTCCATCGGCCGGCACCAGTGTGCCAGACAATGTGGGCGTCCTGGTCGCGCTGGATGATCCGGTAAGGCGGGTCGGCCGCAAGCTGCTGCATCGTCTCAGGGGTCGCCCGAACTACCAACATATACTCATAGCTTGCGTCCTCGGGGGCTTTGCCGTGGTCAATCCAGGCGGTCAGGAAGTCGCCTTCCGTGTCTTCCCAGTCGTTAACATCCCGGCTCTTCTGATGGCGGCGCGCCACCGCTACGTTCTGCCCCGCGGGCAGGTAATAGCCGCTCTGCTGAACATCAATGAACCAGTGCGCCTTGGTCTCATCGAGTTCTCGCTGCTCCGGCAAGGCGGT
>CAZCJS010000230.1:0-6836 GCA_964498775.1 uncultured Armatimonadia bacterium
GCGGATGTCGGAAGAGTTGAGTACCTTGAGTTGATTGAGCATGTCGAGGCCCCGGCGGCCGCGTGCCCGTTTGAGTTCGTCGGATGAGTCGGCAATGTGGCGGAGTTCCTGGAGGATAAACTGGGGGATGAGGATGGGGCCCTCGAGGAAGCCGGTTCCGACGATGTCGGCAATGCGCCCGTCTATGATGATGTTAGTGTCCAGCATCTTCAGTTGGACGGGTATGACTTCGTCCTGGTCGGCGGTAGTAGTGGCGAGACTGGGAAAGATAAATATGACCTGGCGCTTGGCACTCATGGTGAAACCGACGCCGAGTATAACGCCGATGACGCTGGCGAGGATGCGTATAGGGATGCCGAGGCCGGTATTCCCGAGTGGGGCAGTGGCGAGTAGAGCGACCGCAAGGCCGAGTACGACGCCGAGTGCAGCGGCTAGCTTGTCGAGCAGGGAGACGCGTTCAAGGCGCTGGATGTAGAAGACAAGCTTGCGGAAGGCGAAGAGTGCAAAGAGGAAGCCGAGTAGGCCGCCGACAGCGTTGAGCCCCAGCTTGAACATCAGGAGTTCCTGGACATGTTCCTCGGTGCTGAGGTCGAGCATTGGGGCGAGCCAATCGCCGATCTGGATGCCAATAAGGACACCGACTAACGTCACCGTCGCCACGAACAATGACCATAGGCCTCTGAGGACTATCATGTTGGCTACTCCCGCTTATGTGGATATGAAAAAGCGATATACAGCATCTGTGTAGTAATATTCACCAGCTATAGGCGTCAGATGAACAACAAAACGAACACGCCACTAACCACGTAACCCGAACGAGAGAATGTACCCCCGACCGAGCAAGCGATTTTACTGGTACATGCCATTATAGCACCAAATGATATGCGCGTGAAGAGTAACAGGGCAGAAAGTTGAGTGGCTGTTGCGGGCGCGAGTTTGGGTTGTAGGCAAAGTGTGGGGTGCTAGTCCTGTCTATGTTTGCCCGCGAGCCCGTCGCGGACGTGTGCGGAGAGTTCCCTGATAGTGAAGGGCTTGCGCAATATTCCGGCAATGCCTTCGGGGATGCTTTCCGGTGCGAGGAGATCATCGTTAACAAAGCCGGTCATGAGTATGCCTTTGGCGTCCGGGTCGCTGTGTCGTATTTTAGAGAATGCTTCGACACCGGTCATATGAGGCATGTTTATGTCGAGAAGGACGAGGTCAATAGCGGAGGCGGTCCGGCCATAGATGTCAACGGCTGCGGCGCCGGTGGCTGCCTGGATGACATTATATCCGAGGCTGCGGAGAAGCTGGGTAAGATTTGCACGGACGACCTCGTTGTCCTCAACGAGGAGTATGGTCTCGGAGCCTTTCTGGATGGTTACTTCCGTGGCGGAAACTGGTTCGACGGGGTTCACAGCGGCCGGCAGCTGAACGGTGAAGGTAGTGCCGGCGCCCGGCTCGCTTTGGACGGAAATGGTGCCGGCGTGAGCCTGGACGATGCCATAGACGATTGCGAGGCCGAGGCCGGTACCGCCTTTGTTTTCACGAGTAGTGAAGAACGGGTCAAAGATCTGCTCGATGATCTCGGTTGTCATGCCGACACCGGTATCTGAGACGTCGAGTCTCACGTAGTGTTCCCCCTGTCGAAGTCCGGGGTTTTCTATGACAACCTCTTTGGTGGCTTGCTCGCGTCTAGTTGAGACGCGGAGTTCGCCACCGCCGTGGAGTGCCTGAAGGGCGTTGACACAAAGGTTCATGACTACTTGCTCGATCTGCATCGCATCGCCGAGTACGGTCGGAATGTTTTCCTGGAGGTCGCTGACGAGTGTGACGCGCTGATCGCGTGCGCCTCGGAGTAAGGCGAGGACGTTTTGGACGCAGTTGTTGATGTCAACAGTGCCCTTCTCAGGTCGCTCGGGCGCAGCCATTGTGGCGAGTTGCTTGGTGATCTGGGCGGCATGTTTGACGGTTTGCTCGATTGCTTTGGTCTTGGCTTCCTGTTCGGGGTTGAGTTCTCCGAGCATCCGCATGAGTTCAATGTTCGACAGCACGGCATGGAGGATGTTGTTGAAATCATGGGTGATTCCACCTGCAAGGGTGGCAATGGCTTCCATGCGCTGACTCTGACGGATGCGGGCTTCGAGTTGGCGATGTGCGGTTATGTCGAGGCCAATGGCGATAACCTGCCAGACGTGACCGTCACGGTCCACCAGTCCGGTGCCTCGCCATGTGGTGAGCAACTCGTGGCCGTCCTTGGTGGTGAGGATGCTCTCGAAGGTTTTGGGGAAGTCACCGTCAAGGATTTGGAGGAACGGCTTGGCGGTCTCGGCGAGATCCTGCTCGCCGACCATGATGTCCCAGAGTCTTCGCCCGACGACTTCCTCGGCGGCATATCCGGTGACGTCTGCGGCCGTGCTGTTGAAGAGAGTGACCCTGGCGTCGCTGTCGAGGCCTATGATGAGTGCCTGGGCATTATCCACGACACTGTGGGAGAAGTTACGCTCCCTGCGCAGGGCCTCTTCAGCCATGCGGCGCTGGACGGCGACACCGATACTGTAGCCGAGACCTTCGAGATAGCCGACGATACCGGCGGTGAAGCGGTCAGTGCGGCGGTCGCTGAGCTCGAGTAGGCCGACAATAGCGCCTGCAGAGCGTAGCGGGATGATGGCAACTGCGATAGAGTTTTTGGCGACACAAGATGCGTCAGTCAGGCCGGCAAGTTGGGGGTCATGGTCGGAGTGGATAAGCCCGGGTAGATCATTGGTCCAGAAGCTGCCGTTTTCGGTGAACCACGGGGCCTCGGGATCAAAAGCGCCGGTAAGGAGGCGATCGTAGGGAGGCTTTAGACGGAAGCCGTCTCCCGGCCCGGAGCTGGCTTGCCCGGGGGTCGGGTCGCTGCGGAGCTGCATACACGGCTGGAGTGCGTCCGGGGCGATGCCTTCGGCCTCGACATAGGGGTAGTCGTCGTCACGGCGGAGGCGGATGGCAGCCATCTGACAGCCGGTGAATTCGGTGACGGCCTGGAGGATGCCACGGATCATGGCGCGGCTGTCCACGCTGTCGTTAAGTGCCTTGAGGACGTTCAGATCGGTGAGTTGACGCTGTTCAGTTTCTCTACGACGGGTAATGTCAGTGCCAATGGAGATCATACCGGCGCTGGCGCCCTCAGGAGTGAGTAGTGCAGCGGAATGCCAAGCGATAGTCCGGCAGGAGCCGTCCTTGCAGCGGATGCGCCACTCGTCCTGCAGTGTTGCTGCTTCGGCGGACAGAATGCTGTTGACATGTTTGATTACCTGGGGGTACTGCTCAGGGATTGCGCAGAGCTTCTGGAAGATGTCAGCGGAACCCACGGTTTCTTCTGCGGTATATCCGGAAATCCGCTCAGCCTCGCGATTCCATAGCGTGACGTTCCCCTCCATGTCGAGCATCGTCATCCAGACACTGGCCGTCTGCATGACATACTCCTGAAATGAGATTAGTGCTGCGGCTTCTTCTTGCGCTTCAGCCAGTGCTTGATAGGCTTCTGTCTGGCGGGTGATGTCCTGGGCGACGGTGAGGACGCCGATGACTTGTTCGTTGGGGTCAGTGATAGCATTGGCGGCCCAGGATGCAACGAGTTCTTTACCATCTTTGGTCTTCATGGTGAGCTGTAGGTTGGTGACAGGTCGGCTGTCGCGGATGAGTTCTTGCCAAGCGTTCATTGCTCTTTTGTGGTCAGTTTTAGATGCGAGCATGTCGCTCCACACGTCAGAGCGGCCGAGCACTTCATCGGCCGAATAGCCGGTCATCCTCTCGGCGCCCTCACTCCAGAAGGTGATCGCGCCATCGGTTGTGAGAATAGTTATCCAGACGTTGGCGGTTTGCATGACAGCGCCGCGGAAAGCTGCCAGTTGATTGGCTTCGTGCTGAGTGCGCTTGTGGTCGGTGATGTCGTGGACGGTAACGACGCAGCGAGCGGTTTGGGGTATGAGGGCGACATTGACGATGGTATCATGGTGAGTACCGTCAGCGTCCTGCAGGCGTAACTCGTAGGTATCGGGGACGGGGTCGCCTCGGAGACGCGCAGCATGGTTCTGCAAGGCGCGCTCACGGTCATGCGGGTCAATGAAGTCGGTGAAGTGGCGGTGTCCCTCGAGTTGCTCGCGGGGCAGCTTGAGTAACTGGGTCAACGCGGGGTTGATGAGCGAAAGGGCGCCATCGGGTTCTACAATGGTGATAGCGATGCCGGTATTCTCAAAGAGCGTGCGGTAGGGGCGGAGCTCATCGGTGATGCACTCGTAGATAAATGTGTATATGAGCAGCAGCCACAGCAGCGGTATGGTCACCTCGAGGTAGTCTTCGAAGATAGCGGGATAGTTTGAGTTGCCGAGCCACTGTGCGATGTTGGCAGCGCGGAGCGCAACAAGTACGAAGAGGGTGGTGACGAGGACGATTGCAGTCCGCCGCCAGTGCTGTATGCGCATGAGCCGCAGGGCCAGAAGGACCGCTGCCAGGTAGCAGATTGTACCGATGATCTCAAGGTTTGTCACCAGGATATTCATCATGGCTGATTTCTCCTGGCGTACTTCAGTAAGTCCTGACAGGCAATAAGCGCGAAGACGGCCGCGGCCGCATAGAACAGGTGCTCCAGGAAGTTGAAGACAACGGGATAGAGGAAGCCCTCCAGAACCGTGCAACACCAGGCCATCAACTGGAGTATGAACCAGACGATGGCAGGTTTGGCGAAGCGCTGATGGATGAGCCAATCGCGGTGTCCAAGCACACAGATGCCCGCCACCACTGCAATGACCAGTACCGCGACCTCACTAGGATTGTAGCTTGTCATACGTATTCCCCTGGTCTCGGCAGTGTCGAGCCAATGTAGTGTAACATGCGGCGTTCGCTATGATGAACTGCCCAGGCAATAAGTATGGCCCCGATTCTGTGCAGAATCGAGGATGCTAGACCCCTATGCCACCCCTCGAAGGACCACCAGGGCAAAGGGTAAACGGCTAGAGAGCGAAGGTGCGTTGCCAGCCGGCGCCAACGCTGACGGAACTATCAGTATAGGCGGTCGCGAACATGTCGATTGCCAATGGGCCGGAGCAATGGCAGGGTGCCACGCTTCTCGCGCCGAGTGACTTCAGCCGTTGGATAGTGGCCGTTACGACATCGGCAGGGGCGTCATAGAGATGGAAGCCGCCGAACACAAGAGCGACATCGGCGTCCAGGGTAGCTTTCGCTGCGGCAACCATATTCTCTACGCCGGGATGGGCACAGCCGGTGATAACGACCAGACCATCAGAAGTCTGCAATACCAGTGCCTGCTCGACAATGGTATCTCCGAGTTGGCCGGTGGTGTGAAGGGCGGGAACTAGTTGGGTTGGCCCCTCGATCTGTCTGAGTTTGGCACCTACCCGGGTGATGCGGTCCTTGGAGCTCTGTGAGAAGCGAGTTGGGATCACGACCGTAATGCCTGGGTTTGCCCTGGTAATTGCGTCGAGTCCGCCGGTATGGTCGTAATGGTCGTGCGATATGACGACCGCGTCGAAGTCGGATGGTGCAAAGCCGAGGGTGTCCATGTTGCTGAGGAGGATTTCCTGGTCGGTTCCGGTGTCGAACAATACCGTAGCCTCGGGTGTCTGGACGGAGCAGGCAAAGCCCCAGTCTGCCGTCACGTCTGACCGGACTGCTGTATTATCATACAATATAGTTGTCGTGGCTGTCGGTTGACTGGTCATGTCAGTTGTTAGCGAAGGGGCAGGTTCCAGTCGGGCAAGAAGCGGCCCCGGTGCCTGTTCCGGCACTACAGGTTCCCGTGAAGCTGGAGAACAGGCGGGTGGTTTTCTTCGAGTTGCACTTGGGACATTCGACTGGTGTGTTTTTGTTGCTGGCGGAGAGTAGTTGCTCGAACTGCTCGCCGCATTTCTCGCACTTGTAATCATAAATGGGCATGTGTGTCACTCCTGTTGAGATGTATTGATCCGGCAACAACGGCGGCGCGGCGCAGGTCCAGGCCCTGGAAGAACGGCGACGGCAAGACAGGTGCCTACGCTAGGCGATGGTGACGCAGGTTGACAAAGCTCGGGCCACTACCTATTCTACCACCATTCGGACCGCATGGTAACACATTTCTCGGCATCATTGGAAGAGTTGACATCTGGCATGGAAATTCGACATCGTTCAAGGCATGAGCAATTCAGCTTCAATACATGGGAAGAGCTAGAGGAGAAACTTGCGGAACTGGGTTTGTCGCTGCCGTATAGTGACAATCTGGCTGGGTTGCTGGAGCCGGTGATGCTTGGCGGTCTGACGGCACCCAACGCGCTGGCAATCCACCCCGTTGAGGGTTGTGACGGCTCAAGCGAGGGTCTGCCAGAGGAGCTGACATTCCGGCGTTACAAGCGATTTGGGGCCGGTGGTGCAGGACTGATATGGCTGGAGGCGACAGCGGTGGTATTCGAGGGGCGTGCCAATCCCCGGCAACTGTGGCTGCATGGAGAGACGGCGCGGGCGTTTGAGCGGCTTCATGAGACCATCATCGAGGCCGCTACGGCTCGTTTCGGCAGCGACCATCGCCCGCCGACTGTCGTGCAGTTGACCCATTCAGGCCGCCACAGTAAGCCGCACGGCGTGCCGGAGCCGATTATCGCCCAGCGCGTGCCGGTTCTCGACCCGAGACACAACCTTGGGCCGGATTATCCGCTGATCAGTGACGAGGAACTGGACGCACTGCAGGACAAATACGTGGAGGCTGCCCGGCTGGCACATGAGGCCGGCTTCGATGCCGTGGATATCAAGGCCACGCATGCTTACCTGCTCAATGAACTGCTAGCGAGCCATACGCGGGAGGGGAAATACGGGGGCAGCTTTGA
>CAZCJS010000231.1:0-6753 GCA_964498775.1 uncultured Armatimonadia bacterium
ATCGGCCCTAGATTCGGAGCAGTAGATGTGGCAACATGGAAGGTTTCCGCGCCTGTCACATGGAATAGATCGTATAGATGCTCAATGCTTGCCTGCCCGGAGGTGGTTCATGGGAACCAGGTACATAGCACAGACGGTGACACTTGTGCTGCTCGTGCTCGGTTCCTGCGTGGCTCAGGATGCCGCCGAGATGCCGCCGGTGACGCCGGCAGTGGACCAGTTGCCTGCAGAACCTGAGCCTTTGCGTATAAGTCTGCCGCCTGATATCTGGGGCGTACCTGGCCATGAGATAAACATCTATTTTGGCAATGTGATCCTGCGACCATCTCTGCACGGCATCTGCATTGACGTCGAGTGCAACCGGGGCCGGCAGGATGCGGACCGCTGGCGGTATGTCCCGGCTGACGAAGACGTTGGGCAGTTCGGGCTGACGATCCGGGTGACGGATGCGCAGATGAACCTGCTCGGCGAGGCCGGCACGATGATCCATGTGACACCTGCGGACGCCGGTGCCGGCAAGGAAATCTCGATACTGGTCGTCGGTGATAGTCTCACCGCCAATGGTATCTACGCGACGGAGCTATTCAGCCTCTGCCAGGGTGAGGCCGATCCGAAGCTGAAGATGCTGGGCACGATAAAAGGTCGGGTGGAAGGCGCTGCCCACCAGGGATACGGCGGATGGCGTTGGCAGACATTCTGCACGCACTGGACCGCCGGCGACGACGCCCGCGCCAGGAGCCCGTTCTTGCGTCTGGAGGGCGATAAGCCCGTGCTGGACTTCCAGGCGTACTGCGACGCGCAGAATGACGGCAAAGGCCCGGACTTCATAACCGTGCTGCTGGGCTGCAACGATACCTTCGGCAGTACCGAAGAGGACATCGAGGAACGCATAGACACGATGTTCGGATATGCCGATATGCTCATCGCCGAGTTCAAGCGCGTTCGTTCCGACACGCAGATTGGCATTCTCCTGCTCGTTCCGCCCGCTGACTCTCAGGATGCCTTTGGCTCCAACTACAAGTGCGGCCAGACCCGCTGGCAGTATCGCCGTAATGTCCAGCGCGTCGTCGAGCGAGAGCTTGAGAAGTTCCTCGGGCGGGAAGACGAGAATATCTTCATCGTGCCCGCGAATGTCAACCTCGACTGTGCCAACAACTACCCGACCCGCGCAGAACCAATCAACTCACGCAATGAGACCACAGTTTCACGCGCTTCCAACGGTGTCCATCCGGCGGCCGCCGGTTATCTGCAGATCGCCGACAGCATCTACCACTGGCTGAAGTCGCGACTGAATAAATAACCTGCCGGAGACTTGCGCGGCGGTAGCATAATAGCGTGGAAATCCGCTTCTGAAGGGGAGATTACAATGCGTCATCTGATGCTCACAGTTGTCCTACTCACAGTGATTGTGTCCGCATGGGCAGTCGAGGTACCGAAGCTCACCGAACTGCGGGAGATGTACGTGGAGACCGCGCTGGTCGCCGATGGCAACGCGGCCTGTGTGATCGTTGCTCCGGAGGATGCCGCGTACGATGTGTTGACATCCAAACTCGCGGCGGCGATCAAAGAGAAGTGTGGTGACGCGCCGCCGATCATATCCGCCGGAAGCATTACTGACGAGGCGATGTCTGCCACCAACGTGATTGCGCTCGGCGTTTTCGCCAACAACCCCGTTGTCGAGAAGCTCTACCGCCGCTCGCTTGTCATCTGCGACTGGGCATGGCCGAAGGGGGAGACACCCTACGTCATCCGCACGGTACACAATCCGTGGGTGAGCGGGAAGAACGTGGTCTATCTGGGTGGGACAACGCCGGACTCCTGCGCTGCCGCCGTGGAACGCTTCAGCGAACTGCTCGGGGAGAGCGATGGCGGGGTCATCGGCCCGATCATCGAGATCAGTCCGGCGCCGGCACGTCTGACCGAGGCGCAGACAGCAGGCAGCATTAAGCAGATCGAGGCGGAGACGTCTTCGCGTACCATAGACGGTCTGGCAGCTCGCTATGCCGACGGGTACTTCACCAGCGGGGATCCGGCAGTAGCTGGCATCTTCCTGGCCACAATGCGCAAGCTCGTGGAGCTGCACAACGCCGAGGGCGATGCGTCGGATGTCCGGAGTTGCCGCCTGTTCTTCAACCAGTTCGACCGCATTGACGAGGGCCCCGACTTCACCGACGCCGAGCGGCTTGAGTTGCAGAACCTCGTCCTGCAGTTCGCAAGCCTGCTGACCTATGCAAACACAGAGGTCAAGCCCTCCGAGATCCCCCACGGCAATAACTGGAATGCCACAGGGGCATCCCATGCGGGGATGTACTTCTCCCGCTACTACCCGGAACTGGACATCGGCAAGCAGATACTGGCCAACATGGACACCTACTATGAACCGAACATGACGAACTGGAAGGTCAACGAGGACTGCCCGGGGTATGGGAACATCACCCTGACAGGTAACTATGACTGGGCGCTCAACCGCCCCGACTATCGGTACTTCGATCTCGACTGCGTGCGCAAGATGGCGGATTACGATATGCTGATTACAAACAATCTTGGCAGTGTTTCGGGGTTTGGTGACGCCAGCGGGCTGCATGGGAAGTACCTGGTGGACGTCCTAACACTGGCTGCGTGGCACTATAAGGATGGCCGCTACCTGTGGTGGTATGACCATCACGGCGGCGGTCCGAAGCGGTTCTGGGTTCCGGAGGAAGTACTGGCGCGCGAACGCCCCGATGACCTGCTGGGTATCAAGGTGGCTCCCCTGGCGGAATGGCTCTATAACTACCGCATCTATGATCGGGACCGCAACATGCCGAGAGGAGCCTGCTATGACAAGGTGTCTTTCCGCAGCGGGTTCGGGGACGACGACCAGTACGTGTCCATGAGTGGCGTCGGTTACGGCTTCCACGCACACCCGGATGCCAACTGTATTATCAACTATTCCGACAAGGGGCAGACGCGGCTGTATGATGACGGCTACATGATACCGGCGCTGGCTGAGCACAACACGGTCACGATACTCAAGGACGGTTGGGCGGGTCGCACACCGGGCCTCGCACAGATTACTGCGCAGGCGGATTTCGATGATGTCGGCATCTTCGAGTCGCGCCTCGACAACTACAATGGTGTCTATTGGGACCGGGCGGTAATCTGGCCACAGGGGCGTTACTACCTGGTGGTGGATGACCTACAGTGCATTGATCCGGCCGAGTACAGCTTCCAGTGCATCTGGCGGACGCTCGGAACGGCCCAGCTTGACGGCTGCCGGTGGACGTCTCTGAAGGAGCCCGGCCGCTTCAACCTGATCGCGGCCTCTGATGCGACTCTGGCCGAGAAGCAAGCGGCGGGCACCTCGCTCAACTCCAAGCCTTTCCCATTGAGTGAGGCGCGCGCGCTGGTCGAGGCCGCTAAGGCGGATATGGAAAGCGGCGACAGCTATCAGTTCGCTAACCTCTTCTATACCACCGATTTAGCTGACAAGCCACAGCATGTGGATGTGTATCGGGCCGGCGACACGACGACGTACATGATTGAGGATGACGGCAAGATCGCGGCCGCCGGCATCAATCGTTCGACTCTCATCCCCGGTGTCGCCATCGAGGCCGGCGTCTTCCATCTGACCGCCGATACACTGACGGCGGCAGCAGCGACGAGGCTGCGTGTCCGAGGCCCGCTGCTGGCCTCGAACATGCCGGTGAATGTCCAGGTCAATCTGCGAACCGGAGAGGCGCACGTGGCGGTGAAAGAGGACGTCGAGGTAACGTACAGTGCCGCCGATGGCGAGAAGCAGGAAGTGCTAAAGGCAGGGAGTCACACGCTGAAACTGCGACCGATTGACAAAGAGGGTCTCGCCAGCGTCTCGGGGGCGCTCCGTGATCAGTACGAGAAGTATGCGTCCGCCGCGGGAGCCATCGAGCGTCCCGAGCCGGGCACCGGCGAGAAGCTGACCAAGCTGTGGGAGTACAACGATTTCCGTTGCTTCTCGAATTTCGCCATGCTGCCCGGCGTCAAGCTCAGTGCGGATCGCACACCAATGACGGCCGCCGAGGCCGGCTACAGTGTGGGCGAGCCCCCGGCGCTACTCGCTGCCGGAGGCAATGTTATGTTCCACGACGGCGAGACGGTCACGCTGGATATCGAACTGCCGAAGGCATGTGACATTGCCCAGATTGTCGTCAAGTCGCGGCAACTGGTCAGTTTCAATGGCGGCTGCGGTGTCAGTAAACTGACGGCTCTGGTGAGCAATGACGGCTTCGCCAATTACACGCGCGAATTCGGCTTAGTAGAGATCTCGGCGGAGCTGCCCAACTCGGTGGTGGACTACTCGATGCGGCCGGACAAGCCGATGACGGCGAGGCATGTCCGGATCATTGCCGTCCCCTATACTGAGAAGCACAATGTGTATATCGAATCGCTACAACTTAACGGCACCGCGCCGAAGGAGGAGATAGCAGCCAGCGGCTTCCACATGAACGGGCTGCAGGTCGCCGATATTGACGGTGACGGGCGCGACGAGATCTTCACCGGCGGCAGTGACAAAGCCATTCACGCCATCGGCTCTGATGGCTCCGGCATGTGGCAATACCCGCTGGACGGTGTCGTCAACGCTCTCACGGTCGTAGATGGTACGGGCAAGGGAGACTACCAGATCGTTGCCGCATGTGAAGACAAGACCATGTACTCGGTTAAGGCCGATGGGACCGAGAACTTCACCATAGTGCCGCCACCGAGGACCTATGCGCGGCCCGGCTACCGAGGCGTCCAGCCATTCATCAGTCGCCTGACTGTGGCCTTCAACGCCGACATAGATGGTGATGGTGACGCCGAGATCATCATCGGCTCCGCCAACTGGCGCACCTACGTCTATGACCATCTTGGCGAGCTGATCTGGGATGAGGTCTGCTGGGCTCACACGCCGACCTGCGGCGACGCCTTCGACCTGGACGGTGACGGTAAGAAGGAAGTGGTCATGGGGAACAGCTACACGAGAGCCGTGGTCTATTCAGCGGAGGGCAAGGTCATCGGTTCGGGTGGCGGCAGCGGCCATGCCGGCCCAACCGCACTCAAGTGTGCTGACCTCGACGGCAACGGCAAGGGCGAGATAGTAGTCGGCGACCGCGCCGGTGTTATCTGGTTCCAGGAATGGCAAGGCCGCGGGCTGCCCAATCACCAGACAGCCACCGACATCGCGACCGTGAACATCGCCGATCTCGATGGCGACGGCAAGCTCGAGACCGTCGTCGCCTCCAATAACTACATCATCTACGTTTTCGACGCCGACGGCAAGCCGATTGCTCAGGCCAACCTGCTGACGGCGGTTCGCGACATCGAAATCGCCGATGTCCTGGGGGATGAGACGCCGGAGATCATCTGCGCTTGTGAGGACAACACGGTCAAGATCGTCAGCCCCGCAGGCGAAATCCTCGGCTGGTACATGGCCGCCGGCTGGATGGGCAATCTAGCCGTCTGTGAACTGGATGGCAACACTGAGACCAAGGAGATCGTCGTGAGCTGTGATGATGGTACGATATATGGCCTCGAGGTAACGCCGTAGGAGGACAGGTCAGGACGGACTGGGGGACTAGGGGCAGTCAGCAGACACAGGGCCGGTCCCCAAGCGGAGCCGGCCCTTTCGTATCTTCGCCAGGCACATGGAGGCACAGACCATGGAAGCAGGGAGCATCACCGTCATAGGAGCAATTCCGCGCGGGAGCGACCCGGATTCGGGTGCGGAAATCACCCAACTAACCAGCGACCCGGCGATTCATGAAGACATCTATGGAGAAGTGCCGTACATGGATGCTTCCTCGCGCTGGCTGATGTACATCACCGGTGTGCGCCCTTACCCGCACTATCCGGGCGAAATCTGGCGCGCAGACCTCCACTCGCGGTGGCTGACGCCCGTCTGCGAGAATGTGCCCGGTATCCGCGGGATCGCCGTGGGCCCCGACCAGCGCTACTTCTACTGCCAGCGCCAGCACGCTGAGGACGAATGCGAAATCGTTCGCACCGAGATTGCCACGCTCGAGCAGGAGACCTACCGTATCGAGAACCTGCCCGAAGTCAGGTCCATGGCCTCTGTCGCCCCTGACAATGCCACCTACATTTTCGCCACGAAGCTGGACAGGCAGCTCTTCGGCATCGTGAAGTGTGACCTGGAAGCCAGGGAGTGGGCAATAGTCCACGAAGGCACCGACATCTGCAACGCGCATCCGCAGATCGAGCCGGGCAAGGGCGAGGACTATCTCATCCAGCACAACCGGGGCTGTGAGTTTGACGACGAGGGCCGGTGCCTAAGACTCACTGGCGACATCGGGGCGACGCTGTATCTGATTGACAGCGCCGGCGGTAACTACCGGGAGCTACCGGTTGGGCAGCCGCATACCTGGCGCGTGCAGGGGCATCAATGCTGGATCGGCGATAGCGGCGAAATCCTGCTCACGGTGAGCGGCCCTGATTCTGATGAGATGGAGAAAAAGGGCAATCTCCTTGCGATTCGCCCCGGTGATGAGCAACCGCGCGTCGTAGCAAGGGACTACATCTACTGCCATCCCAATGCCTCACGCGATGGCCGCTTTTTCGTCAGCGATGACAGGTCCGCCGATGCGGCGATCATCGTCGGCTCGATTGTGACCGGGAAGAAGCGGGTGCTGTGCCGCTCCCGCTCTTCTTTTGGCAGGCCCCAGTACACCCATCCGCACCCTTACTTCAGCCCGGATTGCCGACAAGTTATTTACAATTCCGACTGCACCGGCATCCCGC
>CAZCJS010000232.1:0-6736 GCA_964498775.1 uncultured Armatimonadia bacterium
CCTCTAGCCATCTCAGTCTTGCCTCACTCTGGCGGGGGTGCAGCGGTACGCCAATCCGCCCGTACATCTGTTATAGCGTCCCGGACCCAGCAAAGTCTCCATCAGCTGCCGCTGGTGCGCCGGCAGCACAACAAGCCCCGGGGGCGAGTTCTGATGGGGGTAAACATGAACTTCGGCCCGGCCCTTCGCACTGATGAGAGTCATCAGCCGCCCCGGACGCAACCGCTCCCGCTCCATATCATCCGCATTCATCAGCACGTGACTACTGCGCCAGTCACGCATTTCGCGGTAAAGCAGCGGCAGCGACCACATCCGCCCGTCGTAAATCCACCAATGCGCATCAAAACGCCACAACAACTCGTACCGCCATTCCTCAGGGTCCGCCACCTCAATCGGCGTGAAGTACTCCTGCACTTCCAGTTCGTCATAGCAGTTCGCCGGCAGACTACCCACATCCAGAGCTACATCCTCCGCCGACCGTAACCGCGACACATCTACACACGCGTAGCCAGGTACCTGCGCACAAATCTGCTCCCATATTTCATCAACTGTCTGCGGCCCCCGTGCACGCCCCAGACTTTCCGCGAGTTCTCCAAGAACTCGCGGCAGATACACTGATTCAC
The DNA here is from genome assembly GCA_964498775.1 of uncultured Armatimonadia bacterium. Classification (GTDB taxonomy): domain Bacteria; phylum Armatimonadota; class Zipacnadia; order Zipacnadales; family UBA11051; genus UBA11051. Next base: position 624 of record CAZCJS010000232.1, read on the forward strand.
CGTAAGGCTCCACTATCTGACCGCTCCAGCGTACTTGCCCGTCAAGTGAACTGAAGCTCCCATCGCGCTCCCCAAAACCACTCACCGGCAACGTCACATCCGCCACACGGGTCACTGCCGTCCGGAAGCTGTCCAGCACGATCAATACGTCCAAAACCTCTCGCAACTCATCGAGGCCGTCCCGGTCCAGCCAGCTCATCAAGTCCTCACCAATCACGATCAGACCATCAAGCCTCCGCTGATTCAAATCCAGCATTTCGTACAGGCCTACACCATTACCCTCGCAACAGCCGCAGCCTTCATCGGGCGACGTCCGTTGCTCCACCGAATTGCCCGTGAAGTACGGCACTACACCCATGTGCCCAAGTCCCACCGAGTTTGGCGTCCCGTTAACGGCGAACACGTCGGCACTGACATCTTGCAGTCGGTTGAGTTGCTTCGCCAAACTGGCAGTCGTTACCCCGGCGAAGGGCGTCGAAAACGCGCGTGTCGAGAGAACGATGGCCACCCTCGAGCCGCCCTTCAGCACCTCCACCAACTCCTGGAAGGACTCGGCCAGGCTATCGGCCCCTAACCTACGCAACTCGTCAGCGCCGTTACTCTCATCGGTCGCATCCAGTGTTTTCGCAAGATGCTGCAGGACTGCCGAACCGGCGGCCGGCGTGTGTTGTACGAAGATGTCAGCCGCGGTACCCAGCCCGTCGTCTATCTGGTCAATGACCGCCAGCGTTGCGCCCATCTGCTGCGCCCGCGTAACCCATGAGCAAGCCTGCGCATTCAAATACCCGAGATTCGAACTCAGGCACACAATCACGTCGTAATTGACCAGCTCCCGCAACGGTGGCTGGGTGTGCGCATGACCAAACTCATGCTGCAAGCCCCAGATAGAGGGTCCGTCAACACTTCTCCCGAAATTGTCTATATTGCCGGTACCCAGTACCCGCCGGGCAAACTGCGTGATCGCAAACCCTTCCTCATTCGTCAGATGGCTTGCGGCCACAATGCCCAGCCGTGACTCCGAAGCATCCAGGTGGGGGCGCAGCAACTCGCTCGCCTTCGCGATCGCATCATCCCATCCAGCGGCTGAGCCGTTGAGCAGGGGCGAAGCAAGCCGCATCGAGTTCCGCACCATGTCACCCATCTGCCAGCCACGCACACATAACCGCCCCTCAGACACCGCATCATTGCGGCTTGGGGCGGTAAGTACGAGGCTGTCTTCCCTGCACTCCAGGTACAGCCCACAACCTGCGCCACAACCAGGACACACCGCAGGAACGAACCGAGGCATCAGTACGCTTCCTTACCAGTCGTAGTAAACGAACTAGCTATGCTGGTCCGCCAGACCTTCTTAGTTTGTATGCACACCCAGCGTTGCTCCTAATCCCTATTCCCCATCTCAAATGGTTATCGTTTCTTGATGGGTGGGCTGAACAAGCATCCAGTTTGCACTGATGTTCTACCTAGGAACTCCCGCAACCTTCTTATGCTGTTGAAAAGTTTTCAAAAAGCCGGTTTCGCCATGCTCCATTAAGCTCTCTAGCGCGCAGGCTCTGCAAGATCCCGGCAGTAGTCGTGACAACAATCCCACATCGCTGGAAAGCAATACTTCCCAGCAGTGACGACACTGTCCCCACATCATATGGGCACCGAGGACAGGTGCCTGATGGTGTCATCCCGACCCATGCCGGGTATCACGACCGACACGCCAATCCCGAGCCGGTGACCGCAGTCGTACACCGCATGATATACACCTGACCAGACTTCCGGTTTGCGGATGGTGCTATGGCGCGACATGATAAGCGCGAATTGAGAGCAAGGCCCGCGTTCTTCGTGCACAAAGGCGGCGATATGTGGTAGAATTGGGGCGCTTGGAAAGAGATGCCGCCAGGGAGATGCGTGCTTATCATGGAGAATGTGGAACTGCGCCAACTGCTGCCGCCGCTACTGTTCATGATCGCTGTACTCGTGTTTTTCTGGTTTATGATCATCCGCCCCACGAAGCAGCGGCAGAAGCAACACTCCGACCTCGTCAAGTCGCTCGAAAACGGTGACCATGTCGTCACCGCCGGCGGTATCTATGGGACAGTCGTGCAAGTTAGGGAGCAAACCGTTAAATTGAAGGTCGCCGACGGCGTCGTCATGACGATGGACCGGCGGGCAGTGCGTAGACGACAGTCTGAGGAGGCTGAAAACTAAGTGCAGGTCGCAGCGATGGTCATGGCAGCTGTGGGGCTGGTAGTAGCCGTCTTCGCGGCCGTATTGGCTTGGCAGACGAAACAGGTCGCAGACCCGGAACGGATGGATAGGCTCGAAGCGCTCATCACCCGCCAAGCACCCACCGAGGTGCTCAAGCGCCTGGAGAACGATGTCGGCGAGCTGTCGCGGCACGTGAAGCAGCTCGATGAGTACTCCCACGAGCTCGGGAAGCGGCTGGATACGGCGGTCCAGCGCGTCGGCCTGTCGCGATTCAATGCCAACGAGCAGATCGGCGGGGACCTGAGCTTTGCATGGACCGTGCTCGATGCACGGAATCACGGCGTCATACTCACCGCCGTCACCGACCACCACGGCACACGCGTATTCGTTCGAGGTATCGTTGCCGGCCAGCCGCAACATCCACTTCTGCCCAATGAGGAAACGTCACTGCAGCAAGCGCTCAATAGCTGATGAAGCCGACATGGCAGCACGATATAGACGCATTTGTCACGTACCTGGTGGCTGAGGCAGGACTGTCTGAGAACACGGTGGCCGCGTATCACCGTGACTTGCACGACTTCGCCAACTTCCTGCGCGAGACGGGTACTGACAGCTTCCGTGAAGCCCGCCGGCAGAATGTGATAGACTACCTCGGCCGGCTTCGTAAGATTGGGCTGAAGCGCAGCACCGTCGCGCGGAAGCTCACCTCCGTGCGCCAGATATACAAGTTCCTACTCCGCGAAGAGCTCACCGACACCGACCCCACCGCCAATGTTGACGGCCCGCAGCAGTCCAAACGCCTGCCCGAGGTGCTTTCCGAGCAGGAGTGCATGAGGCTGTTACAGACCCCGGACACCGCTACCCCCGCAGGCCTGCGTGACGCGGCGATGCTCACGCTGTTGTATGCGACCGGGCTGCGGGTGTCCGAACTGATCGGCCTCGATATTCACGCGCTCAATACCGAGGAGCAGCTCATCCGTGTCAAGGGCAAGGGCGGGAAGGAACGGCTCGTGCCCGTTGCCCCCGTGGCGCTGGAGATCGTGCAGCAGTACATGACCACGGCGCGGGCGGAGTTCAACAAGCATGCCGACGCCGCCGCGATCTTTCTGAGCAGCCGGGGCCGCCCGTTCAGCCGCGTAGGGTTCTACATGATAATGAAGCGGTATGTCGCCGAGGCGGGGCTGCCCCGGACGACCTCGCCGCATACCCTCCGCCACAGCTTTGCGACACACCTCCTGCACGGCGGAGCCGACCTGCGCGCGATTCAGGAAATGCTAGGCCACTCGAGCCTCTCGGTTACGGAGACCTATACGCACGTTTCTGACCCGCACAAGAAGAAGGTATATGATGCGTCGCACCCGCGCGCCGGCCGCAGAAGCGCATCAGATGATGAGGGATTACAGTGATCGGGATGACGCGGGAAGCGATGGCAAAGCTGGCGGCCCTCGAACTGGTTCAGCTTGAGCAGGAGGGCCGCGATACGACTGCGCCTCGGCGGAAAGCTGAGGGGCCATTCGCGGAGTTCTGGGAAGCGGCGGCGGCCGCACCGATGCTGCCGGAGTCAGATTACCCGTTCGTCGAGCCGACTGAATGGGACGAGATTGTAGCGGTGTGCCCGCGCCTCAAAGACGGCCCCGAAGTCCTCCCGCATGACGCTGCGCTGGAAGAGCGCATCCACGGGGCATGGTTGGGCAGATGCGCAGGCTGCATGTTGGGCAAACCCGTCGAAGGGTGGACGCGAGCAGAGATAGCCGCGTTGCTGAATTCCGCCGGAGAGTATCCTCTGGATGATTACTTCCCGGTCATCACAGCGCCGGACGGTGCCTACAAGAGGGGGTGTGAAGCGTGCCTGCGCGGAAATATCGTCCGGTCAGAGCGGGATGATGACACCGACTACACGCTACTCGGCCTGCATCTGATGAAGACCTATGGGCGGCAACTGCGGACCGCCGATGTCGGAGCGGAATGGCTACTGCGCCTGCCCTACCACAAAACTTATACCGCTGAGCGGGCGGCGTATCGGAACCTCGTCATGGATGTGCCGGTGAGGGAGACGGCTGTGACGTGGAACCCGTACCGGGAATGGATCGGCGCGCAAATTCGTGCGGATGCGTTCGGGTATGTGTGTCCCGGCTGGGAAGCTGAGGCCGCACGACTCGCGTGGCAAGACGCCGCCCTGTCGCATGTGAAGAACGGGATCTATGGGGAGATGTTTTTTGCCGCGCTGATAGCCGCAAGTCTGGTGAGTTGCTACGAGCAGCTCGGGCAGGTTATTGAGCGGGCAATGGCAACGATACCGCCGCAGTCGCGCTTCGCCGAGATGGTCAGCACGGTGACCGAGTGGTGCGCCGATGATGAGACGTGGGAGCAGACATGGGAGCGAATCAGTGCCCACTACGGGCGGTATCATCGCGTGCACACAATAAACAATGCGGCACTCGTGCTGATGGGCCTGCTGCACAGCGACGGGGACCTCGGGGATGCCATCTCGATTGCGGTAATGGGCGGCTGGGACACCGACTGCAACGGGGCCACGACAGGTTCAGTTATGGGTGCGCTGGTCGGAGCCAAGGCCATCGCAGACAAGTGGCGCAGGCCGCTGAATGATACGCTGCACAGCGCGCTCGATGGCTACAATGTCAACGCCATCAGCGAACTGGCCGCGGAGACCGTGGAAGTTGGGCGCAACACTTCTCATCCTGCCCCTATTCCTCCGGTCGGGGGCATATCGGGGAAGTAGCGGGCAAACAGCCGGTCTCCGTAGAATAGGTACACATACAGCGTCGCCCCGGTGAGCCCGCCGATGGCATACCGGGCAATGTTACTCCCCAGAGTTCCACTCGCCAGCGGGCTGATGATGCCCTCGATGAGGCCTGCGACAATGAAGATCGGGATCGTACCTGCCACCAGCCTGACAGCTTCGTGCGCCGCAATAACGAGTGCATCACGCCGCAGCATGTCCCCCGGGTTCACCAGGCTGTAGCCGAAGCGCAGGCCGGCCGCCGCCGCCAGCAGTATCGCCGAGATTTCGATGACACCGTGAGGCACGACGACGGCGCCCATAGTGATGAGCTTCCCCTGATAGGCACCGAGACCGAGCGCCGCACCAAGCATCAGTGAATTGCCCGCCAGCAGGTAGAGCGTGCCCAGCCCGAAGCTGATGCCGGCCACGAAGCAGATCAGGGCGACCTTGATATTATGCGTCATCAGAAAGCCCGCGAAACCAGGCCCGCCGATGGCTTCCGATATGTCGCTGAAATATTCCCCCGGGGCGTTGGTCTCAGCCAGGAAGCTCTCCACTTGCGCGCGGAAGGAGGGCGTCGTAAAAATCTCGGCCCACCCGGGGTTGCCCGCCGTAGCGAATCCCCCGATCAGCGTGCCCGCGACGAGCAGTCCGGCACAGACGATGAAGTAGCGCAGGCATTTCTTGAAGGTTGCCGGGACCTCGATGCCGAAGAAGTACCCCAGCCGCACACTCCGACCATGTCTGCGCGCGTGCATCACGCCGTGTGCGCGCCCCATGAGTTGGTTGAGGTACGTGACAGTTTCCTGGTGGTAGTTGCGGGTGCGCGCAAGCGCCAGATGCGAGGCCGCCTGCTGGTACAGTGAGCCCAGTTCGCACAGCTCTTCGCTGCTGAGTTTCGACACGCCGCCGGCTGAGTGGCAGCGCTGCAACAGGGCCTCAAGGCGCTCCCATGTCGGCTTGTGTCTTTCAACGAATGTGCGCAATACGCCGCCTCCAAACGCCGCCTCCAAACACCGCCTCCAAACGCCGCCTCCGAATGACAATGCAACACGAGACGATAACGGTACAGACACCTGAATACGTTGAGATCGAGTACGAGCTTGCCGGCATTGGCTCGCGGGCCCTGGCCTGCCTCGTTGACACCGTGGTCCAGGCCGTGCTCACCGGAGCT
>CAZCJS010000233.1:0-6696 GCA_964498775.1 uncultured Armatimonadia bacterium
CCTCAACCTCTCGCGCATCCATGTCGGCAAGGAACTCGAACTCGACATTACCGAATTCGACCTCATTGAGGCCATCAAGCAGGTTTACCTCGAACTTGATGACCGCCTCGTGCGCCATGAACTGGTCAGTGAGATACCCGAGGTTCTCATGATGGAGGGTGATCGCGGGAAGATCATTTCCATCGTAGATAACTTCCTCAAAAACGCCTGCAAGTATGCCAACCCGGGGACGAAGATCACCGTCCGCATTGTGGACGAGAACGGTACTATCAGTCTTTCTGTACGGGACGAGGGCATCGGGATCCCCCCGGACGCAATCGAGCGTATCGGCAAGGAAGCCGGGTTCCGCACTGACATCTCGAAGGGCCAGGCCGGTGGCATCGGCCTTGGAATGGTCTATACCCGGCGTGTTATCGAGGGCCACGGCGGACAGATGCTCATCGAAAGCGAACTGGGCGAAGGAAGCGTGTTCACCGCGATCCTTCCCAAAAGTCAGGACGACTAACCACTAGATTCGGATTTCACAACCACACAGAGCCTCCATTCAAGGAGGCTCTTTTCGTTGGTGCGCCCGGCAGGGCGCAGCTACCGCTCATCAGATGTACCGATACGGGAGTCTAGTGGCGCCGGCCCCCATATTTATAAATGCGCGTGGGGCCGTGGTAACTGGATTCCACTGTTCCGATAAGTGTGTAGTTGGCTGCGATCCTCGACATCATAAAATCGCGCAGACCCGCCCCGTCCTCATATCTGTCGCTTCCGACCATCCAGCTAAGCAATCCATCGCTGACCACTACATACTGCGCTTCACCGCTCAGCCACTCCGCGATCATTTCCCGGTTGTACCTGTGTCTCGAACGCACCGCCTCTGTGTCCGTACTGTCGGTGTAGGTGAACAACTGATGCGTAAGCTCTGGAAACACCTCGCGTTGGGCAACGAGGAATTGGTGCGGGTCATCAACCGTGAAAATCCTGGCATCTACCGGCACGAGGCGCCTGATAGTCTCGGCGCCCGTCGCTATCTGCTGCAAATGGCTGTCCCCAGTCAACCTGATAACGTCGGGTACGCCCGCCAGCCATGCCGGCGCGACAAGTGCTGTTACTGCCAATGCCGCAAGTTGTGCTTGGGCTGCCTTCGTTTTCACCGCTCGTGCTGCGAGCACGAAACTCGCTCCCGCAGCGCCTGCGACCGGCAAGAATATGTAGAAATCCAGCATGTAGTACACGTTCAGCCCGAACCACACGCTCCCAGCCAAGTGCGAGAGGTAGTTGGCGGCTGCGAGCCCGAGCAGCAATGCCAAGCCGTCATGTCGGGCAATCATCTCACTTAGCAGCTTCGGCTCTTGTCTGTACCGCCAGACCGCGTAGCCAACAGCGGGTGCCAAGAGAAGCAATGATGGAGTGTACCAGCGCAGAAACATCATCAGATGCCATAGCATAGCTTGGGGCGTCGCCTTCACCGCGCTGCCGTAGCTCGAGGCACCCTCCAGGGAAGGCGTGAACAGCCCCATAAACATGACGTTGCTGAATTGAGCAGGTGCCGTTGCGTAGAAGTACACGCAAATCGCCGCCGGCAAAGCGACAGACACCCCGAGCGCCGCGACGCCATGCCCACGACTCCCTCTGCGATGCCGCAGGTACATGTACACCCACAGCACAACCACCACCGCGATCATATCGTGTCGGCATAGCAAGATGGCTGCCGTCGCCAGCCCCCCCACATATAGCTGCCACGGCTTCGGGCGTTTAATGGTCACCAGGTACACGCTCAGAACCATAAAAAAAGCTGTCGGGGCTATCGCGAAGCAGCGGTAGTATCGCACCGCTGCCTCGAGATTGAATGCGAACAGCCCCACGACCAGCGCCGCCGCCCATGGCCCACTCAAACGACGAGCCAATCCTGCCATGAGCAACAAGGCCGCCAGCGCAAAGCCGGCAGCCTCAATCCGCCCCGCAAGTACGCTCGGCCCCGCTACCGTCTGTACCACGCCGTATATGTAGTAGAGAAGCGGCAGTGTCTTGGTGTGGAAATCGGCGTACGGTTGCCAACCTTTGCCCACGACCAGCCAACCCTCATACAGGTATCCGCCCTCGTCGTAGAGCGTATCGGCTCTCGCAACAACGATGACCATCACTGCCAAAGCTACAATCAGCAGGACGGCTAGCACGCAGCGGGCCTGTCGGTCATCAGAGGCACGCTTCTCATCTACGTCAAGTGCTGAATTGCCCACAATCATCTCCTCGTTCCTGGGCATTCACCTACGGCTCGACCGACCTCACTCAGACGGCTTCCGGAAGAACTGCAGAACCCCACCGATGAGACTAAACAGTGTACCAACCACGCGCTGAAGCGCAGACAGGGCCAAGGCCGCCGGCTGGCTCATTCCAGCCAGGCCCAGCAGCACTATCTTCGCCCCCTCCGTCCATCCCAATCCGTTGATGCTCATAGGGATCATGCCCACGATCGTCGCAATCACTGTCACTCCGATGGCCCAGGTCAGCCCCAGATCAAAGCCGAAAGCCAGACACCAGTATCGCAGAGCAGCGCCGGCCACGATGACGCCCAGGCACGAGATCGCCAGCGCCGATACCAGTGTGGCCTTGTGATCCCGGTAGCCCACTAGAGCCACGACCGTCTGGCTCACTTTCTTGGCGGCCGCATGGACCAGGCCCCCGTCCTGAGCTTCCTGCTCTGGTGGGTCCTCCTGCCCCGCCCCCGACCGCGTCCATAGCCACACTATCCCCCCCCCAACGATGGCGACCCCAGCCAGGCCCCACAACAAAAGTCGCAATTCCGGCAGGTCAATGATAAATGTACTGAGCAGCCCCATCACTACAAGCGATATCAAGCCGATGCTACGGTCTGCCACGACAGAAGCGGCGACATCAACCCCGCGCGCATCATGTCCTTTCGCCGCCAGATACCCCTTCGTGAGATCACCGCCGATTGTGGACGGAGCGAAGTTCTGATAGAACAGTGCGATAAAGTGTAGACCCAGGGTATGGACGAATGAATGGATCACGCCCGCCGCCGGCAGTAAAACGTGCCAGCGCCATGCGAAAATCACCCTATGGGCAAAGCTGATTATGATACCGACAGCCAGATAGCGCGCATCTATCTCCCTTGTGATTGTCGGCACGTCTCCGAGCGGGACCGCGTAGAGGATATAGGCGCACAGTGCAACTGTCACCGCCCATTTGGCGATGCGCATTGCAAGTGTCCGTCGTCGAGACTGCTTTGCAGGCTCTGCCATCACGGCCGCTTTCTTCGACAGACGAAGATCACATCAGATGCGAACTTGCGCAGGAGTGCACTGCGCTCAAATCTCTCCTCCAGATGGCGCCAACTGCGCTGCCCAATGATCCTGTGGACAAATTTCGGCGTGATCCCCAACTCCACCATCTCGACCAGTTCAAGGCCATGCGAGGTAACCAATTGCAGAATATCCTGACGCCTGTGGGATATGGCACCGCCAAGACCCAGTGTCCGTGTGACCCCGGTCTTCAGCGCCCGGAAGCTTGGCTTGATGTTGTGAATGTTGAAGATCAGCATGCCATCGCTCGCCAGCTTCGCCCCCAACACCGCCATTGCGGCTTCCCGAAGCTCCGCCTCAGCGTTCGAGAAGAACCGAAACGCAGTAATCAGATCGTAGTCTGTTCCGACTAGGTTCGGCTCACGGGTCAGATCGCCAAGCACCAGACGCGCCTGCACTCCCTTTTGTCGCGCTGCAGCCAGCATCTCATCCGAGATGTCTACACCTTCAGCGGAGTCAAAGCGGTCTGCTAGAGCTGCGAGAATCCGTCCCGTCCCGCACGCGAAGTCAAGGTACCGGGCGCTTCCTGCAAGGTGCCGATCGCACGCGTTCGCAAGTCGCTCTTTCTCCAGAGTCCACAACGACGCGTCCGCACTCCCCGGAGCATAGACATCCTTTTCATAATGCCGCCCGAAGCCCGTTTGCTTGTGCGATTCCCTGTATGAACACATGCCTTCTCCTGATTACGCTCCCAATTCGCCCCGTGAAGCCTGCCGCCTGTAGTGACCAATAAAGGGCGTCATTACCAACTTCCATATCGCGCCTGGCAGCACGCCTTTGCCGCGCATCACAGCCTGTACTTCGAGCAACGATTGTGCCGTGTATTCTGCCAATGTCTCATCCGCGATGCTTGCACCGATCTGTGCCTCGTACCCACTGATGAGTTCGTTCACAAGCACCCTGTTCAGCGACCTGGCAATGAGATACGCCTTCGCAAACGGATACTTCACACGGATATCGGTGACCATCCGACCTAAGTCCTGGTATACCCTGTCCATACAGTAGCTCGCCATATTGCCGCGAGGCCCGACTATTGGCGGAGTGAAGTCCACTAGGTACACCCCCTCGCTAGACCGAGAAAGCACTACATTGCTCGTCCACATATCCCCGTGTACCTCACACACCTCACTCAGCAGGTCCTTGTCGGGATTCAGCGCCTGGTGCAACTCCCCCAGTGCCTGCCCTGTCTGGCGGAATACCGACGGCGCAGGCCGTTTTGAGCACACCACCTCCCGCAGCGTGTACGCATCCGGCACTCGCTCGTAGAAGACGCTACAGCCCTCACAACGAAGCGGACGCGCGATCCGGAGCAAGCACGTGTTTCTCTCCATCACCGCACTGTAAATGCGCTGCGCCCGGCGGAACTCGAATGCCGCCCACTCAGCATCACCAAAGCATTTCTCAAACGTAACTGCGGACGCCACAATCACCCTCGTGCCTGCTGCAAAACCCGGTCATATACCCGCACGGTCCCCTGCGCCGTCTTTTCCCAGGAGTACTCGCCAGCTCTTCCTAGCCCTGCGGCTCGCAGCCGTTTCTGCAGCGTTGCATTGTTGCTCACCTCAAGCATCTTGTCAGCCAGCTCTGCCACATCCGTGGGGTCATCCAGGGTCAGTGATGCGCCATCAACTATCTCGGCCAGCGCCCCTTCCCGGCTCGTAACCACCGGAGTGCCGCACTGCATCGCTTCCAAGGGCGGCAGCCCAAAGCCCTCATAGAGAGCCGCAAACGCGAATAATTCCGCCCCCGAATACAGGGCCGCAAGGTCCTCACTCTCAACCCAGCCGGTGAAGACCACGCTGTCACCCAGCCTCAAGTCCACAACTGCCTGTCGCAAGGCGGCTTCCCCGCCCGCATCCCGGCCTGTGATGGCAAGTTTCAGTTCGCCTTTCCTGCGTTGCTCGACTACGCCAAAAGCCTTGATGATCGTCTCCACATTCTTTTTAGGCCCTAGTGTACCTATCGTCAAAATATAGCGGCCCTCGATGCCGTACTTCCTCGCTGCTGCATTTCTGGCCTCCACATCCTCCACATAGCGCAGATTCTCGGCAGGCGCCAGGGGGACGGCGAACGCTCTCTCCTCACTGACAATCCCCAATTCCAGCCCATCCTGGCGCGACTGCTCGGATATGAATATCACACCGTCGGCTCGCGGGACCGAAAGCCGAGTCATCAGTCGCCAGTACTCTCCCTCGCCGGGCCGCCAAAGCTGGGGGAATGTGAAATACATCAGGTCCGGGACCGTCACAACCAGACGTCCTTGATGCAGGATCGGGGCTACGTGTTTCGTGGCATGGGTGAGATGTGCATGTTGTCTCGCTGCCAAGTATGGCAAGGCCGTCTGCGTCCATATCGCCTTCGGGCTCGCGAGCCGAATGAACTCCAAAGCTATCTCCGGTGGCCCACGATACACCTGGGGAACAGCCACTACGAACTCATGCGGACAATCCAAGCCACAGAGTGCCCGCAGCAACTCACGCACATAGGTTTGCATGCCTCCACGGACGAAAAGCGGCCGTCCGTCAATGACAATCCGCGACATGAGTGCCTCCACTGGGCAGATCATGTTGAGCGAGCTACGTCTGTTGCTCATCCATACTGCAGTTCGTGCCATCGCTTGAGGAACCACAGTGTGCGTCTCTGGCGTCGGGCGAAGACATTGCTCACTGGCTGTGCCAACACCCGCTCCCCCACCTCGACATTGAGCAGGCCGCTATCTCTGAACTCCTTGTCGAATCGTTGCTGTTCTCCTCCGCCCTGGGCCGCCAGCCACTCCTCCAGCGGCACCGTAAAGCCCTTCTTTCGGCGGTTGGCTATCTCGGGGGGGAGTAAGTCGCGTGCCATTCGTCGCAGCGCATATTTGTCAACCGCGCCCTTCAGCTTCAACGTGTCCGGCAGCGAAAATGCCAATTCGACAAACTTATGATCCAGGTATGGCACCCGTGCTTCGACCCCATGCGCCATCGTCATCCGGTCGTTCTTCAGCAACAGGTCATCCGGCAGCCATACATTGAGGTGGAACTTCATGAACCTGTCAAAGCTCGAGCCCTTCCGCCCCATGCGGTCGCGAACGAACTCCTCTAACTCCTCTTCGTAGTCATCTACCATGTCGCGTAAGGCAGCGCCGCATAGGGCACGCCGCTGTGTTTTGTCGAACACGGCGACGAACTCGAGGATGAACCGCGCGGGGTCTTTGCATGTCGCCAGCGCTGCACACGTTCTGGCTGACAGGCTTCCGCCGGGCAAGAGACCACCGATGCCCCTAAACAGCCATGTGGGCAGCAGATTGCTTCTCGACACCAATCTGTGATAGAGCTTGAACTGCGGATAGCCCGCGAAACACTCATCAGCCCCCTCGCCACTCAACACAACCGTCACATGC
>CAZCJS010000234.1:0-6683 GCA_964498775.1 uncultured Armatimonadia bacterium
ATCGAAGAACTTCGCCGGACACGGGGAACCTGGAGGTTACACGCTGCGGTTCCTGAGGTACGGCCTGGATGGTGTGATGGGGGAACTCGAAGTGCAGGATAGCGATGCGCCGCATGAAGTAGGGGTAGTCATGGAGGCCATCGCTCCAACTCAGGAGGTTGCCGACAGCGTGCTCAGCCTGGCCCGCTCGACGGCGCTGCACTATGACTTCGCGGGGCGGAAGTGTACGGCAGGCAACTTAGCCTTCCCGTTCTCGCCGTCGGACTTCCAGGCAGGGCCGGTCTATGAATTCGCAGTGTACCACCTGATGGAGACGGACAATCCGGATGAGTTATTCCCCCTGAGTTTCGAAGAGGTGTGATGATGCGGCTCTATGAATGCGCGAAAGTGATGCGGTCGAAAAATGCGGGCCCTTTCACGCTGACCATAGACCTGGTATTTGAGGATCGTGCGAGCTTCGAGAGAGTGCTGGCCGCCGGCGGCTTCGGTCCGGGACCGATTGCGCGGTTGTACGGCGTGGCGGAGCATTCGGTGCGGATTTGTCCCTTCGAACGGGTGCTGACGATCAAAGTGACGATGCCGCGCCCGGGAGCGAGTTCCGGAGCACCCGGCGATCGCGACGTCTATGGCTGCCAGCAGCATTTTCCACTCGCGGATATGGTACTATGAACCAGTGCCGTAGCGACTACTAGTCTGGAGTTGACCAGTTGACTAGAAGCAATGGGGCGTATAGGTTACTGCTTGTGGCATTGATCGGCTTTGTGTTCGTGGTGGTGGCGAACTTGTGGGTGAAGCAGGGTGCACTGATAACGCTGAGCTGCCAGGTGGCGATGTCAGTGCCCCCCATACCGGCGGTCGGGGTGCTGTTGTTGCTGCTGCCGCTGATCCCGCTGACTCGTCGCTTTGGGCTCGACCGACGTGAGGTAATGGCAATCTATTGCTTCCTGACGCTGGCGGTAGCGCTGACGTCGGGTGCGGCAATGCGTTTCTTTCTCCCGGCTCTGACGACGCCTTCGTATTTCGCGTCTCCAGAGAATAATTTCGCGCAATTCCTCGACCATATCCCGCACTGGATGGTGCCGCACGGTGAGACGGTGATACGGGACTATTTCGAGGGCTCGGCAACGGGTGCGACGCCGTGGGCAGAATGGCTGGGTCCGCTGGGCATCTGGATGCTGTTCTTCGTGTGTTTTTTCGGTTTTCTCATTTGCACCGCCGCCATATTCCGACCTGTGTGGGAGGATAACGAGCACCTGGCGTACCCGGTGGCCGAGGTGCCCCTGATGATAGCCGGCTACCGCGAGGATACGCAGATGATGTGGCGGGACGGCATCTTCTGGGTCGGCTTCGGGCTGATCTGTATCCATCACTTGCTCAACATCCTCAACGCCTTCAATCCGGCGGTGACATGCCTGGGGTTGAGCACGGATCTGGGGGCTCTGCTGCAGGAATGGCCGTTGAGCGCCCTGAGGCCGCTGGTTTTCAGGTACTATCCGTTCGTGTTCGGGGTAGCCTATCTGATGCCCACCGACATCGCTCTCTCGACAGTGGTGTTCTATTTCGGCTACATGAAGGCGTTGGCACTCGGCGGCGCGATGGCAGGAATCAACACCCCCGGCTTTCCCTTCACGATGGAACAAGCGAGCGGGGCCTTCCTGGGCATGGCGCTGATCCTTGGCTATGGGGCGCGCCACCGCTTTGCCGAAGTGTTCAGCCGATTGACTGGTGCGAGTAACAGCTCGAAGCTGCTCCCGGTGGCGATGATTGCATGCCTGGTGGGAGTGTACATCTTCTGCCGGATATCGGGGATGAGCACATGGTTGTTTGTGGTTTTCTATACGCTACTGCTGGCCTTTGCCATCTCCGCGGCGCGGATCCGGACCGAAGGGGGTTTTGCCAGCAACTGGACCTTTCCGCTGGAGCAGGCCCAGTCGGCACTGATCAATTTCGCCGGCACGGACCGCCTCAAGGCGATGGTCGGAATGCAGGGGCTGACGGCGTTGACCACGCAATACTACCTGACCCGCGGGTACATGCCACAGCTGATGGCGTTCATGGCAGATGCGTTCAAGATCGGCGGACAAGCGAAGATCACGACGCGGAGGATGGGAGTACTCCTGCTGCTGGCGGTGATCATCGGCACGGGGGTGAGTTGGTGGATGCACGTGTCGACCTCATACCAGTACGGCTCCAACATCCTCGAAGGCGGGACGACGTCGGGTGGAACCCGCGTGGTGCTGATGCGGCGGGCCTATGAGGACCTGGCAACTTGGAACATAGCGAGCGAAGGGCCTGACCGGTCTCGGGCTACGGCAGCCATCGTCGGCTTGGTCATAGTCCTCGCGGTTGCGGCGTTACGGAGGGCGTTCCTGCGCTTCCCGCTGCATCCGTTGGGGTTCCTGATGTGCCTCACCGGCGGCGGAGTGAATGCCTGGGGACCGCTGGCCAGCATTGTCATCGTGAAGGGCATCATACTGCGGCTCGGCGGGATGCGTCTGTACCGGCGTCTCATTCCGCTATTTATCGGAATGGCGATCGGGGACTTCTTTGCCGCCGGCCTGGTATGGAGTCTCATCGCCAGCTATGGTGGAGAAGGCTTCGCCAATTATCCGGTGTGGTTCTGAGTGCCAGTGGTGCTTGAGGGCACGAGTTCAGTGAAGGATGAGATGAATGCTAGGTAGTTTCGGCGGCAGAGTGTGGCGGGTATTGTCTGGCGTTGCATTTCTGAATGCGGTGGCAGTTGGCGTGTGCGCGCCACCAGTTCCAGACACTGGTCTGAGCGCACCGGCCGACAGCGCCGGTTACGATATCTTCGCCACGTTGCCTGAAGTCGGTCCACAACAGCAGATACTGCTGGACTGGAATGATAGCGGCCTGATACTGACATTCGATGGGGACAAGACGACGCTGCGCGACGCCGACAGAAAAAGGGAACGCCTGCTGAGCACGGGACCTGCCGCACATCCCGGTGAGATACACGTCAAGCGACGGATGCCGCTGGTCGAGGTAGTGCAGGATGGGAAGGTGCTGCTACATACCTGGAGCTGGCGGCGTCTGTCCGGCCAGGTGACGGCGTCTGCCCAAGCGAGTGTCGGCGACTTCCATGTTCAACCTGTCGGGGAGATATGTTTCAGTGATGACTTCTTCAATCCAGACGGCTCGGCGGCTGCCTGGGAGCCTTTGACTGGCGCATGGAAGATAGGCATTTACCGCGACGCTCTCATCCAGCGGGACCACGGGGATAGTGGGCCGATTGGGGCATCGTGGTACGAGACGAAGGACGCTGTACGCGCAGTGTCAGTAGTCGGCTACGATTTCTGGGACAGCTACTATGCAAGAGCGGCCGTGCCGGCGGCCGCCGGGACACGCCAGGGCTTGGTATTCTACGTACAGGATGCGCACAACTATGCGCTGCTGTCTGTGCGGAGCGGCGGAACTGCGGGCGAAGGCACCGCTGCACTGAGCATCGTGCGGAATGATGAGGAAGAGGTTCTCGCAGAGGCGGGCGTAGTCTGGCGGACAGGTACGTGGTATGAACTGGCCGTGGAAGCCGTGGGCGAGCATGCATCATGCCGGGTGGCCGGGCAGGAGGTATTCGCGACGGTGCTGGATGTCTTCAGGAGCGGCCGCGTTGGCCTCTTCGCGGACGGCTCCGGAACCGCTAAATTTGATGATGTTCTGGTGCGTTCGGTACAGGTCGCTCGAGACGATTTCAGACGTACCGAGATGGGGGAATGTTGGCGGCAGAGAGGCGGTACATGGACTCTCGCCGACGGCCAGGTGCATGCCAACAGCAGCAGGGCGGCATACTGTCTCCGCGTGGGCGCAGATGGAGCGGCAACGTCCGTAGCGGCTCAAGTAAGCCCGGAGTCGGGAGCAGCGGGTCTCTGTGTGAACTGGACGCGCAACAGCGGATACGTGCTGAAGGTGGCGGGAGGGCAGTACGTGCTTGCGAAGGTGGCTGATGGGGAAGAGGAGGTACTGGCATCAGGAACCGTCGGAGGGATGCGAAATGTGCCTCTGAGTCTCTCGCACCTTGAGGGGCGTCTGCACGCTGAGATCGGAGACATTCGGGAAACGGTGTACGATTTCGACGCGCCGGAGGGAGCCTGCGGTCTCTTCGCCAACGGTCGGGCGCAGTTTGATCACTTTGAGGTCAGACAACTGCAGCCGCCCGGCACCGAGATATCGTTCATCAACGGCCAGCCTCTTCAGGTGCCCGCTGAGAAGCACGGGCAGATGCGCGCAGTGCTCGGCTACTACTGGATACCACAGGATGGGCGGTGGTCGCCGGTGAAGGTGGATGGTTGTGATGAGCCGGGTCTAAGCCCAAAGCCGCGTGACGACAAGCCGGCGGCGCTATGGTACTTCCAGGCATGTCCAGGAGATGCAGTGCTCACTGCAAGCAACTGCATAGTGAGCAGCGGCACGACTATTGGCCTCGCGATCGCCTGCGCGGAGGGTGACCTCAGCAGTGGATATGCGCTGACAGCTTCGGCAAGCAGCCCGATGAAGCTGAAGCTGCTGCGGGCAGGCAAGACAGTGGCCGAAAGCGCCCTGGCAACGGCGGAGCAACAGGTGAGCATGTCGCTGATTCGAGACGGCGACTACATTGTGGGCAGAGCCGGCGAGGCAAGCTTGGCCTACAAGGACGAAGAACCCCTGAAAGGCACTCGCTGCTGCGCCTATGCCCGGGGAAGCGGCGGCATTATCGGAGAGCTTAGTCTGGGCCACCGACGAGCCCACTATTACGCCTTCAGGGAGGTGGAAACCGATTGGCAGCCGGCGCAGGGTGAGTGGCTAACGCATTCGGGGATGGCGTGCATCGCCTGGGACTACTGGCTCACTGCGAAGGCCGATCCGGAAGCGATGTCGTACAACCTGCACCGGCAGCCCCATGATCTGCAGGTGGATTTCTGGGTCAGCGAGTACACCGAGGGATTTGCCAACGGCCATCACCAACATTACCCGTATCATGACATCAGTTTGGTCACATGCGCGCAGGAACGGGAGAGAGACAGCGGCTATCGTTTTCTCATCGGGGGCGAGAAAGGGCGTGTGACGCGGTTATTGCGGCTGGGTGAGGTGGTGGCAGAAACCACGGACCAGCGCTTCCGGATAACGATGGGTGGACACTGCAATAGCCCACGTGCCATTCACGTGGTGGTCAGCCAGCTAGGCGGGAAGATCAGCTTGCGCATTAATGACGCGGAGGCGCTGGAGTTCACCGATCCGGAGCCTCTGCCCGGGGGCTATGTCGGGATCGGTGCAGCGGGGTGTTCGGTTGACTTCCGGGATTTCTGGATGGCTCCCGCCGGCGAGTAAAGGGCAGTGGCATACACTGTTTACCGCTCGAAGTTGCGCCGGGCGATGCAGGGCGGGAGTGGTTAGACCGGATCAGAAGTTGTGGATGACGTCCACCATTGCCAAGTAATTCTGATAGGGGATGTAGTCTAGCGGGCTAGTGTTGCAGGCCGCCACGTAGCGCCCGCCCTCCATCCCGATGGTGAGCATTTTTTCGGTACATGCGCGGACATCGGCAACGGTGGCGTGGGTCAGGAAAACCACGTCCATGTTGCCGATCAGTGTGATGTCGCGGCCGAAGCGGAGTTTGATGTCGCCGAGATCATTGGCCGCCGCCTCGACGCCGTGGAAGGCGCTGAAGCCGAGCTCGATGAGAAGCGGCAGCAGTTCGTCCGCCTTGCCGTCGCTGTGGAAGGTATAGATGGTGTCGGCTTCACGCAACGCTGCGACTGTCTGGCGTGTCCTGTCGAAAACCAGCTCCCTGAATATCCTCGGATTGACCATCAGCCCGTTCTTGAAGGCGCAGTCGCCGTCCACCAAGACGACATCAATACCTGCGGGAATGATGACCTCACGGATAGCGGCGCGGACGCCTTCCTCCACCCAGTCAAAGAGCGCGGCAATGTATGGGGGGTCGTCGTAGAGAAGCAGCGAGAGGACCTCGAGGCCCAGCGCAGTTGTCACCGCATGGAATGCCCATGGCACGTAGGCGATGGTGACCATCCCTTCGGCACGGGCAACTGCAACGCGCCGGTGCGCCTCGGCCAGG
Organism: uncultured Armatimonadia bacterium; assembly: GCA_964498775.1. Classification (GTDB taxonomy): domain Bacteria; phylum Armatimonadota; class Zipacnadia; order Zipacnadales; family UBA11051; genus UBA11051. The sequence goes on from CAZCJS010000234.1 coordinate 6,074, forward strand.
GCGAGGCTCCAGTCGGGCTCGGGCTGTGAGCGCAGCTCTTGGAGGTCCACACGTCCGCCCTGAACGTAGTGGGAGGTACCGTCAGAAGCGATAGCACTGGTGGCACCAATACGGCGGCTGGGCACGGGTATCCTGACATACTCCCAGCCCATGCGGCGGGCAAATGCGACCTCGTCGGCGATGCCGTCGAGGGGATGCCCCAGCAAGTGCTTGGCCAGCCCGCTCATCGCAAACCAGACTTCCCAGAACGGGACTTGCTGCGTTGGCTGCCCACGCAACGCACGCAGCAGCAGCGTGTCATCTGTGGACAGACGCCGTCCGCCTCCGGTCATCTATCTGCTTCCCCCTTATGGTGCAATCCGCACAGCCGCTTCCCGCACTATTGGCGATACGCGCACTGTATGGGTTCTCGGAGGGCGGTGTTTTGTCCTCTAGATAGCGTCTAAGTGTCGAATGGGGGGCAGTGCGTCAGGTCAGTGCCGAGATGGCTTGCCGTTATCGCCGATTGCAAGCGGCGGGCGCATGGTCTTCCCGACGAGGTCATTGCCTCAACGTCCTCGGGCTGGAACTGTAGTTATGCAGATTTGTGACGCTACGAAGCGTCAACTGG
>CAZCJS010000235.1:0-6670 GCA_964498775.1 uncultured Armatimonadia bacterium
CTCACTGCGAAGTCATCGAGCACCGCGCACACATCAAGCACTGTCCCCATCCAGGCGCAGCCCCCGTTGTGCCGGTTGTCAACTAGCGTTTTGATATACACGCGCAACCACCGGGTTTCCTCATACATTCGCTGCAGAATCTGCAGCAACTCATCTTCACTCACCTCCGGGAAGCTGCGCACCAATGCCACGGCCTCAGCCATTTTCGACAGCCGCATGGGAATCATGCACCATTCCCACGGCAGCGCCGGAATGTAATCCCCCCGCCAGCCCTGCTTCGGATTCTTACCGACGAATTCTTCGATCGGGTAGGCCGCCATATACTCCTTGATGTGATCCACGATGAAGCGGGCATACTTCGCCTCCCGCGTATGATGCGCCGCATAGCAGAGCGGGCTCATTATTGGGAAGCGTGTCAGGCAGCTCAGCGGAGCCTTGTCCCAGTCAATGCCGGTCTCGGGCACTTCATACACCGAGTAGCCGTCCTGCAGATGCCCTGCCAGGTACGCATCAGCTCCGGAGGTGTTGTACTGCGGATTGCGCTCCAGCAGCGACCAGTTTGGCGCCCGAGGCGGCTCTATCTCCCGGGTGCGAAAATACGCGATGTACGCCTTCCCCGCCGCCTCAACATCCCCCTTGTCCAACGCCGCCTTCACCGCTGCCAGCTCCGGCTGCTCCAGCTTTAGCCCATGCAGCAACGCCGCCCGGTCCGCCAAGATGAAGTCATCCGCCTGTGGAGGTCCCTCACTCATAGCACTCTTCGTCACCAGCAGCAGCGACAACGCGATAATCACCAACTCAAAGCGTACCATTCGTATGCCGGCTCCTTTTGCACCGCAGCCGTTGCTTACGGTTTCAGAATGTGACATTCCTCGACAGACGTTGAAAACTCCAGCACGCCGTCCTGCACCGGCAGGCTCCATGTCGTGGCCTCACCAGTTGCTCTCTCGACTATCTGCGGACATTGACTGACATCCCCGTCGGGGGCAATCGGCACCAGCGCCATGGTCAGCATCTCGGGCAACCGCACTTCACCCACGTATGTCACCGCCGGCGCGGGCATCAGATACTGCATCTTATACGCCGTCCAGCCGCGACCGTGGCTGTTTTTCCTCCCCTGCTCGCCCCATTTTTCCGTCCTCGGTGTAGCGTCGTAGAAGTACGTCGTATGCGGCGTCTTGTCACCGATCGTCAGTTGCGGCTTCAACTCTCCGCTTAGCGGCACCAGCAGCAGCTTCGCTCCATTGGGCGCGGTCGCGATCGTCGTGTTGCCATCGAACTCGATCTTCACATCATGCTCGAACTGGAAATTCCGCTCGATTACCGCCGTCTCCTGCTCCCCGCTCAGTACATCCTGTAGCAGCCAGTATGACTTATCGGCGAACACAATCCGCCGCGTCCAGTCCACCGGCTTAATCGGCGCGAAGCTGTAGCTCCCCTCAAAGAGACTGTACTCCGCACCGTGTTCCCACCTGTTCTGCAGCGGCTCATCGGTTACCAACGGCCCGTTGGCCAGATACTTGCCGTCGGTCTTGGTGCCATAGAACTCATCCACGCCGTCCACGGTGATATTGTTGTGCAGGAAGCTTGGCTCCTGCCGCGATATGAAATCATCCGGGCTCGTGGCCGTGTACTTCGTCCCGTGCGGATCTATGATGAAGTAAGTTCCGTAGGCCATCAGCACGAAGCTGAGCTTATCGCCGTGGACGTGACAGATACCCCACGGCCCGCAGTCCAGCATCATGTACTTGGCGTCTCTGTCCCAACCGCTACGCATCGCATAGTAGCCGCACCACTGCTCCTGTCCCGGCACCGGCCAGACTGTGAACGGAGGCAGCGGGTCCTCGGTACCGTTCATCAGCGGCTCCAGCCACGGTAGGTCCAGCCCCTTCGCGATATCCTCGTTGACATAGTACGACAGCGGCTTACTCAGATTATTATCACCGAAGGTCGGGATCACCCCCAGCGGATTGCTCAATCCGGCCAGGCTCGTCACCATCGGCGTGAAACTGTCGCGCATTGCCGCCACGCCGCCTTTGTCGAACAGTGCTGCCGCGAGGTACTGAAGCTCTCGCGCCACGCTGACGCTATATGGCGTGCACATCTCCTTATACCAGCCGTCCGGATAGAACGCATTCCCAATAAATTGTGCCAGCAGCTCTCTGTCGCGTTCCATCCACTCATCAGTTGCCGCGAAGTCCTTCAAGACCGCGCACGAGGCCGCCACGGCCCGGATCTGGCCCGGCGCTCCGTTGTGTCCGGTTTCGACCTCATGGGGTATCTGCGTAAGCAGGAAAGCCGTCTCCTGATATACGCGCTGAAGTATGTCCAGCAACTCGTCATCAGTGACCTCGGGATACTCCCGGATCAGCATCAAGGTCTCCGCTACCGTCAAGATGCGTGCAGGCAGCGGCCCCCAGTACCAAGGCCTCGTCACCAGATCCGTATTGTCGTAGTCGTAGCCTTCGGCGCTGCTCTTGCCGATGAACTCCTCAATCGGGTAAGCCTCCGCGTACTGGCGGAAATAATCCACACACCAGCGTACATACTTCGGTTCCCGCGTATTGAAAATCGCCCATCGCATCCCCTTGAAGAACGGCATGTTGGTCAGGCTCGAAAGCGACCCCTCATACCAGTTGATCCCCGTCTCCGGCACATCATAGCTATTCAGCCACACTACCAGATGACCGGCGAGGCAGTTGTCCGCGAATTTCGTGTCATACTCCGGGTTGGGCGTCAAGGTATCCCAGGGCTTAAACAACGCCAACGAAATATCCCTGGCTCGGAAATGTGCGATGTATGCCTTCCCGGCCGCCGCGACATCTCCCCTATCCAGCGCGGCCTTCACCGCGGCCAGCTCCGGCTGCTCCAGTTTCAGCCCCCGCAGGAAGTCCTCCCGCGTCGGCACGATGAATTCCTCCGCATTTACCTTCGGCTGCCCCTGCACCGTCCCTCTGGACGCTACAGTCAAGGCCAAAATAAGAACTGTTACCACAACCAGACGATCTCTAAGCATGTCATGCGCTCCTTGCAGCATTAGACCGGTAGCACAACGCCGCCGCAGAATCAATCCCACGGCGGCAGTGTACGCATTAGACAATTTCCGACATTCGCGCCACAGCTAGTGCAGTGGCGAGCCGTTCGCATACCAGGCTACGTCCATCACAGGCAGTGTGTACGGTATCGGCCCGACATAGGTGGAGTTCGGATCGCGTTGCACTTTGTTCCACTTCGCATGGCCGTCGCAGAAGGCAAAGTTGGCTCCCTCATTGTGCCGAGCGGGCACGAATGAGTATGCACGATGGACATCAGAGATGTACCATGCGTACGAATAGGTCCACCCGTCGGCTGTGTCGCGCGTGCAATCGCTGTCGCCCATCACTACTGTCTCCGACGGATACTGGATCTCGGCCAGCGCCGCGGACGGAACGCTGGAACCCATGATGTTAACATTGGCTCCGTAGTCCGTCCAATTACCCCAGCCATCCGAACACGCATGGTAGCGAGTTGAATGCGACGCCCAGCGCTGAGTGCCACTCGGACACAGAATCAGCTGCCAGTTCTTGATGTACGGCTCCAGGATCATCGTCCAAGGCGTCCAACCCAAGGCCGTTTGATGGCGACTGAAGGGCAATGTCTCGTCATAGTCCTGAGCGTACATCTGTACTGCCAGCGCCAGTTCTTTCACATTATTCAGACAGCTTGCCTGCCGTGCCTTCTCGCGAGCCCGCGCGAATACCGGGAAAAGTATCGCTGCCAATATCGCGATGATGGCGATTACGACCAACAACTCGATAAGCGTAAATCCCTTGCGCATTTGCTCCACCTCCAAGTGAATTGATTGATTACGTCTGCCTCTATGCCGACACAGCGGGCAATTCAGCCCTGTCCCGCCGCCCGCTCAGCAGCCTCATCGGCAATGCTTCTTCTCAGTCCTGCCAGAATTCGCTTCGCACCTTCACGTATATGTGCCCGTGCTGCCGCATCTGCCTGTTCGGGGTCACCCGAGGCTATCGCCCGCATCACCACGCGGTGGTCGTACTTTAAATGCCCTCTCTCAACTTCCAGCCCGGACGGCTTGAGCAGCGCTTGGAGCAATAGATTCGTCGCCAGCAACACTCTCGATACCAAATCGTTACCGCACCATTCCACGATCAAACGATGGAACTCCAACTCCCGCTCCACCGCATGTGAGCTACTCCGCTCCGTATCCTCGATGTGGTCGCACTCGGCCGCCAGACTCTCAAGCTCGGTCAATTGCTCCTTCGTAGCCCGGCCGGCGAGCAGACCCGCCGCCAGTCCCTCGAGGCACTCTCGGACCTCGAATACGTCCGTCAGGTCCTCTATACCCACCTGAGGCACGCGATAGCCCCGGTTCGGGGCATACTCCACTATCCCCTGCGAGGCCAGCAGTCGCAGTGCCTCGCGCAGCGGCGTCTGAGTGAAGCCATGCTCTTCACACAATGACTTGAGTCGTAACGGCTCTCCCGAACGCAGCACTCCATCGGCAATCAGTTCAATAAGCCGCGCCTCGATCTGCTGCGGCAGCGTCCTGCAATCTATCGTGCTCTCGCTCATGTTAGGCTCTTCCACTCACTTCCATCTGCACCATTACACGACACCTGATTCCGTCGCGAAAATGTCCTGCTTCTGCAATCACAGATTGTATGTGATAAATTATCAAATGTCAATAACCACTGTCCCACCAACGCAGCTTGCATGCAGTACACACCATACCAGCAAAGGCCCCGCACCTTCCGCTCGGGGCCTTCTGAACTTCCGCACACCTAATGACACTACCGGAGCAACCTGTCCGTGGCAACAATCCATTCCATCAGCACGACGCTGTCCCGGCGCCGGCTTCACACGGCTTCCTCGCCGAAGAATAGCGCCGCCGCATTGTCATACATAATGCACTTCGCTGCCCGCACCGCTACCTCCATTGTGCAGTAGTCCGCCTCCTTCACCTTCGCCATCATCACCTTCCCCACGATGTCCTTGCCGAACTCCAGCGCCCCGAGTGCCGCCTCCACATGCGCGCAGTCTCCTCCCCACATCAGTTTGCTCATCGGCACTGCCTCGATCCACTCCTGCAGCATGCGGCGCACCACCGACGGCGAGATGATCGGCAGCCAGCACATATCCAGCCACACATTCGGCATCGCCTTGGCCAACACCGTCAACTCCGAGCAATGCGGGTAACCCCCATGGAACAGGGCGAACCGCGCCTGCGGATGAGCCAGCAGCAACTCCGTCAACAGCATCGGATTGGTGCCCCGGACATCCCCACTGCCGGCTCTGATCCCGGTGTGAATCTGCACCGGCAGGTTCTGCTCCGTCGCTGCATCTATGACCTCATACATCAGAAAATCCTCCAGCGCCTTCATCTCTGCGCCATCCAGGCCCTCCGGCCCGCGCTCATACAGCCGCCGCGCATCTTCCTTCTCCACTTGCGCGAAATCTAAAGAGCGGTCGTACGCCAGCGCCGACTTGATCGCCGGTGCGCCCGCTGTTTTGTAGTGCTCCACCGCCTTGTGGATCAGCTCCAGATAGCTGTCAAAGCCGTTCACCGCAAAGCCCAGCTTGGCAGCGCAATCATAGGGGGAAGCCTCGTTATGGTCCGCTTGGCCCTCGAATGGCGCCACCACAAAGGAGTTGATCCGCAGCACTGAATGCAGCACCTGCCCATCTGTCTCCATCTCAAATGGGTCCCAGTGCGGGTCCTGCAGCGCATACTCAATCCTGCCGACCTCTCCCAGCGCCCAGTCAATCAAATCATCGCGACGCCGCGCGGTCTCCATTTGCGGCGTGAGTGCCAAGAAGCTCTCCGCCGTCATTTCATCATTTTCCGGCACGCCATGCAGTTTCCGGCACCCCGCCAGCAAGCTCCGGTAGTAGGCCGTGTTCTCCACCCGCCGCACCCACGGCTCGAAGGCGGCCCAGCGATCGTCCAGCTCAAGCTCTGCCGCCGGCCAATCAGCGGCAGTCATCCCGGCGGATGCAAAATCGGCGGCCACGTAGCTTTGCTTGCACAGCTCGATGAAATCCCACGGCCCCTCCCGCACCTTTTTCAGTGGCCGAATGTGCTCGTGAGTATCAATAATCATCATCTCTTCCAGAGCCGCTTTGACCGGTGACATCTCCGCCATTCGCAATACCTCCTACAGTTTTTTCCCCGTCCTGTCAGTTCGCGCAGCCGCCTTATGTGCCGGCTGCCATGTTCTATGCTTCAGCCTCCGCCACGCCGATACCTTCCCAAAACACCTTCTACCGGTTGACATCACGCCACTAGTTGCGTAATATTAGGCACCAACGGACACCTCCTGCAGTCCTGCGAGAGGATTGTCCACTGCACGTTGTCAAACAGCAACCATTCGCCACAAGAATTGTGTGGGTTCTCCGTACGAACCCCGCAACCAGACGGCCATCGCTGCACCACTGCACCAGGGCAATCCGCCCGCAGTCCTCACCGCCACGGCGACGGCAACAACAGGGAGGCAGACACAAATGGCTGATACCAAGATATTCCTTTCCGAGAGCGAGATGCCGCAAGCCTGGTACAACATCAACCCCGACCTGCCGGCACCGCTGATGCCGCCGCTCAATCCGGCCACCAACGAGCCGCTCGGACCAGAAGCTCTCGCACCCCTCTTCCCCATGGCCCTCATCA
>CAZCJS010000236.1:0-6659 GCA_964498775.1 uncultured Armatimonadia bacterium
CGATGTCCAGAGCGTTGCCCGGGGCGTCGAGATGATTCTCGGCCAGCTTGACGCCTTCATGCAGCGTTATGGCATCCGCGAACTCAATCCCCACGGTGAGAAATTTGATCCCCAACTCCACGAGGCAGTCGAGGCGGTGCCGACCGACGAAGTAGCGCCCAATACCATCGTCGAAGTTGTCCGCCCGGGATACATGCTCAAGGACCGCCTGCTACGTCCACCGAAGGTGCGTGTCGCCGTCGCTGCCCGAGACTCCTCAGATTAATCGATACACAGGCAGGACAACGCTGCGAGCCTGACGAAATATAGATTCCCTGCCGGGGCTGCTCACTGCTTGCCGGGCCGTCTTGACTTGCTTTGGCGGCCAATACTATAATGCCCCTGAGTTGCAGGCCATTAGGTACCAGGACTTGTCGCCAAGGAGGCAGACAACAGTATGCTGAGGCCAAACGTGGAGGAATACGCCAAGATCCGCGTCGTTGGCGTCGGTGGCGGCGGCTCGAATGCGGTTGACCGAATGATCGAATCCGGTCTGATGGGCGTCGAATACCTCGCCATCAATACCGATGCCCAGGTCCTCGACCTCTCCGCGGCCGACAAGAAGCTCCAGATCGGTGAAGCACTCACCCGGGGTCTCGGAACTGGCGGCGATCCGCAACTAGGTGCTGCAGCCGCCCAAGAAAGCAATCAGGACCTACTCATGGCCCTCGACGGTGCCGACATGGTCTTCATCACCTGCGGCATGGGTGGCGGAACCGGCACCGGCGCAGGACCAGTCGTCGCCAACCTATCCAAGGAAATGGGCGCGCTTACCATCGGCGTAGTCACTAAGCCCTTCGCCGTCGAGGGCCGCAAGCGTTCCGATATCGCCGATGCCGGCATCGAGAGTCTCAAGGCCAGTGTGGACACACTTATCGTCATACCCAACGACCGCCTGCTTGACCTCGCTGAGCGAGAGCTCTCTCTCCAGGAAGCCTTCCGGCTGGCCGATACCACCCTCCAGCAGGGCGTCAAGGGCATCAGTGAAGTCATCGTCGTGCCCGGCCTGATCAATCTCGACTTTGCCGATGTCAGGGCGGTCATGGCCAACGCCGGTACCGCAATGATGGGGATCGGCGAGTCCGAAGGTGAAGACCGGGCCAGTGAGGCGGCCAACGCAGCCATCTCCAGCCCGCTGCTCGAAACCAACATCGAGGGCGCGACCGCAGTTCTCCTCAACGTCACCGGCGGACCCGACATGTCGTTGGCTCAGGTCCACGAAGTGTCCAATATCATCCAGCAAGCCGCCGGCGGCGAAGATAGCGTTGACCTCACTCTCGGCGCCGTCATAGACGAGACAATGGACGGCCAGATCCGCGTCACCGTACTCGCCACCGGATTCGAGGGTCAGCCCAAACGCAAGGCTCCGGCCGTCGCGACACCGCCACAGGAAGAGCCGCAACCTGCTGAGCCACCGCCCGCCGCAGAAATCCCGGCGCCCAATGCCGCTGCATTCGACCAGGAGCCGCCAACCTACAACGAAGACGATACCGACATCCCCGCCTTCCTGCGCCGCAGGGACTGAAGCAACAGCCTGGCCGATAGCACCGGCCAATCAGTAGCGGATTGGTGCGTAATCCGCAGGCAGACGAGGCCCCGCTTGCGGGGTCTCTCCTCTTCCCTGATGGTACCTGAGCCTCTGCTCTCCCTTTTCTGCTCCCCCCGCGCCTTTTCTTTCCTGTCACGGAGGTTTGCGCGCCATCGCGTCGTACTATACAGCGCATCACTCATGACCGCGCACGCCGGGCCGGTAACGGCGCGTTTCAGCAGGAGGCGTTGGTATTGCGCTTTTTTCTCGGTGTTGACGGCGGCGGCTCGAAGTGCGATGCCGTGCTCATAGACGAGCAGGGCACGGTCCTCGGCTGGGGCCGAAGCGGGGCGACCAGCTATCAGCCTGACCACAATGCCGCCGCAGCTACCGCCCAGGCCCTTGCGGGAGCACTCGGCAGTCTTGCTATCACCAGGGTGCGCACAGGCTTTACATGGGGCGGCCTCTACATCGTCGAATGGCTCAGCGACCGAGGCATACAGCTCGTCTCCAACACTGCTACCAGAGAATGGGACAACACCTTTCTGGCGGCCGATCGAGAATGGGGCATCGCCGTCCATGCCGGCACCGGCTCCTGGGTCCAGGCCCGTACACCGGACGGACGCGAGGTCCATGTTGGCGGCATGGGCCCGTTCCTCGGTGATGAAGGCGGCGGCTGGGACATCGGCTTCCGGGGCATCAAGGCGGCTTTGCGCTCCGGCTGGACCAAACACACCCGCACCACTCTTGCGGAGGCGGTGCCATTGGCCCTGGGAGTGAGTAGCCTGCAGCAGGCTACGGTCGGTCAGCCAATTGTCAACGGTCAGGTCACCCGCGCACAGATCGCGTCGGTCGCCCCGGTAGTCATCACGCACGCTGCTGCCGGCGATCGTATCGCCATGAGCATACTCAACGAGAGCGCGAATTCCCTCGCTGACATCTGTGCCCTTGTCCTCGACGAACTCGCCATCATCGGCGAGGGCTACCCGCTGATAGGAATGGCCGGTGTTATCCAGAACTCCCCGCTCTACTGGCAAATACTCACCGCTGGCATCCTCCGCTACGACTCATCGCTCGTGCCCGAGGTCGTGCCCATGAAGATGGCTGTCGCCGCCGCCATGCAGGCAATGCGAGCCGCCGATGTCCAGATAACCCCGCAACTTCGCGCCCGGATTCTCCACACCCAGGACGCGTTCCCGGCCGCCCGAATAAGCACATAGAACTAAACCCAGAACTAACCTATGTTCATTCATTGGAGGCGATTGCAGTGTTGCAGACAGAGTACCTCGACAGAATCCGCCGACTGCTCGAAGATATCGAGACCAGGTCGGCGAAGCAGACGGACATGGCGGCCGAGGCCATTGTCGCAGCGCAACTTGCCGGCGGACAGCTTTTCGTTGCGCCACTCGGCCACGGTAATGACAGCGATCTGCTGCATCGCGCCGGCGGCCTCGTTTCACTGCATCCGTTCAGCTTCCACATGGATGTTCGTGACAGCATCGGTGGCGCCGAGCGTGACCGCGAGCCCGCAGAGCCTTATGATATCTCCACCGAAGCCGCCCGCGTCGCGGTCCGTTCATCCCGCATCAGACCCGGCGACTGCATCATTGTCGGCTCCGTGTCCGGCCGTAGCGTGGCACCGATTTCTATTGCCATCGCCGCACGCGAGAGCGGCGTCACTGTCATCGGTATCACGTCGCTGGATTACAGCGCCGAGATCGCCCCCATACACCCCTCCGGCAAACGTATCAGCGACGTCTCCGATATCGTGATAGACAACTGTGCGCCCTTTGGGGACGCTGCGCTGGAGGTCCCCGGCATGACTGAGCAGGTCATCCCTATCTCCGGAGTGGGCACAATCATGCTCTGCTGGATGATCTTCGCGCAGGTCATTGAGAAGCTGCTGGCAAAGGGCCTCAATCCGAGTCATTACATCAGCGCCAACCGCCCCGGTGGGCCGGAGTTCAACAGGACGATGCAGGAGCAATTCCGCCGGCAGGGCTACTAGAGGAGTTGAGATACATGTCAGCACAGGCATATTTTGACGCGGCAGCAGCAGGACTTGAGAAGCTGCGAGCCGAGCAGTTGGGCAACATCGAGACCGCCGCCGAGATGCTCACCGAAGCCATCACCGCTGGTCACACAATCTTCGCATTCGGCGCGACACACTCATTCATCCTGCCGATGGAGCTCTGTTACCGCACCGGTGGGCTGATGCTGGTGAACGCCATCTACCCGCATGGGATGGATCTGCAGGTGCGGCCGATGCCGCTGACTTCGCAGATCGAGCGCGTGGCGGGCTATGGCCGCTTGCTGCTGGAGAACTCGCCCGCCGTCGCGGGTGACGCACTCATCATCGCTTCGACATCGGGTCGCAACGCGGTGGTCATTGACATGGCGATGGCGGCGCAGGAGGCGGGCCTCGGGGTCATCGGTATCACCTCCGTTGAGTACAGCATGAACGTCCCCAGCCGCCATCCCACCGGCAAGCGCATGCTGGACTTCTGCGACATCGTGATTGACAATTGTGCCCCGCTGGGCGATGCAGCGGTGAAGGTGGAGGGTGTTGAGCAGAAGACGGGGCCGCTCTCAACAGTCCTTGGCGTGACGGTCGTCAATGCGATTGCCTGCCAGACCGTGGCCAACCTGGTAGCCCGAGGAATCGAGCCGCCTATCTACATCAGTGCCAACATACCCGGTGGTGATGAGCACAACGCCCGCCTGCTCGCCGAAAACGCCGACCGCATCCATTACATGTAGCCGCACACACGAGAAGGCCTGGTGACCGCAATGAGATACCGTGAATATGATACGGACAAAGACCGCGCAGCCGTGCAGCGCATCTGGCGCGAAGTCGGCTGGTGCGAAAGCGGCCAGGAAGAGGTCGTGGACATCTTTGCCACCAGTGGTGCGACCATTGTGGCGGAGCTTGACGGTGAGGCCGAGTGCATGGTCACGACGACCGGGGGGACCATGCGCTATCTTCGCGAGGACCTCGACCTCGTAATCGTGAAATTCGTTACGACCGGTCGCGTAGGACGCAGGCAAGGCCTCGCCGGGCGTCTGACCGCTGCAGCTCTGGCGACGGCAGCGACCGACGGGGCAGTCGTTGCCACCCTCGGCACGTTCGACCAGGGCTACTATGACAAGCTCGGCTTCGGCACCGGCAGCTACGAGAATCATGTGGCCTTCGATCCGAGCCATCTGCAGATAAGCTGTAGGGCACGGCCGCCGCGGAGACTTACCTCTGACGACGCCGCAGCTATCCACGCCTCGCTGACCAACAGGCAGCGCGGCCATGGCTCATGCGCCATCACCAACCCGCAGATTATCCGCGCCTGGCTGCTGTGGCATCCCGACAGCTTCGGCCTCGGCTACTATGACCCCTCAGGCGAACTTACCCATTTTCTCTGGTTCGATGTCACCAACATGCGTGTGGGGCCATATCGCGTCAAGTGGATGAGCTACCAGACCAATGAGCAATTCCTCGAACTGATGGCTGTCATCGCCGGTCTTGGCGACCAGTTGCATCTCGTCCATATCTGCGAGCCCGTCCACATCCAATTCCAGGACCTCTTGCGGCGGCCAAAGGCTGAAATGGCGGCACGCAGCGGCTCAGAGTACGAGGTCTCGATGCGCACGGGGGCCTCGTGGCAACTGCGCATCCTGGACCTGCCCGGCTGCCTGAAGAAGACGCACCTCTCATGCGACGACTTGCGCTTCAACCTGCGGCTGACGGACCCCATCGCGGGCTACCTGGACGCTGCCGGCCCCTGGCATGGTATCGCCGGAGACTATCTCGTAACCCTCGGCCCCTCCTCATCAGCCCAGCGCGTAGCCGCCCCACCAGCCGCCTCTGGAACCGCCCGACAAACCGGCCCGGGGGCCGCTCTGGGAATGGATCCCTCATTGCCGACACTGCGGGCTTCAGTCAATGCCTTCTCGCGGATGTGGTACGGGGTGCGTCCGGCGACAGGTCTCGCGGCCACCGATGATCTCTGCGGCCCCGCCGACCTCCTGGCGCAACTCGACGCGGCTTTCCTGCTCCCCCGCCCCGCCCGCGACTGCTACTTCTAACCCCACGCGCAACGAGCACAACGCCCGCCTGCACAGCGAGGACGGCGGGCGGGTACACTACATGTAGGCGCCCTTCCCGGCCCACCGCCGTCACCAGTCTACGCGATCGAGTTGATCGAGCAGTTTCTGCCCTTCTTCCCGGTGAAACCCCATGATATAGTAGGCCCATCCGTAGAGATGATCGCGAAGATTTGAGCGGTCATGAGCAACGTACCGGCGATGGTTTTGCGCGCCGTACTTCTCGCAGTAATAGATCATTTGTTGGAGTTTGCGTCGGATCTTCTTCGGTATGCTAACCTTGGTGTTGACCGCGAGCCCCGTGACAATCTGAGCTTGCCCGGCGTGCATTACCCTCGTTTTACGTCGGTTCATGCGGAAACCTTCGTCTTCGACGATTTCTTGGATCTTGGGCGTCAGACGGCACGTGCTTTCTGGCCCGGAAAAAGTGATATCGTCCGCATATCTGGTGTAGGCTACATTGCCCCCAGCCGCCATGGCAAGCCCACTGAGCCTTCTGTCTAGAGTCTTGCAGATGAGGTTCGCCAGCGCAGGACTAGTTGGAGCGCCCTGTGGCAGCACATCAGAAAAAGTACATAGCTCGGTGAGTAGATAGCTGACCCTCCGCGTGTAATGCAGGTCCCGGAAAAAGCGGAAGACTTGCGGCTCCGCGATGGATGGGAAAAAATCCTCGATGTCCATGCTGACAACGACTTCTTGATTCACATGAGGGCGGGCATTATCGGCAATTGAGAACCCCGCCCGAAAGCCCGTAGCGTGACTGTCAACGGGGATGCGATCTAGAATCGCGTGCAGAATCCATCTCTGGCAGTGCTTTAGCGTTGGTTTCGGTGCGAGTATTCTCCGCATTCCTCCTGCCGTTTTCGGTATCCTGAACTCCCGGTAGTGCAACCGCTCTTCGTGGACGAACGACCAGAGAATAGATTGACGGATCTTCAAGTGCAGGGCCAGGTGAATGCCGTCATATACAACGGGGAGGTCGCTTTTGAGCAGTGTA
>CAZCJS010000237.1:0-6653 GCA_964498775.1 uncultured Armatimonadia bacterium
ACCTCGGTCATACCTGTCTGCACTGAGACCCCCAAGACCAGAGTCAATGCCAGACGTCTGCGCTGATGTCTCACTACCAGCAGCAAAGCAAGCACCAATAATGTGCCCCCGACGCGTCCGCCGGCCGTGGTTCCAATGTGTGACAGGGCTGACACTGCCGGGAGCGCCTCAACCTTCTCGTCAATGTGCTCGAATGCGCTGTCAGCGAAGTTCAGGCAGAACACTATGGCCGCGACAAAGAACAGAAAAAGCACGTGGGACACTGATAGTGACTGGCGCAGACTTCTGACCCACGCGCTGACGTCAGTTGTGCGTTTCCTCGACACTTTGCGCAACTCCGGTGGAATGAGGTTCAACTGAAGCGGGGCGATGCAGCATTAGACGGGCGGCAAGCCGAAGAGTTCCATCATTGCCAAGACCACGAGACACAAAAAAACTCCCCTCGCGTTCGATGGGAGTTGAGCAGCCGATTCACAGACGCCATCATTCAACTGACGGCGCCGCTACCGGAACAGCGCGCTGACTGACTCCCCCGTATGGATCGCGCAGATTGCCGAAGCCAGCAGCTTCGCCACTGACACCTGCACGATTTTCGGGTGCTGCTTCTCCGGCGGCAGTGGCAGGCTGTCGGTCACCACGACCTGCTCGAGGTCAGCTTCGGCGATGCGCTGGATCGCTCTGCCAACTAGTAATCCGTGCGCTGCGCCGGCATAGATCTTGCCCACGTTGTACTTCTCTCTAAGGCACTTGATCAACTCCATCATCGAGCTGGCCGTCGCGATCTCGTCGTCGAAGATGATGATATTCCTGCCCTCCACCTCGCCGACGACGTGGTCAATGCTAACATCATGGCCCGCGCTGCCGGTCCGCCGTTTGTCCCCGATTGCCAACGGCAGCTGGAGCCGTTCCGCGTAGCTGCCTGCTCGTTTGGCGCTACCTGCATCGGGTGAGACCACTACGTAGTTATTATCTTCCAATCTCTCGGCGAAGTAATCGCACAGCAGCGGGACGGCGGTCAGGTGATCCGCCGGCACCTGGAAGAAGCCCTGTATCTGTTCCGAGTGCAGGTTCATCGTCAGCAACCGGTCGGTACCCGCCGCCTCCAGCAGATCGGCTACGAGCCGCGCGGCCACCGATATCCGCGGCGCGTCCTTCTTGTCGGACCGCACGTAGGCATAGTAGGGCATCACCGCCGTCACTCGCCGCGCCGAGGCATGTTTCAGCGCATCAATCATCAAGAACAGTTCCATCAGGTGCTCAGACACCGGCGGCGACGCCGTCTGCACTACGAAGACATCCTTCTCACGCACGTTTTCCTTAATCTGAACGTAGATATTGTCAGTCGCAAACCGGTCTATCAGTGTCTCGCCGAGCGGGATGTCGAGCCAACCACAGATATCTTCAGCCAATTGCGGGTGCGACGACCCGCAGAACACCTTCAGGCCGTTCTCAATGTCATCAGGCAGGTTGTCAAGCGTTTCCTTAGCCATTATCTGGATCTCCGATGCGAGGCGTCAAAACAGACGAGCCTGTGGCACAATTCGGCACCACATGCCGACTCCCCGCTATGGTAGCACCACCGCTCTACTGCTGTCAAACGACCCTGCCCGACCCCGAACTCGCCACTCAAACCCCGCAGCATTCCCTGAATTCACAGCATCTATTTCGGCCCGCACACTCTCCTCAGCAGGCTATTGCATACGAGATGGCGAATATCTATAGCGCCCGCAGTGTGAGCCTGATACACAGCGACGGAGGCAACGCGATGAACGTTGATTGGACTTCACGGAAAGCGCTAGCCATTGAAAGCGACGACTGGGGAATATGCTCATGGTGCCCGGACCTTCAGACTTTCACGGAAGTTAGGCAGCTCGACGTGGTGCACGATTACTTCGACCGCCTCGGTGGCTGGGTCGCCGGCGGCCTCGAGACACCTGAAGACATGGAGCGGCTCTTCAGCTTCCTCGAAGGCTATCGCGGTCGCGACGGCCGCCCGGCAGTCTTCACCCCATGCTACGCGGTCGCCAACCCGGACTATGACAGGATTATCGAGAGTGACCTGGCTGAGTATCATGACATCTTTCTCGATGAGGGCGTGCCCGGCCGCTGGCAATATACCGACATTCTCGCCAAGGCCCGAGAGGGCATGAGACGCGGGGTCTGGCTCCCGGAGTTCCACACCCGCCTCCACCATGCCCAGCCGTACAAATGGCTCCAGGCGGTCCGTGAGGGCTCTCCGCAGGCGGCGGCCTTGTTCGAGCGCCAAATCTTCCAGTGTGAGGAGCGCCAGCCCGAATACGAGGACATGACCCCCAGGCAGCAGGCCGACTGGATCGTCCCGGCTATCCGCCGCATGGACAAGCTTTTCGGTCGCCTGCCCAGATGCGGCGTCAACAGCGATGCCGGCCCCGAGACCGAAAAGATCTGGGCCGCACAGGGCCTGCGCGTCCGCATGAACCGGGGCAGTGTTTCCAATGCTCAATCCGCCGACCCACCGCAGCTACCGGTCATGGGGACATATCGCGCCGACATTGACATGACCTACCTGAGCCGCAACTGCTTCCTCGAGCCCCTCGGCTCCGGCGATCTCAATCACCCCAGCGGCGCTATCCCGGCCGCACAGACCGCCATCAACAACTGGCAACACCGCCTGCCCACTGTCTGCAGCTCACACCGCAAAAATTTCCTCTCCTTCATCGAGCAGGAAACCGAGAACGGTTACGACCAGGCCGAGCGCTTCTTCGATAAGCTCACCTCCGACCACCCCGACATCTACTTCCTAACAAGCTGGGAGGTGGCCCAGATGTACCGACAGGCCGCCTCGCTCGAGTTCTTCGGCGACCACATCATCGCCCGCAACTGGGGCACCGATGAGACGCAGGCGACCGGCCAGTTGCCCGCCCCCCTCCGGCCCCGCAAGGCGCAAACGATGACCACAGGACGCGTGCTCGACATGGATTCCGCCGACGGCTGGATTACCGTAACTATGCAGCCGGGCGACTACCACATCCAGCTCCACTAGTGCCGCCTTCACATCAACCAGCTCCGGAGCGCACTATGGATACAGACCACGACACCGTACGCCCGAGCGAAAAGCAGCTTGCCTGGGCCGACCTCGAGTTCGGCATGTTCTGCCATTTCGGGCCCAATACGTTCCTCGACCAGGAGTGGGGAGAAGGCACCGAGTCTCCCGCCGTAGTCAACCCGGACGCCTGCGACCCTCGCCAGTGGGCCGCAACCGCACGCGATGCCGGCATGAAGTATCTCGTCTTCACCGCCAAGCACCACGACGGCTTCTGCAACTGGCCCACCGATACTACCGACCACTGCATCCGCTCCAGTCCTTGGCGCAGCGGACGCGGCGACATGGTCGAGATGGTAGCACACGCCTGCGCCGACGAAGGACTCCAGTTCGGCCTCTATTGCTCGCCCTGGGATCGCCACGAGCCCTGCTACGAAGATGCGCCTGCCTATGACCGGCTATATATCCGCCAGTGGACCGAGCTGCTCACCCGCTACGGCGACCTGGTCTGTGTCTGGCTCGATGGTGCCGGCTCCGCTGGACACGTGTATGACTGGCAGGCCCTCATGGACACCATCCACGAGCTGCAACCGGCAGCCTCCGTCTTCAGCATCGGCGAGCCGGATTACCGCTGGGTCGGCAACGAAGACGGTCTCGCTCCCGACCCCTGCTACAATATCATCGCGGCTGATGACGACTTCTGCCACGAGCACTTCACCACCGCATACCGCGCCGGCTTCCCGCACTGGTGCCCGGCCGAGTGCGACGCCCGCCTCCGCGCAAACTGGTTCTGGCACCCCGGTGACTTGCCCAGTCTCAAAAGCCTCGACCGCCTCGTGGATATCTATTGCTGCTCGGTTGGCCGCGGAGCCAACCTCCTACTCAATGTCGGCCCTGATAGCCACGGCCTTCTGCCCGCTACCGATGTCACGCGACTTGAAGAGCTCGGTGCCGAGTTACACCGCCTTTTCGGCACCCCTGTCGGTCAGGCACACGGCCCCGCCGACCGCCTGGAAGTGAGGCTCGACCAGCCGACGGCCGTCAACTGCACAATATGCTCTGAGCACATCGCCGCCGGTGAGCGCATCCGCAAGTACCGGATCCGCGCACTGTTGGGGGGCCGCTGGGAAGCTCTCGCCATCGGCACCGCCATTGGGCATAAGAAGATTGACACTTTCCCCACCGTCATCACCGATGCAATGGAAGTTGTCGCGGACCGCTCCGATGGTGTCCCGATATTCGAAAACCTACAGGTATTCTCCGCATAAATGACCAATATACACACTGGAATTGCCCAAGTATGCTATAGTGAACAAGTCATACTGATAACACTCGCGCTTCCATGTGGATTGCCGGCGAGTGGGGGTGCAGACTGGGGGAAATAGCCGTCACCTTTTCCACCCAGCCACCGATTTACATGGGGGTAGGACACTATGACACCGACCAGCGCTAGCGCAGGCAAACGGGTCCTTGTTGTGGACGATCTCAAAGATGTGCGCCAGTTGCTGACCCTGCTCCTCCGCAAGGCCGGACACGAGGTCACCGGAGCCGAAAATGGGGCCGAGGCGCTGGCTGCATTGGCTGAGCAACGTTTCGACGTCGCTCTCCTCGACATTCGCCTCCCCGACATTGACGGAATGGAACTGGCCCGCAGAATCAGGGCCGACGAGTCAGCGGCCGGAATCAA
This sequence comes from uncultured Armatimonadia bacterium, assembly GCA_964498775.1. Classification (GTDB taxonomy): domain Bacteria; phylum Armatimonadota; class Zipacnadia; order Zipacnadales; family UBA11051; genus UBA11051. Next base: position 4,710 of record CAZCJS010000237.1, read on the forward strand.
GCTGATTGCCATCAGTGGTGACCAGGGAGTAGCCATGGACCTCAGCCGCGACATGGGTGATTTCGACGACTACATCATTAAACCGTTCGCGCCGGGCGACCTCATTGAGAAGATAGCCGGCCCCTGAAGCGGCTCTGGTAGAGTCGCGCCCGGCGAGCCGGTGAAGCAGGCGTTGACCCTCGCCAGGATGCCCGGCCACCTGGAGACAGTGAACATGGAGCAACACCCTCTGACCGGTATCCGGGCTGTCGCGCCTTCCGTATTGCAGGTTGGCGAGACCTTTGCCCTCAAGCTCAAGTGCCTTACAACCCCTCACTACCAGCCCGCCACATGCTGCTCCAGCTATCCGCGGATACGCGGGCCCTTCAACCTCTCGCCCCGCGGCATCAACTATATGGACAATGTCGCTGACCGCTGGTCGGGCCCGCTGGTGTTCACCTCCACAGGCGAGTTGTCCGGCCCGCCGGAGATCACCTGCGACCGCCTCGCCGGCGCGTTCCCCGGCGATACGCGCGCCCTCGGCTGCGTGCCCGGATTCTCATTCCGCGAGCCCGGCACCTATACCATCCGCGTGACCGACCCGCGCACCGGCATCACCACCGAAAGCAACCCCGTCGAGGTCACCGCCGATGACCCCCCATTCCATCTCTTCTGGGGTGACCTCCACAGCCAGACCTACTTCAGTGACGGCCTCCGCGTTCCCGAAGAGCTCTATCACTTCGCCCATCACGAGGGCTTTCTCGACATCTTTGCGCTCGCCGACCACTCCGAATTCCTGACCGGCGCCCAGTGGGAGTACTTCACGCGCGTCACCAATGACTTCTATCGCCCAGGCCGCTATGTCACCTTCGTCGGCCTCGAATGGACAAATAGCGCCATCGGCCATCGCAACGTCTATTATCCCGGCGACCACGGGCCGATATTGCGCTACAACGATGAAACCGGCGACAACCTCCAGAAACTCTATGCCGCAGCATCTCGCCACGGGGGCCTGGTCATCCCTCACCACAGCGCCAATGTCACGATGGGAGTGGACTGGGACACGCTGCACGACCCGGAACATGTGCGGCTCGTCGAGATCTACTCGGTCTGGGGCAACAGCGAACGCCCTGCGACAGCGGGCAACACCCGTCCCATCCGCACGCTTGGCGGCGAGGAGGAGGGCCGCCACGTCCTTGATGCCCTCGCCCGAGGCTACACGCTCGGCTTCGTTGGCGGCGGAGACATCCACGACGGCCGCCCCGGCGATGAACTCCACACACTCCAGGACAGGCCCGCAGGATACCGGCAACTCCATCGCCAGGGAATCATGGGAGTCTGGGCCCGCGAGCTCACCCGCGAGGCCATCTGGGAGGCGCTCTGGAACCGCCGCGTCTTTGCCACAACAAATGTCCGCATCATCCTGCGCTTCGAAGTGTGCGGCGCGCCGATGGGGCAGACCACCACCGCGGCTGGACCCCGGCGCATCACTCTCCACGCGGCCACGCAAATGCCCATCGAGAAAGTCGAGATAGTCAAGAACGGTCGCGACCTCTTCACGGCGACCCCCGGGACGGCCGTCGCTGACCTCGATTTCGAGGACGCTGCCGCCGACACCTCGGACTACTACTACGCGCGTGTCACCCGCAGCGACGGCGAGATGGCATGGTCAAGTCCGGTATGGGTAGTGCCTGCGTCGGTAACTTAGCCCGAATAACCCCTGACTGGGTGGCTCGGCCTGAGCTTCCCCACCGTTCGGCTCTCTTCCTTGGGTGGCTCGGCCTGACCTGTGCGAAGCGCAGCTTCCAGCCCTGGTCGCCTTGCAGGTATCGGCCCTCCGCCGGCGAAATTGCCCCTCAGCGTCACTTTATCCACTCCTCAGAATTGAGGCTCAGTGTCATGTCTGTCCGTTGGTTTGATGCCTGTGTCCGTCTCGGACGCACCTGTGCCCGCCCGCACTACGAA
>CAZCJS010000238.1:0-6630 GCA_964498775.1 uncultured Armatimonadia bacterium
ACATCAGCAACGTGGTCGGCTACGACGTGACCAGCGCGGCGATCCTCGGTCGGGTTATAGGCGAGCCGGAAATGGTCCACTGGGGGTTCGCCTGGATGGTCGCCAATGTCAACGAAGCTTTCTACGGTGATGGCATGTGGAAGGAAGGCTCGCCTTCGTATCACTACATGGCCGTAGGGGGGCTGCGTCGCGCTTTCGAGAGCGTACGTGGCTATACCGATCCGGCCGGCTACACTCACCCGGAAACGGGCCGCCGTTTTGATGATCTGAATCCGGAACAAGCGGCGCCTTTCTGGGCGAAGGTTCAGGATGCACCGTCTGTGATCAACTTGCCGGATGGTCGCAGGCTACCTGTGCATGACAGTTGGTTCAATCAGCGTTATCGGGGGCCTTCAGAGCAATCGCGCTCCGCCATCCTGCCCGCATTCGGCCATGCGATACTGGGACACGGTTCCGGCAGTAATCAGGTGCAGGCACACCTTCACTTCTCGGGTGACTATGGCCATCGTCACTATGACAACCTGAATCTCATCCTCTGGGGCAAAGAACGCGAAATGCTGCCCGACATCGGCTATAGTATGACCCAAATGCGTTATTGGACCATGTGTAGTCTGGGCCATAACCTGGTCGTGGTGGACCGCCAGGATCAGGTCGGCTCCGGCTCCGACGGTAACCTGCTGTGCTACTTCCCCGAAGTCGAGGGAGTTGCCGTGGTCGCAGCTGATGGCTCCGCCGCGTACCGCGAGATAGAAGGACTGGATATGTATCGGCGCATGCTGGTGCTGGTTCCGGTGTCGGATGAGGATGCCTACATGGTGGATTTGTTTCGCGTGCAGGGGGGCAGCGTCCATGACTGGACGATGAACGGAGATGCCGGCGAGGACACTGTTTTCTCAACCACCCTGGTGTTTGATGGTCGCCGCGAGAACCTGCTCGAAGCCGGCGAGGAATGGGTCGAGCCGACGATGATTGGCCATCGCTTTAACCCATACGGGCTGGTGCGAGATGTACAGAGTGTCACCACGGCCAATGGTTTTCACGTGGACTTCCGGTACGTGGAAATGCCGGAGAAGTGCATCCGCGTGCACATGGTGTCAAGCGATGAGCAGCGAGAGGTATTTCTGGGGCGCAGCCCTTCAGTGAGGCGCATGGGTGCCGGCACCGACGCCGACATGCGCAAGGCCTATGACCACTGGATGCCGAAGTTGCTGGTGCGGAACACAGGGCAGGCGCCGGTTGCCAGCGTTTTCACCGCCGTGCACGAACCCTTTGAGGATACGGCCGTCATCACGTCGGTGAAGCGGCTGGAGGTGACACCGCCTGACGATAACGCAGTGGCCCTGCGCGTCACCCATGGCGATACCACCGACATCATCATCAGTACGTTGGATGAGGCGCCATATCCCGAGCGGACCACCGCAGACGGCATTTGTCTACGCGGACGGCTGGGGATACTGCGGCAGGTAAACGGCAATACGACGGCCGGCTGGCTATTCGAGGGCGACCAGCTCCGTGACGGGCAATGGAGCATTGAGGCCCCCGTGGCGCGCTACACCGCACAGTTGCAGGCGGTCATGCGCAAGGCGGAAGGTGCCGACGAGGACGCCTTTGTTACCGACGCCCAACTACCGGCTGACGGCAGCCTGGACGGATTCTGGATGATAGTCACCCACGGTGACGGCAAGACCACTCGCGGCTTCGAGATACAGCGCATCGAGCACCGGAACGGTAGAACCCTGGTCATCTTGGCCGACGATCCCGGCTTGCAGATTGAGGGTGACACAACCTCAGAGGTATATCACCCCAAGCGCAGCTTTCAAGGCGCCAACTCGTTCGTCATATCCTGCGCAGTCGGGCTTTCGGAGGCCCGCTAGCTGTTAGCAGGGCACATGCACGCGCCATGGAAGGCACCAATAGTTATTGTGCAAGAGCAACGCTTGAGCCGGCCCCAACCAGGGTGAGATGTCATCAGCGTGCAGTTTCCCGTTGGGAACACGCCTCATCTTTGCGGATACCACCACTGTCGAAGTCGCCGACAATTTGCTTGCGATGAAGGACTCCGAAGCCGAGTTGCAAGTACACTCTGTCATTTACGGGGAGAGTTCCGGAATAAGGCTCCATAACCTAAATAGGCCATTTCTGCGCATCTCCGCAGTTTCTTCATTTTTGTTCATGAATTATTTGGGTTAGGCGCGCGGGTGATCGGGAGCGGAGAAGGGTCAGAGCAGCGCCAGCAGGGCGATGAGGGTAATAGTGGCGAGGGCGAGGGCGCTGAACAGGCAGCCAAGCCCGGCGGCAAGCTCCCAGTGTCTGTGTAAGTCGAGATTCGAGAAGGTGCGGAGGCGGTGTGAGACCGGGTCCTGCAGGCAGATGAACATGTCATCGGGGTTGACCACAATGTCAATGGTGCCCTCGAAAGCCAGCAACGCTTCCCCATGTCCGGTGTTGATTTGCTCGTATGTAATCTGCCATTTCCTTTTAGATGTTGGGGCGGATGAGTAGCTTCCGTCGTCGTTATAGTCCTTTGTCCAGAGGACGTAACCACCCTCCGTCAGGACCTGGCCGATGAGGCATTCATGGGTCTTGCCGCAGTCCAGGCAGGAGACCTGTCGAGTTGGCAGCTCGATCGGGACCAGTATAGTTCCCTGGCAGTTGGTGATCGGGCAAGGGACATGGGCGAACTGGGGATGGGAGTGCGATTGCCGGTCCTGGGGCTGCCAGAAAGACCTGACATCGGTGCTGCAGTAAGGACAGCGGACACTGCCGGCCCGGATCAGGCCCCCGCAATTGGGGCATGGCATGTCATGGGGAAGGCCCCGCTGCTCGGGGGAGTGCTCCGGCTGTGTGAGCGCTTCATAGACCGTACAGGTTATAGCGCCGTCAGATGCCTGCCAGTCGGATGGGATGCGTCCCTCAATGAGGTAGCGCAGCAGCCAGCCCGGACTATAAGGTCCCCAGGTGCGGCCATGCGGAGCGCGAACCGTCCAGACGGCTGCCTCGTCGGGCTGTGAGTCCGGCAGCGGGGCGCGCACTTCCCGCACCGCCTGCCAGATCACCTCGCGCACCGTGTGGTGGGAGAAGCCGTCAGAGACCTGCCAGTCGGGATGAATGCGCCCCTCGATGAGATGGCACTGCAGCCAGGACGGAGTGAACGGGCCCGAGGTGTGGCCGTTTAGGTCGCGCACGGTCCAGCCGGCGCGGCGGGCGCCGTGGCGATCGGCGGTCATGTCGCGGAGCGTTTGTGGTTCAATTCTGCGAGCCATTTATGGTCTCCCGGGAGTGGCGACAAGTGGTGAGGTTGCAGGAATATTAGCCGGTGTCCTCGTATCCATGAACCGTGCAGTAATGCGGAACGGCCAGCTCCGAGCCGTAGCAGGGGACGCGCGCGTCTATGGCCACACGCACCCATGTCCCAGGCCTGCTGCTGCCTGTCGGCGAAATCGTCTGCGTTGCCACGCCATGGCATTATTCCGGTGACGACATAGCCGATGTTAGGAGACAAGTCCATCAGCAATGGCTCCGTGTGCCAGGCTGTCGGGGAACTGGGGCAGACGACATCGTGTGGGTCACCCATGCGGAAGTGGACTTAAGGCCTTCCAGAACCTGCTTCATCACACAACTCATCTCCCCGGCAGCCGACATTGGCCCCGTGGTGTCGTGTCGGGTATAGTATTCTCCGGCCGAACGAAGAATGCCTGCCGGAAAGCAGGAGAATGGAAGCTTGGCATATCACCTACCCCAAACAGCAACGGCAACAGCAAGCGGCAACGTTGCAAACGCGCAGAGCGGCAAGAAAGGCAATGGCTCCTCACCCCCGGCAGCCCTCTGCAGGATGCTCTCGCGTCATCATGAAGAGGGGAGTAGGCGAGGCGTGCCCCAGAAAAGGATGCGGCTACTCGAGGTCGGAGCCGACGTCTCCGCCAGTGTCGGTGAATCCCGTCGTGGTGGCGTCTGCCTCCTCCCAGGAGATACGTTTGTCTTCCTCATTGCTCTCCAGGATCTCAGAACCGGCAGGGATATAGAACCTGGTTTCATCGAGTTTCTTGTCGGTGCGGAGGCGTCCGCGGCCATAGCGAGGCTTCTCATAGAGATTGACGCCCTGGGCGACTAACTTCTCGCGGAGCTTAGTCACATCGAGGTTTCTCGGTGTGACGCCGTCGTTGATGGAGATGGCAGCGGCAGTGCCGGCGGCCTGGCCCATGTTGAGGCAAGTCAGGACAAGGCGCGTGCCGGACTGGCCGGGGAAATCGCAGGAGATACACCGCCCCGCAACGAGCAGATGCTCGATCTTCAGCGGGACGAGACTGCGATAGGGAACCTCGTTGTAGCCGCCGGGCTTGTACCGTACCTGCTCGACGCTATCACCGTCGCCGGCAGGAAGCTCGAGGTGTTTGATGTGCCCGGGCTCCGTAGGATGGTGGATGTCGAGGCCGTGGTAGTCACGGCAGATCGCGTCTTCGAAAGTCGCGGCCCTGACGAGGTCCGCGCCGGTGAGAATGTACTCGCCGATTATGCGGCGCGAATCGCGGACTCCCAGCATCGGGGCCGAGTCGATGAGCCAGGAGTTTTCAAAACCGGGGAGGTATTTCTGCATGAAGTCCATCGTCCAGGCGACCTGGTCGCGGCCCTCGATTACCATGCGGGTGAGGTCGGCGGCGTCGGTGGTGCGGCAGTTGCGGCTGTGGGGATAGCAGATGCAGAGTTCCGCTCTGTCGTCGGGCCGGCCCGGCAAGTGCACGACCCAGTTGACGCGCTTGTCAATGCGGTAAGGGAGGTCGCCAGTCGCGACGGCCTCGTCCACAGCATCCTGCCAGAGCTGCGGGGTGTCCTTGAGGGCGGCCATGTAGGCGGGCATGTCAACATTGCCTACGCGGAAGACGAGGGAGACGGACTGATTATAGCCATCGTGGTCGGGATCACCGACCTCGAAGGGGGCGCCGGCATACGCGGAAATGTCGCCGTCGCCGGAACAGTCAATGACGCGCTTCGCGAGGATCGCCTGGGTGCCGGACTTGTTGTGGATTATCGCGCCCTCAATGACATTGTCCATGACGATGGCATCAACCGCAGTGGTGTGGTAAAGGATCCTGACGCCCGCGTCAATGAGCATGTGTTCGAGGAGGCGCTTAGTCTTCTCCGGGTCAATGAAGCGACCCCGGACGCGGAGGGCATCCTGCTCCCTGAGCTTTTCGAGGATTTCGTGGCCGACGCCCTCGATATAGCTGTAGGGGAGGCTCACCAGGCCGAGAGTGGCGAGCCCGCCAAGACAGTTTTGCTGCTCGATGAGAAGGGTGTCCATTCCGTTTCTGGCGGCGGTGATGGCAGCGCCGAAGCCGGCGAATCCACCGCCTACGACTAGCACGTCAACCTCTGCGAAAACCGGTACTTCCCGGGATTTTCGAGTGATGGTCTCCATTAGTGTCCTCCGGTAGTGGGACGGTCGTATTGATGTTGGCAACAGCGGGCGACAGAACGCTGTCTATTCGTCGGTCGGGATCCATTCGCGGCCATCGCGCTTGAAGGTGCGCCCATAATGATAATACTCGCTGAGTGCTGAGTAACCTACATGTAAATCTTCATCGGTCGTGTCTCCATGTGGCGAGATGAGTTACACGCTTGCTAGGTTCGTGAGAGTAGTGAGGAATTCCTTGTGGAGGGAATCCCGAGCGGGCGGGGAATAAGGTATAGTGAGGGAGTTCTGCAGCCCTGGGTACAAGGCAGGCTTGCGTTGCCCCTCTGAGAGAGGGGAGAAAGAAGAGTCTGGAGGTTGGGTAGATGCGGATACTGTCAGTCGGGGCACACCCGGATGATACGGAACTGATGGTGGCCGGGACGCTGGCGAAATATGCGGAGGCAGGCCACGAGGTGTTTATGTGCGTGTCATGCAACGGGAGTATGGGGCACTATGAGATCCGCTCGGAACACCTGCAGTGCATCCGGCGAACCGAGGCGCGACGCTCGGCGGAGGTGATTGGGGCTGAGTGCATACTGCTTGATCTGCCGGATGCAGGGCCGTGGCATACGCAGGAGCAACGGGCGCTATACACCGAGCTCGTGCGCGAGGTGAAGCCGGATGTGATCCTGACCCACTACCCGGATGACTATATGAGCGACCATGTGGAGACCTCAAGGAATACGTGGGAGGGATCGTTCTGGGCGGCGGTGCCGCTGTATCTGACCGGCGAGTGGGCAACCGCGCATAATCTGATGCCGGCGGTGTATTACTGGGAACCGCTGACGGGCTATGGGTTTGACCCGTATTACTATGTGGATATCAGCGAGCAGTGGGAAAAGAAGCGGGAGATGCTACTGTGTCACGAGAGCCAGTACCGCTGGCTGCTGGACCATGACGGGATAGATTATGCGGAGTTCATGGCAGTGACGGCGCACTTTCGAGGGTTGCAGTGCGGGGTGCAATATGCGGAGGCGTTCCGTCCGTGTCAGGTATGGTCGCGGACGCGGCCGGGCTGCCTGCTGCCGTGAACGGGTGTGTGAGGTGATGTGATATTGCAGAGAAAGTGTGAAGGTGATATAGTCAGAGGGTGGAATTATACAGTGCCGGCGCAGGTCACCGGCGTCGTAGGAGGAGATAAACGGCGCAGAGTGTCGGGATGTTGGGAGTAACATGTA
>CAZCJS010000239.1:0-6627 GCA_964498775.1 uncultured Armatimonadia bacterium
CGGTTAGTCTTATAGCTGTGTGAAAATGTAGCGATCCCGGTACGCCTGAGACCTCAGTTAGTAATTACATTTCTCCAGTTCATGCGCAGGACCTTTGTCTTTTTCATGTGTACGGCCAGACCCGCTGTCAAGTGCCGGCACATCCTCGTAGGTCCACCACGTGGGCACCAGCGTATCATGATCGCAGCATTGTCGGCAACTGGTCGGTCGTCAGTGCCCGGCACTCTTTGCTGCCGAGGCACTCTGAATGAGCATCCCCGGGACGCGGCTGTGGTTCCTTGACAGGAGTATTCGTCTGCATGGGCTTTGAGGGTGCGCGGCGAGGTCTTGGGTGTCAAAGCCGGCAATGCAGCTCCCCACCCTTACCCCGCAAACGAAAATGCAGCCGACAGACTGTGGGAGTAGTCCGGTCGGCTGCAATTTGTCCGCCCTGCCTGTAGTGTAATGCCGCTTTTTGGGCGGGACACGCCTGCACTTAGCTTGGGCGCAAGTCAAGGGGGCGACTTTTTTGAGCTAAGATGCAGACCAGGGTAGCTTGCTGTGAGTGAAGCTCTGGTTAGCCTGCAAGTCCTATTCCTAGACAACCCTGTACACAGTATAGAGACCCCCACCCAGTGTGTCAAGAACTTTTTTTACTTTTTTCGCGTAGCCCTCGTCCCTGTCTGACCACGAGTACCCAGCCAACTCCACCGGCAATCCGAGTTCTAGTTGTTTTTGCCCATTCGCCTTCATCTCTTGCGCAGCGGAAGGCCATTTCTATCTGTTGGCGAAATACACTCTAGTAAGCTGCACTGCACATCCACATCTGTACCCGCGCCACTTGTGCGTAAGCCAAATGCGAAGGAGTGGTATTATGTCCGATCAACGACCCAACGTGTTGCTCTTTACGACTGACCAGCAGCGTGGCGATCACATCAGCATCTCGGGCCATCCTGTGATCGAGACGCCCAATGTGGACGCCTTCATCAACACCGGCGCGTACTTTCCCAACGCCTACAGCGAGATCCCATCAACCACGGGGGCCCGGCGCATTCTCCATTCGGGCAAGGGCAGCTACGACTGCGGGCTCGTCGGCTACTCGGCAGCCGAGTACCATGAGACCGAACTCCTCGCCGCCATCCTTGCCGCCAACGGCTACCATAGCATCAACGTCGGCTGGCGCAACATGCATCCCAGGCGCAAGCTCTACGGCTTCCACCTCGTCATCCCTCACGACCTCCGCAAGGGCGATGACGACTACTACGACTGGCTCGAGCGTGAGCTCGGTCCGCATGCTCACGAACGGGGCCACGGCTGTGACGCCAACGGCTGGCTCGCCCGGCCATGGCATCTCGAGGAGCGCTACCATGCCACCAACTGGACCACCGATGTCACCATCGAGCAGTTGGCTAAGCGCGATCCGACCCGCCCATGGTTCGTCTGGTGTTCCCATCTTCGCCCTCACTCTCCCTACGACCCGCCGCAGCATTTCTGGGATATGTATATCAACAAGACCCTCCCCGATCCCCCGATCGGCGACTGGGCTGAAAAGTACAATGTGGACGTTCCGTTCCCTGACCGCACTGCTTGGTGCGGGAAGCTCCCCGCCGAACTCGCCCACCAATCCCGTGCCGCCTACATGGCCACATGTACCCACATTGACTTCCAGCTCGGCTATATGCTCGAGCGGCTTCAGCGCGAGGGCCATGACATCAGCAATACGCTCATCATCTTCACCTCCGACCATGGTGACATGATGGGCGACCATTACCTCCACCGCAAAAGTTACGCCTTCGAGGGCTCTGCGCGCATTCCCTTCGTAGTCAAGTATCCCGCCAGCCTCGATCTGCCCACAGGCACCTGCGACCAGGTCGTCGGCCTCCAGGACGTGATGCCGAGCATTCTCGACGCCGTCGGCATAGATGTCCCCGAGGGTTGTACGGGCCGGAGCGTCCTCGACGCCACCCGGGGCAAGCCCTGGCGCGAGTTTTTCCATGGCGAGCACTCGCCCTGCTACGATCCCGACAACGGTATGCACTACCTGACCGACGCCAGGGAGAAATACATCTGGTATCCGACCATCGGCGAGGAACAGCTCTTCGACCTGGTAAACGACCGTGAGGAGCTACACAACCTCGCCGCCGATCCGGCCAATGAAGACCGGGTCAAGGTGTGGCGCGACCGCCTCATCAAGCTGCTTGGTGACCGCGGCGACGGCTTCTCCGACGGCGAGAAGCTGCTCTTGCGTCCTGAAGGTTGGGGCCCGGAGGTCCAATAGCATCCCTAAACGCGGTTGGTTTCGTCGGCTAGACTACAGCTGAGGCGGACGGACGCTAGAAGCGCGGTACCGGCGCCGTCGGCCGGCGAACCTAATACGTGGCGATCGCCAACTACGGGCAACAGCTCGTTGCGCTCAATAGCCCTAAGTAACATTGCGGAACCGTGAAACCGGCCGGGTTTCGGCGCCCATCGTCATGTCGCCACAAACACTGCTCTACCGCCGGCAAGTGGAGCCGAAGTGCATGCGTGGGGGCGGTTGTCACGCGTATTTCATCGTGTCGAATACTGACGTTCCCGAGGTGATAATGTGCCGGATACCAGACCCAACATCATTCTCTTTACCACCGACCAGCAGCGCGGCGATCATCTCAGCATCGCCGGACATCCCTTCGTCCACACTCCCAACGTGGACAGCTTCGTCAACAACGGCGCCTATTTCCCCAACGCCTATACCGAGGTGCCCTCGACTACCGCCGTGCATCGCATCATGAACTGCGGCAAGGGCAACTGGCATTGCGGGCTGGTGGGCTATTCTCATGCTGACTGGGATGAGGACACTTTCCTTGCCGGCGTCCTTGCTGATGCCGGCTACCATTGTATGAGCATCGCGACTCGTAATTTCGGGGTCCGGCGCAAGCTCTTCGGCTATCACACCGTTATGACCACTTCCGGCTTCGATGCCAAAGATTGCGACTACTGCCAGTGGCTGATCAGCGAGCTCGGCCCTCATGTCCATCATCACGCCCACGGTTGCGATGCTAACGGTTGGCTCGCTCGCCCGTGGCACTTGCCGGAGTATTGCCATCCCACGAACTGGACGGTGGACACTACCATCCAGCAGATTGAGAAGCGCGATCCGACGCGGCCCTTTTTCATCTGGTGCGGTCTGCGCGCCCCGCATTCTCCTTATGATCCGCCTCAGCACTTCTGGGACATGTACAGCAACTGCGACCTCCCCGAGCCGCCCGTCGGCGACTGGGCCGCCAGGCACGATATTCCCGTGCCGTTCCCCGACCGCACTACCTCCCAGGGACGCCTCCGTCCCGAGCATAGCCATCGTGCCCGCGTCGGCTACATGGGCCTCTGTACGCACATTGATTTCCAACTCGGCTACATGCTCGAGCGCCTCCAGCGTGATGGCGCTGACATGAAGAACACTCTCGTCATCTTCACTTCCGACCACGGCGACATGATGGGCGACCACCACCTCCACCGCAAGAGTTGCGCCTACGAGGGCTCCGCGCGCGTCCCCTTCCTTATCAAGTATCCGGAGAGTCTCGATCTGCCTTCGGGTACTTTCAAACACATCGTCGGCCAGCAGGATATCATGCCCACTATCCTCGATGCCGCCGGCGTCAGCATCCCTGAAGGTTGCACTGGCAGCAGCGTGCTCGGCGCTATTCGAGGCGAGCCCTGGCGCGAATTCATCCACGGCGAGCACTCACCTTGCTACAGCCCCGACAAATCAATGCATTACCTCACCGACGCAAGGGAAAAGTACATCTGGTACCCCATCGGGGGCGAAGAGCAACTCTTCGACCTGACTACGGACCGGCAGGAATTGCATGACCTATCAGCCGAGTCAGCCTGGGCCGAAAGGCTGAGTTTCTGGCGCGCTCGTCTCATCGAGGTGCTCCGCGACCGTCCGGAGGGCTTCACGGACGGCCACCGCCTCGTCACCCGCAGCGAAGCCTGGGGCCCCGTCGCGCAAGGGCAGTGAACGTGACCGTTCAGAAGAGTTGAACATGGGCGGCTACCTCTCTGGCCAAGGGGAACAATACGCGAGGTTCCGAACAACGTGGGAAGGCTGCTGTTAGGGGGCTGAAGGCACGACATCAGGGATGGAGCCCTGCTGCTCCATCCCTGCCTGGCTCGATTCTCAGCAACAAGCCATCAAGCGCTACCGATAGCGGTGGCAGTGCGACTGCGGACAGGCACTGATCACTCTGCGCTACCTGAGACCAAGCAACACACGTGACGAATACAGGACCGAGCGCAAAGCCCCCTGATATTCTCGCCATATGATGCCCACGATTAGCCGTGCACCACCGCCTCATCCACCTCGCGGTGTACCGCTCAGTGCTCTCTCTGCAGGTAACTTACGGTGGCATCCACTGCATTCACGGGCAGCAGCCGATATTTCACGTTTTCGGGTACCGCCCAGGTGGCGCGAGTAGCGCTCACTTCATCACTGACGATTTTGTACTGGCGGTCCGCGTCCAGACCGGTGCTGTTGATGCGGACGACCTTGTTGTCCGGATCGACGCTGTAGTCGAGTTCCATGCCCTCCAGCAGCGGCGGCTTGCTGTAAACGGTAATCCAGTTGCGCAGGTAGTCAGTGAACTCAGCGCCAGTCATGGTAATCTCAATGATGCCCTGGTCTCTGGCGCCAGAGATCACGTCGGCGTAGTAGAGCGCACCTTCGCTGAGGGGCTTGGTGCTGCCGTAGTAGAAGCGGAAGGCGATGTCGGCTGCAGTCTCTGCGCGGAGCGCGCGGAGAGTGAACTCGTGCCAGTTGATTTCGGTACCTGCCGGAATCTGGCACACCTCTTGTGGCTCCTGGAAGCCCCACTGAGCATCAAAATGAAGCCGCGAAGGCAGCCGTTTCGTCGGCTCACCGCCGATGACGGCGATGTCACCGGTGAGACTGCGTAAGGAGCCGGCTTTGGTGGCAGGCTTATGAGCCGGATCCGCAGACCCGACCACCACAACGTAACGCTGCGGATTCTCAGGATTCGGGCAGATGAAGATGACCTCGGCATTGGGGCCTTTGAGTTCAGTGGCACCGAGCCTGACACTATCGGCTGCGAATCTGACGGGGAGCTTATCGGCGATGCGGGTGCTGATAAGGTTGGCGCCAGGGCCGCCAAGCAGGATGACGTTTGAGTCGGCAATGTCCCGGGCAGTTACCTCCGTGTCCGACTTGACCGGGAAGTCACTCTCGACGTCGTGGATATAAAACCAGCGGCTTCTGGGCAGCCCTATCTTTACACCGTCGGCGAGTGCCTTATAGGCTTCGGTGATGTCAGCGGTACTCTCGGTGCCATACACGATGAGAGATTTATCGAAGACCCAGTCACCGATCGGGCCGGAGAGTTCGGGCGTCTTGAGCCGCCCGCCTGGTAAAGGCTCGATCGGGATGCTGAGGTTATCGGCGTAGTCCACGCTGCGTTCCTCTCGGTTAACGATCAGGCGCACGGGCCTGTCCTTTTGGACCACCCCGCCGGAGATGTCCAGAGAGAGGGAGCCCACGTTTTCAGTGTCTATCCTGATGGTGCTGCCGCCGGTGGCCCTAACTTTGACCTGAGCCGAACGGCCATAGCGAATGAGGCGGTCTATGTTGACCCAGTAGGCCCGACTGTAGCGAGGTCTTGTACAGATGAACTCAACTTCCTCGGGGTACTCAGGTGCGTGGGCGGCGAGCAGGCTCTCCATGAAGTGGCTGCTGCGGTAACCGGCCCGGAGATCGTGGCCGGCGGTACGAATCTGCATATAGTAGCCGTTGCCGCCCAGGTCGTTGAGAGCGCCGATCATGACGGGCCCATTGGATACGGTGGTACGTGGGTCATGGACGCCATGGTAATCGTTGACGAGCATGTTCTTGAGGTTGGGCAACTCGCCGGCGTGCATGTAACCGAATGGGGCGGTGGGTACAGCAGCCGCGAAGAGATGTGGCAGTTGGGTTGCGTAATAGTAGGCAGCCGTTCCGCCCCGTGAATACCCCGACATGAAGGCGCGCTGGGGATCGAGGCCGAACTGTTGCTTGAGTTGGTCGTAGACCTCGAAGAAGTCCACATCGCCGAGCAAGCCATGTTGGGTCGGTCCGGCGCGACCGTCGAGGCCGACGCAGAGCATGGGCCATTTCGTGATCGGCTGGTAGCCCAACTCGATCAAAGCGATCAGGCTATAGTAATAGCTGGAAGAAGTACCGTGGATGGTGAACAGAGTGGGCCACTTCTTGGTCTTGTCGAAGCCCTCCGGCACCGTCAATTCGTACGGTTGCAGCATCCCGTCCACCTTCGAACGGTACGAGCAAAGGAAGATGCCCGAGCGGCCGGCGTAGTAGTCGCGATCGGCTTCGAGGGCGTCGAGCATCCCGTTGAGTTGAATGGCCCAGTTCACAGGCGACCACTGACGGCGGTTGCGGGTGAACTCGGAGGCCTTCTCCAGCTCCTCCGGCCCGTGTCTGTCGAGCATGTAGATGAGGAATTCGACGTGGTCGCGCTGGAATGGATAGGTTAAGTTGCGCTCTGCAAGCGCACTGAAACGGCGCTGCCAGTCAGTCATCAACGCGTCGTAGTCAGTCATGAAATTGCCGGCCACGACAAATGGTTCGCTCTGGAATGTCTGGGTGGAGCCGGCGGCCTC
>CAZCJS010000240.1:0-6626 GCA_964498775.1 uncultured Armatimonadia bacterium
CTCAGGCTGTCCGCTTGGGTAGCACCAAAGTATTCGGGAATGCCGTCCTCGAAGGAATCGCAGTAATCATCTTCCTGGCCAGGGGCCATGGTGCAGACAGCCAGAGCAAACATGAAGGCCATAAATATCGTGCTCGTGTTACTCATGCTGATCATCTCACTCCTATCCATTCCGTGACGACGAGGTCAGCCCACAACATGAAACAGAATACCATGCTCGGGAGGGGATGCGCAAGCCGTGACGTATGATGGATGCGAGTTTGAGTTTCCGGCACGTAGCGCAGACACCTGTCCTTGCCATACCTCAGTACCACCTCGCATATGTGGGCCTTGCACAGGCAGTGTGGATATGCTATAATACTTCGCAAGCCAAACTATTTGTCTTCCGAAGCAGGTGCGACGATGGAGCAATCGCGTGAAGAATTGATGGGGGCCGTCGAGGAACTACTGCACGCGGTTTTTCGTCCACCGCTGCGACGCAGGCATCGCCCTCAGGACATGGATATTACCATCGGGCAGTTGGAGTGCCTGCGCACCGTCAGCCGGCTCGATTCCCCCTCGATGTCGGAGCTGGCCCAGGAACTGAGTCTGCAGCCGAGTACGGTCACAGGAATGGTGGATAAGCTGGTGAAGGCGGGTAAGCTGCAGCGAGTAGATGACCCGGACGACCGCCGGGTGGTACGAATCGAGATGACTGCTCGAGGTCGGGCTGAACACAGGCAGCATCACATACAGCGTCGCAAGCGGCTCATGGCGATGTTGGGGGAGTTGGGCGAACAAGATCTTCACAAGCTTCACGATGGCCTCAAGGCCATGTACGAAGTCAGACGGAAGCATGATGATGATACCGAGAACTGAAGCGCACGCCGCAATGGAGCGCTCGCAGAGGTGCGTGACGTGTGAGATCCTTTAGACGACTGATATCGTACATGGTGCCGTACCGCGTTGCTGCAATCGCGGCCCCGCTACTGATGGCGCTTGAGGTGGCAATGGACCTGGCACAGCCACGCCTGCTCCAGAACATCGTTGATATCGGCATTGCGAACAACGACCTGGACACTATCATGAACACGGGACTCATCATGGTCCTCGTGGCCATCATCGGGATGATTGGGGGCGTGGGCTGCACTGTGTACGCAACCAGAGCCGCACTGAACTTCGGCACTGACATACGTGCCGACGTCTTTCGCACGGTGCAGCGTTTTTCATTCTCACAACTCGATCGGCTTCAAACGGGCAGTCTCGTCACTCGTCTCACCAACGATGTTGAGCAGGTGCAGGAAGCGGCGGCGATGTTCCTGCGCATCCTGGTGCGTGCGCCGCTGCTGGTTCTGGGCAGCCTCATCATGGCAGTAATCACCTCGCCAAAGCTCTCGCTGCTGCTGGTCGCAATTGCCCCGCTCCTGATCATCATCTTCGCAGTCATCATGGGCCGGGCACGCGGCCTCTTCACGGCCGTTCAGGAACGTTTGGACCGCGTCAATAATGTGATGCTTGAGAACCTCGCCGGTGTCCGCGTGGTGAAGGCGTTCGTTCGCTCCGCCTTCGCGTGCGAGCGCTTCCGCTATGACAATGAGGCGTTGATGAATACGATGATTGCCGCGATGACCCTGGTTGCAGGTGTCATGCCGATGATGATGCTGCTAGTAAGTCTCGGCGTCGCCGGCGTGGTTTGGTTCGGCGGCATCCAGGTAAACGCCGGCGAGTTGCAGGTCGGGCAGATCCTCGCCTTCATCAACTATCTCATGCAGATGCTGGCATCGCTGATGATGGTCGGGATGCTCGTGATGAGGGTGGCACGAGCCGACGCCTCGGCGGAACGGGTACTCGATGTCCTAGAGAGCGAGCCGGAGATGCACGATCCGCCCAGCCCCGTGAGCCTGCCTGCAGTGGCTGGCAGCATCGAGTTTCATAACGTCGGTTTCAGTTATGGCAGCGACGGCGGCAGACCGGTGCTGCGTGCGGTTTCATTTACCTGTGAGCGCGGAGACACCGTCGGCATCATCGGCTCGACCGGCTCGGGTAAATCAACCCTTGTCAGCCTCATTCCGAGATTATATGAAGTCAGCGAAGGCAGGGTGTTGGTGGATGGGGTTGACGTGCGAGATACCACTCGCGGGCAGTTGCGGCATGCCGTCGCCATCGTCATGCAGGAGACGACGCTCTTCTCCGGCAGCGTCCGTGACAACATCTGCTACGCCAGACCCGATGCGTCTAATGACGAAGTTGAGGATGCAGCAAAGCTGGCGCAGGCGCATGATTTCATCGCCGGTTTTCCTGACGGCTATGACACCGTGCTGGGACAACGTGGCGTCAACCTCTCCGGTGGCCAGAAGCAGAGGCTTGCTCTGGCGCGCGCGTTGATCTGTCGCCCCTCAATTCTCATCATGGATGACTGCACCAGTGCCGTGGACGCGGCTACCGAAGCACGCATCCTCAATGCGCTTGCTCACTGGTCCCATCAGTGCACCCGCATGGTTATCACCCAGCGTATCAGCTCAATCATGGCGGCTGACCGAATCCTGATCCTCGACGACGGCGAAATCGTCGGCAACGGTTCCCATCAGCAACTGCTGGCCGAAAGTGACATCTACCGCGAGATCGTCCAGTCGCAAATGGAGCTGCAGGAGGTTGCAGATGTCTGAAAGACGCACGAGCATTGACGGGACGCATGCCCTCCCCGGCCCGGGCGGTCGCCACGGTTTTCGTCAGTTGGTCCAGAAGGCGGAGAACCCCGGCGCAGTGATCCGCAGACTGTGGAATTACCTGCACGGCTATCGTTCCGGATTGTACGGTGTGGTCGCGCTTGTCCTGGTGACTTCACTGTTGTCACTCGTCAGCCCCTATCTGATCCGCGTCGCCATTGACGACGCTATCCTCCCCGGCAACCTTCGTCTGCTGGGCTGGGTCGTGGGGCTGCTGGCATTGCTGGCGATACTGGGAGCGGCCGGGCGCTGGGTGCAGGCTGTGCTGATACTGCGTATCTCCGAGGCCATGTTGCGTGACCTCCGCCGCGACCTGTTCACCAGGCTGCAGGCACTCTCACTGCGCTTCCATGACCGCCATCCACATGGCGAACTGATGAGCCGGCTGACCAATGATACTGATGCCGTCAACAGCGCTTTAGGTACGACTCTCACGCAACTGTTGTCCAGCATCCTCGCCGTCATCGGGTCCGTGGCGATGATGGTGGCCATGAACTGGCGGCTGGCAGTGGTCACGCTGGCAGTTCTGCCGCTCACGGTAATTGCCACGTACCTCATTGCGCGGACGACACGCCGAGGCTTCAGGGAGCGTCAGCGCGATCTCGGGGTGCTCAATGGCATCATCGAGGAAACGGTGACCGGGCAGCGTATCGTGAAGGTCTGTCAGCGCGAAGGCAAGGCCATCGAGGCGTTTGACGTGGCCAACAAGAACTTGCGCGCCACGGCGACCCGTGCCAACATCCTGGTAGGACTCATGGGGCCCGTAATGGGCCTGTTGCGCAATATAGGCTTTGCATTCCTCGCCGGCGCAGGGGGCTGGATGGTCGTAGCCAGCTGGGCCACCATCGGCACCGTCGCTGCATTCTTCGACTACGCCCGCAGTTTCTCGCGACCGATCCACCAGATCGCCAGCCTCTACGGAACCATACAGTCCGCTATAGCCGGGGCCGAACGCGTGTTTGCGGTTATGGACGAAGTGCCTGAAGTGATGGATTCGCCGCACGCGGTTCCGCTTGACAACGTCCAGGGTCATGTTGTCTTCGATGACGTGAACTTCTCCTATGACGAGTGCGTGCCGGTCCTCAACGGAGTGAGTTTCGAGGCCAAACCGGGAGCTACTATAGCGCTGGTGGGGCCAACCGGCGCAGGCAAGACGACCATCATTAACCTGCTGACGCGCTTTTATGATATCGAGACCGGCTGCATCAGCATTGACGGGCACGACATCCGCGACCTCAAGACCGATGATCTGCGGCGCTCACTGGGCATCGTGCTGCAGGATACCTTCCTGTTTTCAGACAGCGTCCGCGAGAACATCCGTTACGGCCGGCTTGACGCCACTGATGAAGAGATTGAGGCCGCCGCTCAACTTGCCAACGCCGACTCATTCATCCGCCGTCTCCCCGATGGCTACAATACGGTGCTTTCAGAGGCCGGCGGCTCACTCAGCCAGGGGCAGCGCCAACTCATCGCCATCGCGCGCGCCATCCTCGCCGACCCGGCAATACTCATCCTAGACGAGGCCACCAGCAGTGTTGACAGCCGCACGGAGGCCCATATCCAGGAAGCCATGCTCCACCTTATGGAAGGCCGCACGACCTTCGTCATTGCGCATCGCCTCAGTACAGTGCGCAACTGCGACCAGATCCTCGTCATTGACGGTGGCGAGATTGTGGAGCGTGGCACCCACGATGAACTCCTGGCGGCCGGCGGAACCTACCACGACCTCTACGCCCAACAGTTCTACGGTGCCGACGTCGCCTGAAGCCCCGCGGGCCGCATCGCCCCCCTTCGCGGTTCAGGCATCGCCCCAGTCGGGCACCTTGAGCGTTTCCCCGTCGCGCAGAGCAGATTGGTGGGCGGTGACCCCCATCGCCATGTAGCGCACCGCCTCCCAGACATTGATCGTGGGATGGCGATTGTGTGCGACCGCGTCCACAAACTCATGCACCAGGTAGGCATGAGACCCTCCATGGCCGCCATAGGCCACCGTGTCGCCGTCACTTTCACTCCAGGCGACCACCACTTCGGGCGGCAACGGATCCCGCATTTCATCAATGCTCAACTCACTCGTCTCCAACGGCTTGGCACTCAACGGCTCATCGCGATGGTTGGTCTCCCAGATCCCATCACGATAGCTGCCTCGCGTACCCAGTATCCGAAAAGTCTCCGCGGAGCTACGAGCTACTTCACGGAATTCGCAAATCCGCACTACTGCTCCATTGGACATCGAAAAGAGGGCCATTTCATTGCTGAAAGCATACTTATTGAAATGCGGGTCCTGAGTGCGGTTTGCATAGCCGTAGCAGGTAGCCTTTACCGCATGTGCATTCATCACTGATACAGGGCCACTAGTTGAGTGCGTTGGATAGTGCATGGGGCCTCCCAGCCGGCCGAGTTCCACATACTTCTTGCGCGCCTCTATCCACTCCTGTCCTGCGCGACTGGCCAGGCGGTGCTTAGATACCTCCCGCAAGTTGCATGAAGCGTCCACGTCATGGAAGTACTCGCCCTCGGCATACACGAAATCGCCGAAAGCGCCCTCGGCAGCCATTCGCCGACAGAACATGGCCTCCGGACGATAGAAGGTGGTCTCTCCCAGCATATAGTGTAGGCCGGTTTGCCGGCAGGTTGTCACCAACCGGTCACACCATTCCAGAATCTCATCATCATCGGGAATTGATATGATCGGCACCGCACTATAGACGTGCTTGCCCGCCTCCATGGCCTGAATGCACTGGGGGGCATGCAGCCACGGCTGCGTCATGATGACCAGGGCATCAAGGTCAGTCCGACAGATTTCTTCCAGCGATTCATGTGCGTCGCGCGGGTCAAACTTGTCCTGCCATGAATCCAGATCGGCAAACTGGGCCACCCTTTCCGGCTCCCTGTCGCACAGGCCTACTCGATCCACGAGTGGGTGCCGCTTGAACAGCTCCGCGAACCCGGAGCCGAAACTACCCAGACCTACAAGTCCGATGCTGATGCCCATAAACACTTCCTCCTGAGATTGTTGCCCAATTTGGCTTTATTGACAGACCGAATAGGTGTCGGCTTTCGTGCCAATCCTTTTACGACTTACGACCATGCATTTGACCGTGTCTGTAGCGCCAGGTGGGGGTCGGCTGGCGGCCTTACAAGTTTGTGTCTGACATCCTCGCGCGCGGCCACCCGAGACCGCAGCATATCATCACCGGGTTGGGCAGGTGACCACGTTGGTAAACTTGACATTGCGGAGGTGTTGCGGACCCGATGCCACACTCACCGCCTCACTGTCCGCGCCGTGGCTCAAGACATTGGTGATCATCGCGTCACACAGCGAGCCGCCGATCAGTATTGCCGTTCGCGATCTGCTGATGACGTTATTGACGATGATCCGGCATGTATCGCCCACTGGCGCTACACCGCTGCCATAGTGGTGGTCTCCGATCTTCACCGCGGCCCGGCACTGAACTTCCGCCGGAGAAGTGTCAATCACGCCGTCGAGCAGGATATCGTACATTCTCATGCTGGAGGTGTTCAGCAGTCTCACGATTTGGCAAGCGCCACGGCTGTAACCTTTGACGTTCCTCAGTATGATGTGGCGGATGTCGTCCCGACCCTCGCCGCGGTCTTTAGAAGCGCTGACCATGGTGGAGGCGGTGGCACCGGCGATGCTGTCGGCGCGCGCAATGGCAGTGAAGGCTACCAAATCGTCGCCGGTGTAACCCGTGACATTATCAATTAGGATATCGTGACACCCTAGCCGCAGATCAATTCCGTCCTGATTCAGTATCGTCTGCTCGACGCCGTCTATGATCTTGGAGGCCGTGGACGCAAAAACCATGTCCCGCAGCGTCCCGTGGGCAGAGCGCTCGAGGGAAACGGCCCAGCAGTGCGAGTCCCTCATGGTGACATTCCGGATACTGAAATTCTCGACGAA
>CAZCJS010000241.1:0-6618 GCA_964498775.1 uncultured Armatimonadia bacterium
AGCGACGCTTCAAGTCGCTCGCGATCGAACAGCCCGACATCGCCGAGAAAGTCTATGTCATCCATCGGCGCGATGAACTGCGTGCCGAGCAGTATCTGCAAAAACGGCTGTTTGAGGCAGAGAACATCGAGATACTCTGGAACAGCGTAATAGTGGCGGTAGAGGGCGAGGGTGCGGTCGAGCGGCTACAACTCAGAAACACCCAGACTGATGAACTCAGGTATGTCGAGGTGCAGGGCGTCTTCGTCGCCATCGGTCATATTGCGAAAACAGAATGGCTGGCCGATTTACTGGAAATCAAGGGCGGCTTTATAGTCACCGACGAGCTGATGCGCACCAATCAGCCGGGAATTTTGGCCTGTGGCGACATCCGGGATACACCCCTCCGCCAGATAGCGACCGCCGTCGGTGATGCGGCTATAGCAGCGTTCGCGGCACACAAATATGTCGCCGAATGGCGAGCCGAGCGGGCGTCCGGATAGTGGAATGTGCCGGGGGCGATAGGAGCGGATCGGCATGGTGAAGACGGGGGCGTGGATCTCCGAGGCATGGGAGCTGCTCAAGGAGGACTTCTGGTGGCACGTGCTGGTGGCGCTGATTTTCACTGCGCTCAACAGCACCGGCGTAGGCTTCCTCCTGATCGGCCCGCTGACGTGCGGCTATGAGTACATCATCATGCAAAAGCTGAGAAATCGGCCGGCGCCGCTCAATATCAATGACCTGAGCAAGGGGATAGAGGTGTGGCTGGAGGCCTTCCTGGCGTCGCTGGTAGTGGGGTTGTTCAGCAGCGTCGGTGCCTTCGCATGTGGTGTCGGCGCGATCATCGTCTCGGCGCTGCTGGTGTTCGTGATGCCGCTGGTCATAGACCGTCGCATGGGTTTCTGGGACGCGATAGTAGCAAGTTGGGAGAAGACTAAGGCCCACTGGTTTGAATTCAGCCTGTTCTGGTTCCTGCTAATGCTGCTGGCTGGCGCGATCGTTCTCTTCACGCTGGGGCTGGGCGCGCTGGTAACCCTGCCGCTGGTGCAGATCGTGATCGTGCTCGCCTACCGGGACAACTTCGGACTGATGGAGAAGTAGGTCGCGGAGGGGAGAGGCAGAGTGAACACGGGCTGAAAGGTGCGAATGGCACAAGTATAACTTGTGCCATTCGCAGTTGTACTTCGAAAAAACGCGAAGCCAGGCCGAACCACATACTCCTCGCCCGGCCGAGCTATACGTCTTCTGCTTCCCCGATGCTACTCGGGGTTGATCCACGGCATCATGGCGCGAAGCTCGGCGCCGACCTGCTCGACCAGATGATTCGCTGACTCCTCAAGCAGAGCATTGTACATCGGCCGTCCCGCCTGATTCTCAAGAATCCACTCCTTGGCGAAAGACCCGTTCTCAATTTCCCGGAGGATATCCTGCATTTCCGCGCGGGTCTCCTCGGTGATGATGCGCGGGCCACGCGTCAGGTCGCCATAGGTCGCCGTGTCCGAAACGCCGCGCCTCATGCCGATGATGCCCCGGTTATACACTAGGTCCATGATGAGCTTGAGCTCGTGGAGCACCTCGAAGTAGGCCATCTCGGGGGCATAGTCGTTGGCAACGAGAGTGTCAAAGGCGGCGGTGATCAGCTCGGTGACGCCGCCGCAAAGCACAACCTGCTCGCCAAAAAGGTCGGTGATGGTCTCTTCGGCGAAGCTGGTCTCGATAAGGCCCGCCTTTGTCGCCTTGATCGCCTTGCCGTAGGCGAGACCATAGTCCTTGGCCTTGCCGGTGTAGTCCTGATAAACGGCGAGCAGAGAGGGGACGCCGGTGTCTGAGATGTAACACTCGCGGACGAGAGCGCCGGGACCCTTCGGTGCGACCATGAAGACGTCAACGTTGTCGGGCGGGATGATTTGCTTGTAGTGGATGTTGAAGCCGTGGGAGAAGATGAGCGAGTTGCCGGCCTCCAGATTGGGCTTGATCAGCTTCTCGTACACCATCTTCTGGACATGATCCTGGGTGAGTATCTGGATGAGATCGGCCTCCGCAGCAGCCTTTGCCGCATCATCATAGACTTCCCAGCCGTCGGCGACGGCGCGATCGTGGTTGGGCGTGCCGGGTAGTTCGGAGACGATCACATCGAGGCCGGAATCGCGGAGGCAGAGCGATTGGGCTCCCCCTTGAATCCCGTACCCGATGATCGCGATCTTCTTGCCCTCGAGCACCCCGAGGTCGGCATCTTCGTCGTAGTAGATGGTAACAGCCATGAGACATTCCTCCTTGTCAATTAGTTGCCAGACTCTGTTTTGTCGCTTTGGTTCGTGTCTTCGGTCGGATGCGATGGCCGGCCGGCGATGAGCTTGCCATAGAGTGCCCCCAGCAAGAGGCCCACTATGGCGAATACGCAAATATTGAACACCAGAACCGACATCTTGTGGAGGCCGACATAACCGGTGCCGGGGTCATAGCGAACCATGTAGCGGTAGAAACGCCACATGATGAAGATCACCGGTCCGAGCGTTCCGAAGGCCAGGCCGCGGCCGATGCCATACAGTACGCGGCCCCGGAAACTACCGGCAATAGCGCCGATGATGAGCCCCAGCAGCGGAGCAACAAGCGCCAGATAGACCATCGCGAGGTCCACCTGCGCCAGGTCAACGATCTCACGAAGCTGCGGGTCCACTGAGCCTCTCCCCGCACGATGCGGTTTCAGGTACCGGGCTAGATTTTCGTCGCCATGTACCTAATGGCCTGCCTTACGCAATAGTTCTTCGATGTCAATACCGTTGATGGTGAGGCCCCGGATGTCGCAATTCTCCAGACGCGTACCGGACAGATCGCAGCGCCGCAGCGACATCCGCCGGAGGTCGGCGTTGTCCATAGTGCTGAACGAGAAGTCCGCGGAGTAGAAGGAGCCGTGATCGAACTCGCAATAGCGCCAGTTTCCATGAGCGGCCTCCAAGTACTCCGCGCGGAGGCTGCGGACCTGCACCCGTTCCAGATACCAGTCGCGACCGGTGCAATTGCGGAGATGCAAATCGTCGGTGGCACCGTATTCATAGACGATATTATTGAAGTCGCAATTGTAAAAGCGAGTGCCGTCGAAGGTTACGTTCTCGAAGCGTCCATACTTGAATGAACCGGTATGGAAGGATGGGTACTCGAAAGCGGCGTTGCCGAATGACGGCTTCTGGAATGTGATGTCGCGAAAGGATGGCTCCGTGAAGGAGCAACGGTCGAACTTGCCATTGTAAAAGGAGCAGCGGAGGAACTCGCCGTCACGGAGATTGACGTCGCAGAAATCCGGGCTGTTCATGGTCAGCGACTTGAACTCCGCGTCGGTAAGGTCCTTTCGCTCATAGCGAAGAGGTGATGGGCAGGCGCCGACAGCTACCAGCAACAGAGCGGCGCTGACGGCGAGGCCGGTGACATGGCTGCGAGGCCCTGACATGTTGGGTGAGCTCCTTTTCCGCGCCGGCGGCTCAGGTCCTCTGGTGCCCCCGCGCGAGCAGGACCTTGCCTGTGCGCACCAGTTCGACGATGCCGTACTCGCGGAAGTTGCTGATGAATGCATCAATCTTGCCGGTATCGCCGATGCACTGAACGATCAGCGTGCCATTGCCGATGTCAATGATGTCGCTTCGGAAGATGCCGGCAAGCGCGCTGATCTCAGGGCGTTTTTCGGCGGGGACCTCGACCTTGATCAGGCACAGCTCGCGCTCGACGACGGCATCCCGCGTATGGTCGGTGACGCTGACGACGTCATGGAGCTTCTCGAGTTGCTTGCGAACCTGCTCCAGCGGCGTGCCCGAGATGTCCACAGCGATGGTCATGCGTGAGAGCGTCGGGTCCTCCGTAGTGCTGACGGCGAGGCTCTCGATATTGAACTCGCGTCTGGCAAAGAGTCCGGCCACACGCGCGAGAACTCGAGGACGGTTCTTGACGAGCGCCGAGAGAGTATTTCTGTTGGGCATTTCTATCACCTTTCGTGGCCGCCGAAGGCCGCGTCAGTTTTCGTCTTTGAGTTGGTGAAGCATGATGTCATCCACGCTCTTGCCGGCTGGTATAAATGGGAAGACGTTCTCCTCTTTGCTGACAAGGAAGTCCACGAAGACGGGCTTATCAGTCACTTCGAGCGCCTGCTGAAGCGTTTCGCGGACCTCATCGGCCTCGGTACAGCGCAGGCCGACACCGCCGTGAGCTTCGGCCATAAGCACGAAGTTCGGGTTGCCCGTGAGGTCAACGCCGGACAGGCGGTTTTCGAAGAATAGCTCCTGCCACTGGCGGACCATGCCGAGATAGCTGTTGTTGAGTATGATCACTTTGACGGGGAGCTTGTTGATGACGGCGGTGGTGAGCTCCTGCTGGTTCATCTGGATGGAGCCGTCGCCCGCGATGTCCACGACGAGGGCGTCGGGCTTTCCGATTTGGGCGCCGATTGCAGCCGGGAACCCGTAGCCCATGGTACCGAGCCCGCCGGAGCTGAGGAAGCGCCGCGGCTTATCGAGCTTGTAGTACTGGGCAGCCCACATTTGATTCTGGCCGACCTCGGTGGCGACGATGGCGTCTCCACCGGTAATGTCATAGAGTTGCTCGATTATGTACTGGGGCGCGATGCCTTCGGTCGGAGTAGAATAGGTGAGCGGGTGCTGCTTGCGCCATGCGAAGAGCTGTTCTTCCCACGGCCCCTTGTCGCGTGGCTTGCAGGCCGGCACGAGCTTCTCGAGTGCGGCGCCGGCGTCGGCACAGATGGCAAGTTGTGTCGGCCGAATCTTGTCCAGTTCGGCCGCGTCAATGTCAATGTGGATGACCTTGGCATCCGGGGCAAACCTCTCTAGGTCACCGGTGATGCGGTCATCAAAGCGAGCGCCGATGACGAGCATAAGATCGGAGTTCTGCAGTGCCAAGGCGGCATAGGCCATACCATGCATCCCGGGCATGCCCATAGAAAGCTCATGGGTTTCGGGGAACGCACCCTTGCCCATCATCGTGTGCACCACGCCGAGGTTGCACTTGGTGGCAAGCTCAAAGAGCTTCTCGGAGGCGCCCGAGGCGATGATCCCACCGCCGATCATCAGTATAGGCTTGTCGGCTTGCGCCAGCATTTCGGCGGCCCGGCGGATGCGTTCATCATCCACCGGCTTCGGCTCTTCGTAGCAGTCGAGACGCTTGATGTCACGCTCGGTCCACTTCACATCGCCGAGGCTGATGTCAAAGGGGACATCAATGAGCACGGGCCCCGGGCGATCGTTCCGTGCCAGGTAGAAGGCTTCGCGGCAAATATCCACAAGCTCGTCGGGATTGGTGACCAGGTAGTTGTGCTTGGTGATGGGCAGGGTCACGCCCGTAGTGTCGGCTTCCTGGAAGGAGTCCTTGCCCACGAGGTTGGTCTTCACCTGACCCGTGATCGCGACCATCGGGATTGAGTCCATGTAGGCGTTGGCAAGGCCGGTGACGAGGTTGAGCGCGCCCGGGCCGCTAGTTGCCATGCAGACGCCGACCTTACCTGTCGCGCGCGAATATCCGTCGGCAGCATGAGCCGCTCCCTGCTCGTGCCGGGGCAGGATATTGCGAATCTTTGAGCCATGCAGCTTGTCATAGATCGGTATCACCGAGCCACCGGGATAGCCGAAGATGACATCCACATTCTCTTCCTCAAACACGGCTAATATGCCGAGGGCACCGTTTATCATTTTATCAGTCAATCTGGCACCTCCTGAGATCGCAGCGGGCCGTCAATGAGTTGCAGCTCGGCCGCTGGGGTCGTTATTTCATGACAGCTCCAGTTGAGGCAGACTGCACACTGCGGGCATAGCGTGCGAGCCAGCCGGTGGTAACTTTGGCTTCGGGTTGCTTCCAGGCCTGTTTGCGCCGGCCGAGTTCGCTATCATCAACCAGCAGCTCAAGCGTCCGAGTGTCCAGGTCAATCGAGATCTCGTCGCCGTCCTCTACAAGTGCCAGCGGGCCGCCGCCGGCAGCTTCGGGCGATATGTGCCCGACACAAGGCCCTCTCGTACCGCCGGAGAACCGACCGTCGGTCAGCAGTCCGATTGAGTCCTCCTTGCCCATTCCGGTGAGCGTGGCAGTCGGGTTGAGCATCTCTCTCATGCCCGGGCCGCCTCGCGGGCCCTCGTAGCGGATGATCGCCCAGGAGCCGTCAGGAATCCTGTCGCCGATGATGGCCTCAAGCGCCTCTTCTTCGGAGTCGAAGCAGACTGCCTTGCCGCGGAACTTGCGCATCTTCTCCGACACCGCCGACTGCTTGATTACCGCCCCGTCCGGGCAGAGATTGCCACGAAGGACGGCGATACCACCTTCTTCCCGGTAAGCGTTGTCCAGCGAGCGGATGACATCGCCATTAGTGACGCGACCGTCCGCCGCTATCTGAGCGACCGTTTTTCCTGATACGGTGATGTTATCATCGAGCTTGTCGGCGAGAACCGAGAAGACCCCGGGTATCCCTCCGGCCAAGTGCAGATCCTCCATCATATAGTCGCCGCCGGGACGCAGATGGCTGATTTGAGGAGTGTCGCCCGAAATCTCATCGAACACGTCGAGGTCTATATCCACGCCGGCCTCGTGGGCGATGGCGGCAATATGCAGGCAGGAGTTTGTGGAGCCGCCCAGCGCCATGTCCATTCGTAT
>CAZCJS010000242.1:0-6612 GCA_964498775.1 uncultured Armatimonadia bacterium
ATTGTGTTCGCAGCAGTCCTGCTACTGGGCTTGATCGCCACTGTTGTCGGCCTCCCCGGGACTACGCTGATATTCATTGATGCTCTCGTCTACTCGGCGATAACCCATTGGCAGCGCGTGCCCTGGCCGGTACTGTTGGTCCTCGCCATCATGGCTTTAGCCGCGGAAACCAGTGACAGTCTAATCGCGGCGATGGGGGCCAAGGCCGGTGGCGGCACCAACAAGACGAGTGTAGTCGTCGTTATCGGCACGATCCTGGGCGCGGTGATCGCCGGCTCCATCATCTCACCATTGCTCGCGCTGCTGGGCCTGGCGGGCGGGCCGGGCGGCTTCCTGCTCGGCGTGATCCTGCCACCCCTCCTCGGTGGAGTCACTGGCGGCTTCCTCTCCGCCTACTACTATGAGAAGCACACGGGCAAGAAAGATGAGGACGCCTTGCGAGCCGGCTGGGGTGCGTTCTTCGGGCGCATGGCCGCCGGACTCATTAAGGGACTCGTCGGATGTCTGATGATCGCTATCATCATCTACACCATCGCCACAAATACGCCGCCGGCGGCGTAGGCGCTCAGTCTCGCAGCCCCGCGCGCATACACCACTGTTCGCAGCAAGCTCTGTCGGAGGCAACCCAATGAAGGGCACATTGGTCCACAAACTGCTCCAAGACCATCTGGTCGAAGGCGAGCTCGTCACCGGCGCGGAAGTCGGCATCCGCATTGATCAGACCCTCACCCAGGACGCCACCGGAACGATGGCGTACCTGCAGCTTGAGGCGATAGGCCTCCAGCGCGTGCGTACGGAGCTTTCCGTCTCCTACGTGGATCACAACACACTGCAGACCGGCTTCCAGAATGCCGATGACCACGCCTACCTGCAATCAGTAGCGGCCCGCTACGGTATCCATTTCTCCCGGCCGGGCAACGGCATCTGTCATCAGGTCCACCTCGAGCGCTTCGGCAGCCCCGGCAAAACCCTTCTCGGTTCTGACAGCCACACTCCTACCGGCGGCGGATTGGGTATGATCGCCATCGGAGCCGGCGGTCTAGATGTCGCAGTCGCCATGGCCGGCGCGCCATACTACATCCCCGTACCGCAGGTGCTCGGCGTCAAGCTGACCGGGGAACTCTCGCCATGGGTCTCGGCCAAGGACGTGATACTCACGATCCTCCGCGAGCTCTCGGTCAAGGGTGGCGTCGGCAAGATAGTCGAATACTTCGGGCCTGGCGTTCTTACTCTGAGCGTCCCGGAGAGGGCAACGATAACCAACATGGGCGCCGAACTGGGCGCGACCACCAGCATCTTCCCCAGCGACGAACAGACGCGGCGGTTCCTCGCGACTCAGCGGCGTGAAGAAACCTGGGTCGAGCTGCACCCCGACACAGAGGCCGAATATGACCACATCCTTGAACTTGACCTCGCCGCCATCGCGCCGATGGCCGCTTGTCCGCACAGTCCCGACAACGTCGTGCCAGTCGGCGAGCTGGCCGGGCAGGCCGTCAATCAAGTCTGCATCGGCTCATGCACCAACTCCAGCTACAAGGACATGATGACCGTGGCGGCGATCCTCAAGGGCCGTACCGTGCATGAGCACACGAGTCTGGTCATCTCTCCCGGCTCACGCCAGATAATGCGGATGCTGGCGGATAATGGAGCCCTCTCCGATATGATCGGCGCCGGTGCGCGCATCCTCGAAGCCGCCTGTGGGCCGTGCATCGGTATGGGCGCTTCACCCCCGTCCGGCGCCGTCACCTTGCGCTCATTCAACCGTAACTTCGAAGGACGCAGCGGCACCGCCGACGCCGGTATCTACTTGGCCTCACCCGAGACATGTGCAGCTGCGGCCCTTACAGGTGTCTTCACCGATCCCCGGACGCTCGGGAACCCCATTGAAGTACCCATGCCGGAACGCTTCCCGACTGCTGACAACATGATCATTCCGCCACTGCCGCCTGCCCAGGCAGAGCAGATTGAGGTCCGGCGCGGGCCCAATATCAAGCCCGCCCCCCAGCGCGAACCGATGCAGGACACCATCGAGCTCACCATTCTCCTGAAGGTGGGCGATAACATCACCACCGACCACATCTCCCCCGCCGGGGCCGAGTTCCTACCGCTGCGCTCCAACGTGCCCGCTCTGGCCGAGCACGTCTTCGCGGGCGTGGACCCCAGCTTTGCACGAAGAGCTGCGCAAGCCGGCCCCGGGGCGATTCTCGGCGGTATCAACTACGGCCAGGGCTCCAGTCGCGAACATGCCGCGATGGCACCACTCCAACTCGGCGTCCGCGCAGTCCTGGCGCTTTCTTTCGCCCGCATCCACCATGCCAACCTCGTCAACTTCGGCATCCTCCCCCTCCTTATTGATCAGGCCACCTATGAGGCGCTCGGTGATGGTGACACGTTGCGCATCGAGGGCGTCTATGAGGGCATCGCATCGCGACAGATGAAGGTGCACAACCTCACCAGTGGCGGTGAGTTCGCGGCGCAACTGGACATAACCGCGCGCCAGGCAGAGATCCTCCGCGCCGGCGGACTGCTCAACTATGTGGGCCGGCAGGCCGAGTGAGTGTACATGTTTGACGGCGACGCCGGCCTGGGTAGAATGGGAGTGCTTATTGACGTGGACACGCGCTGAGCGGATATGATATAGTGGCTGTTGGAAATGGGCGTATGGCAGCTTTCTATCACATTTCTCAATTTGAGGAGGCAGGACATGAAACGCGGATTTACGCTGATTGAGTTGCTGGTCGTCATCGCAATTATTGCGATTCTGGCGGCGATATTGTTTCCCGTATTTGCCAGAGCCAGGGAAAAAGCGCGGCAGACAAGCTGTCTCAACAATGTGAAGCAGTTGACACTGGGGCTAGCGATGTACATCCAGGATTTCGATGACACCACACCACGCACCTACTACTATAACCGCGATCCGCAGCCCGGAGAGATGAGTCTGGCTGTCTGGCAGCATTTCGTGTATCCGTACGTGATGAACTGGCAGCTCTACATGTGCCCGAGTGCTGCAGGAGAGCGCACTTCGAGTACCTATAGTAGCTACTACATACCACCGACAACGCCGGCAGTACGTTGTGACTATGGCCTTAACCGTCGCCTTTGGGGTGCAAAGCTCTCTGAGGTGGTGTATCCTGCCGCAACCATCATTATCGCTGACAGTAAACGCGCGGATGAGACGACCACTTACAACGGGTCGAACTCCTGGGAACTCTATCACACTTGGCATGTGAGCCGTTTTATCCCAGCGCGCCACAACGAAGGCGCAAACATCGGCTACGTGGATGGCCATGCCAAGTGGCACAAGATGGAGAAAGTCCTGGGCAATGATGGTAATGACTTCTGGTGGACCAAGGAGATCGGGCCGGCCGACGGGGTCTATTGGTATGCGGACGCACACCTGTAGTCTCGGCGCAGTGTAGCCGGCAATAAACCGACAAGAGACGCCTCCCCGGAGGTGTCCTTTTTTTATGCCTGGACTCGAGCTGGAACCTGGCGCTACAGGTCCGAAGAGAAAGCTTCGGTAAGCTGGGCCGCCCTCTCTATTCTCCGGGCTGTTGGAGCAGGCAATCGCGGACCGTCTCGGCGACCTTGCGGTTCATGCCGGGGACTGCCGCGAGTTGCTCGACGGAAGCATTCCGCATGGCCTGAACCGAGGGGAAGGCATTCAGCAAGGCGGCGCGGCGCTTCGGGCCGATGCCCTCCATCTCGTCAAGTATGGAAGTGGTCAGCGCCTTGCCGCGCAAGCCGCGATGATATGTGATGGCGAACCGATGGGCCTGGTCGCGGATGCGCTGGAGGAGTAGCTGGGCGCGCGGATGAGCATTCATCTCGACCGGCTCCCCACGTCCCGGTATGAAGACCTGCTCGTCGCGCTTGGCGAGGCCGGCCAGCGCAATGCTCTCACCGCCGGCCTCTTCCTCAAGCACATTCTCCACGGCGCCGACCTGTCCCTTGCCGCCGTCCACCACAATCAGGTCGGGCAGCGGCAGGAACTTGTCTGCGCCCGCTGCGGCCGCCCTCAGTCTCCGCGCCACCACCTCAGCAAGCATTGCGTAATCGTCCTGACCCGCAACTGTGCGTATCCGGAAGCGCCGATACTCGGAGTTGTCCGGCAGCCCGTCGCTGAACACCACCATGGCACCGACGGCGTGAGAGCCCTGGAGAGTCGAGATGTCATAGCACTCGATGCGCCGGGGATGGCTGTCCAGCTCAAGGGCTTCCGCGAGGTCGCCGAGGGCAGCGGCAGTGTCGCTTGCCCGGCTGCCACGCTGCTGTGAAATGGCATCGAGCGCGGCCCGGGCGTTCAGTTGCGCCAGCTCGACGAGGCGCCGGCGATCTCCGCGCTTCGGAATGGATACGTCCACCGGCCCGCCGCGGATTTCGGACAGTATCTCCTCCCACGCCGGGGCATCATCGAGCGGGGCGGCAGCCAGTATATGACGCGCAGGGATATTGCCTGCACCATAGTGCAGCGTCATAGCCGCTGCGATGATCTCCCCCATCGCGCGGCCACCAGTGTGAGCCAGCGTGTAGGTCTCCTGGGTGCTGAGCCGGCCGGCCCGCACACCGAGTACCTTCACTACCGCTTGCTCGTCGCCGCACGCCGCTCCGAACAGGTCCTGCTCGCGGTTCGCATTGGCGACCATCAGCTGGTTTTCGCCGAGCCGCTGGATGGTCCGGAGTTTATCGCGGAGGCGGGCGGCACGCTCGAAATCAAGGACCTTGGCCGCCTGCTGCATCTCGGCTTCCATCTCACCGGCGAGTTCATTGGTCTTGCCTTCCAAAAACCTGATGACCTGCTTGGTGATCTCCCGGTACTCCTCCGCAGTAACCTCGCCGGTACATGGCCCGAGACACTGCCCCATGTGGTAGTAAAGACAGGGCTTGCCGACCGGCTTGCCGACGAGATTCTTGCGACACTGCCGCAGGCCGAAGAGCCGGCTGACCATGCGTCGGGTGCGCCACATGACCCCCGCAGTGGGATATGGGCCGAATATTTCACCCACGCTGAAGCTATGCACCTGGTGCCGCTGCGGGTCGTGGAAGCCGCGCCGCTGACTGCCGCCCACGCCCGGGATGCGGACTGCGGCGTCGGCCGGCAGATCTCGGATCACAATCAAGCGCGGGTACATCTCGGCGGTCAGACACAGATAGGGGTAGCTCTTATCGTCGCGGAGGCGGATGTTGAAGCGCGGCTGGTGCTGCTTGATCAGGGTGGCTTCGAGGATCAGCGCTTCGGTCTCGGTGCGCGTGACTATGTAGTCGAAATCTGCGAGGTTCTCGACCATCGTCTGTGCCCAGCCGCCGCCACGATGTGCGTCGCCCCGGACGTGTTGGCGGAGGCGGGCCACCAGTGACCGCGCCTTGCCGACATAGATGATCTCGTCCTCGGCATTGCTGATCAGATACACGCCGGGTGCGGCGGGCACCTGCTTGAGTTTTTCCACCAGTTGATCGTGGTTCATGTTCTTGATTGAGGCGGCGCGTGACGAAAGCTCTATTCGACGAAGGATGCTTTCAGTTCCTTGATCTCGTCGCGGAGTTCCGCGGCCCGCTCGAAATCCAGATCCTCAGCCGCCTTGCGCATCTCGATCTCAAGGGCGACGATAACATCCCTGATGTCATCAGTGTCCATCTGCGACACCGCCTCGGCACTGACGACGCG
Organism: uncultured Armatimonadia bacterium; assembly: GCA_964498775.1. GTDB lineage: Bacteria > Armatimonadota > Zipacnadia > Zipacnadales > UBA11051 > UBA11051. Next base: position 5,666 of record CAZCJS010000242.1, read on the forward strand.
ACGGACAGCCTCTTCATCTACGCCACCGCGGATGGTATCGCGGATCGCCTTGTCCACCGTGCGCGGGGTGATGCCATGCTCTTCATTGTAGGCCTGCTGCATCGAGCGGCGTCGCTCGGTCTCATCTATGGCCGCCCGCATCGCGGCGGTAATCGTGTCGGCATACATGATGACCTTGCCATCTTCATGGCGAGCGGCGCGGCCCATAATCTGCATCAGCGATGTCTCGGAGCGCAGAAAACCCTCGCGGTCCGCGTCCAGAATCGCCACCAGCGACACCTCCGGAAGGTCAAGCCCCTCGCGGAGCAGGTTGATGCCGACGAGCACGTCATGCGCGCCTAGCCTCAGGTCGCGCAGAATCTCGGTCCGCTCGAGCGTATCTATGTCGGAGTGGAGGTAGGTGACTCGCACGGAGGTCTCGGCAAGATACTCGGACAGGTCCTCGGCCATGCGCTTGGTGAGCGTGGTGACCAGCACGCGCTGCGCCTTGTCCACGCGAGCTTTGATCTCGCCGATGAGGTCGTCAATCTGCCCTCTGGTCGGGCGCACTTCGATTTCCGGATCGAGCAGGCCGGTGGGCCGGATCACGCACTCGACGATCTTGTCGGCGCGCTCCGTCTCATACTTCCCCGGCGTTGCGGATGTATAGATGACCTGGTTGATGTGCTGTTCCCATTCGGGAAAGGTGAGTGGGCGGTTGTCGTAGGCGGATGGCAGGCGGAAGCCGTGCTCCACAAGACTGTCCTTGCGCGAACGGTCACCGTAGTACATGCCGCGTATCTGCGGGACGGTCTGGTGGGATTCATCGGCGATGAGCAGAAAATCATCGGGAAAATAGTCCATGAGGGTCGCCGGTGGCTGGCCGGGCTTCCGCGCGTCAAGATGCCGCGAGTAGTTCTCGATTCCCTGACAGTAGCCGATCTCGCGGATCATCTCTAGGTCATAGT
>CAZCJS010000243.1:0-6545 GCA_964498775.1 uncultured Armatimonadia bacterium
CCGCAGTGGAACAGGATGCACTTGTCGTCCTCCTCGCCGTAGTTGTTGTTCCAGTCCAACACGGTTACCACATTGCCCGACGCCTTACTCAGCGCGTACATGGCGACCGCGTTGCCCACATCCACCTCGCAAGCCGTGACGACGCCCCGGTCATTCATCTCACTAAGCAGCACACACGGCGAGATGCCGAGCTGTTGTTGCAGCTCAATCCAGCAGCGCACCGCGACGGCGTCCATCGCGTACTCCTCCACGACCTGGTCCAGCGCCACGCCTAGCTTACAGATATTGCTGAACGCTTGCTGGGGCACGCCGCGCCAGTTCGTATAGTCCTGTAGCCGTTTTGCCTTCGCCTTGACCTGCCTGTCGGTATCCTTCATCGCCGCGATGCGCGCGAAGATGTCCGAGAGGTCCAGCGTCTCCATCGTGATGTCGGAGCGCTGCAAGGCCACCTCGTCAATGCGCACTGTCTTGAAGGCGGTAGTCCGTGCACCGACAGCCCCGACGACCATGCCCTTCATCCCATTGACGACCCGGCACATGCGGTCGAAGTAGTCCACATTCGCCGCGAACCGGTCACTGCTGGGATGGACGGTGTGCGGCTTGAGCGCCGTGAACTTGAGCTGACTCTGGTAGAAGACGTCCATGATTGAGAACTTGCCGCAGAAAGCGTCACGCCGCACCTCGGGAGCCATCTTGTCAAGCTCATCCGGATACGCCTGGATCAGTATCGGCACCCCGCAGTCTTTGAGCGCCGCTATTGCCCCCGTCTCATCGCCGAAGTTGGGCAGGGCAAGAATCACGCCACCGAATCTGCCCTGATTCTTGCGCAGGAAATCGGCGTAGATTTGCCCCTCGGCTGGCGTCTCGACCGCTCCGTAGCGCGTGTGCTTCGCGCCCAATACAAGTGTCTTGTGGCCCAGTTGCTTCAACCGTTCCACCATTTCCTTGCGCGCTGCGGCCTGCAACGAGGCAGGGAAAAACCCACGGTTTCCGAAGAACAATGCGAAAGTCGTCTTCTCTTCAGCCATCTTGTCCTCCTCATGCTCGTCAGACATCTGCGAACGTGTTGTGAGAAAATATTTCTAACCAAACCCGATATCTCGGCGGAGATCGTTCCGTCCCTACCGCTACCTTCTCCGTCCGCCGACCGATTCCTGCCCGCAAGCGAAAGTGATTGCACTACAGTACCAGGGCGATACCACGCCGACCTGGTTCTGTGCATATCCCGCGTACGTACCGCCAAGCCAGTGGTCAACCGCCACTATTGTGCTAATCACACCGCACCCGCACCCGCACCCGCACAGCGCGGCTGCCGGCGCTACTTCTCTAGCCGCACCCTACCCATTGGCTTCAGGGTAGCGAGGCTCTACTATATCAAAATACACCAGTGGGGCGGCGGTTGAGTTGTTTTGACATTCTTACGTGAGCAAGGTACACTACGTCGGGCGACACGAGCCATAAAAGCAGCATTTGTCCAGAGCTGTGAATGTTATGGCTCGTCATGCAGACAAATGGAGGCAAGATGAATGGACAGGCATGTTGATCTCATCGTCGTGGGTGGCGGTCCCGGAGGATACGTTGCGGCAATACGCGGAGCCCAGCTCGGTGCCAAGGTCGCGCTCGTCCACAATGACGACCTAGGCGGAACGTGCCTCAATCGAGGCTGCATACCGTCAAAAGCGCTGATCCACTGTGCGACTATACTGCAGGATGCCAAGGCCGCAAAAGCGCTTGGAATGCGCTTTGCTGAGCCGGACATAGACTTCGATAAGGTTCGCGCTCATACGAGCCGTACGACCTTACAGTTGACGAAGGGCGTGATGGCTCTCGTCGAGGCGAACGGGATCATATCGGTAGGCGGTCGCGGCCGCCTCGTGGCCCCCAACGAGGTGGCCATCGAGGAGGACGGGAAGGTCACCGGGTCTCTGACTGCCCCGGCTATCATCTGGGCCACCGGGTCCCTGCCAACCATCATACCGGTGCCGGGTGTGGAAGGTCAGCAGGTAATCACCAGCGACGATGGCGTCTGCCTCCCCGGACCTCCGAAGTCGCTGGCCATCATCGGGGCAGGCGCACTAGGTTCGGAATTCGCCTACATGTATTCACAGTTCGGCACCAGAGTCCACCTCATCGAGATGATGGATCGCATCCTGCCCGCGGAGGAACCGGAGACCAGTGAGGTACTGGCTGCAGAGATGAGCAAGCTCGGGATTCGCATCCATACACGGGGCAAATGCATGAACATTGGCGGCAGCGGTGGCAGCAAGGCGCTGGAGTGTGACTTCGGCGGTGAGACTGACACCCTTGAGGTGGATATGGTCATGATGGCCACCGGCCGTCATTCTAACACCGGCGACATGGGCCTCGAAGATGTCGGTGTCGAGCTACAAGGCACAAATATCGTCGTTGACGACAACCTCCGCACCAACATTGATGGGATCTTCGCCGTCGGTGACTGCATCCGCGGCCACGGTCTCGCTCATCGTGCTTCGGCAGAGGGCATAGCCGCCGTCGAACTCGCACTGGGCGCGCGCGACGAAATCGGTCCCTTCTTCTGTGCTATGGCCACATTCACCAGGCCGGAAATATCATCATGCGGGCTGCGAGAGACGGCGGCAAAAGAAGCCGGCTACAATATCAATGTCGGCAGGTTCCCGTTCGGCGCGCTTGGCAAGGCTGCCGCCATGCGCAGACGCGCGGGCTTTGTAAAGCTCATCGGCGATGCTGACACCGACAGGCTCCTTGGCGCTAGTATTGTCGGGGAGCACGCCTCTGACCTGATTGCCGAAATCTGCCTCGCTATCCGTATTGGTGCTAGAATGACTGACGTGGCCGAAACATGCCACGTTCACCCGACGCTAACCGAGGCTCTCGGCGAGGCTGCCCTCGACGGGCTCGGCCGCGTCATCCACATGCCCCCGAATAAATAAGACATATGCCTCGCTCCAGGCGCATAACAGAGAAGCGCCCGCATAGCTCGCCGGCGCTTCCTTTCATTCACCCGCGAGGCACTACTCCGCCAACTCATCAAGCGCCTTGAGCACATTCTGCATGTATCTGCAGGCCGGACCGCCAACCATGCAGACGCCGCAGTTGCCGGCCTCCATGATCTCCTGGCCCGCAATACTTGCTCGTCTGCATCTCGGCCGTGAGACCGGTATTCGGCCTCTGCAACGTTTCCCTCGACCTCCCTATCAAACCACCGCAAATCTGAGGTGGACAACGTTTTTCAGGCGTGGTATTCTAGGTATATCGAGGCATCGCGATAGGTGCCGCGGAGGGCATTGGCAAGCATGTACCTCCAGATCTATATTCGGGCGCACCGGGTAAGAAGTAGCGGCTGCCGAGAGGCATTCATAGCCGCTGCAATTCTCTTTACGGGGTCGCACCGACGACCGCCAAATTTCGTATCAGTTCGAAAAAGGTGACCGCCATGGTCAGAGTACATAGCATCTATGGCAATACCACGGGCTGCATATTGCTGCTGTCGGCCTTATTCTTCGCAGCAGCTCCGGCCTTCAGCGGGCAGGAGCATCCGCAGGCACCTGAAGCCCGCACCGCTGTTACTGTTACCACCCAGTCCACTGATGTGGTGGACCTCAAGGTCACGCCGAAATGCGACCAGCCCCCCGTGCCGGCAGAGGACATCAACCTACAACTGGCGCCTCATGAAATCTACGACGCCCTGCCGCGTTTCGGGGCGGAGTTGTTCGTACCTGTCGAGCAACAACAAGCGAAGACAGATGAGCAGACCGCGGCAGTGCCGGCTGCCAGTCCTCCGGTACCGCGCGACTATCTCATCGGTCCCGGCGACCAGCTCTCCCTGCGCGTGTGGGCGCGGAACTTCGAGCAACTCAACCAGGAACTCACTGTCACAGCCGAAGGGCTTCTCTACGCCCCCGAGATCGGTCGGCTGACGGCGTCAGGGCAAACACTGCAGCAGCTTCACGATACAATGACACACCAGTACGCCAAGGTCTTCGCCGCACCGACGGTGACGCTCACCGTTTCACAGCAGCGTGTCGTCGAGGTTTACGTGACCGGCGATGCGACCCGCCCCGGGAAATATGCACTCGCCGGCACAGCTACTGTCTTCACGGCCCTGCACAGCGCCGGCGGCCCCTCGGAGATCGGTTCCTTCCGCCGGCTCAAGCTCAACCGTTTCGGCGAGGACCCGATCGAGATAGACCTCTATGAGTACCTGCTGAGCGGGCGGCGTGATAAGGACGTACTGCTACAGCCGGGCGATACGCTCTTCGTCCCGCCTCTGCGCAGCGAAATCGCCGTCGCCGGCCAGGTTCGCCGGCCCGCCAGGTACGAGCTCGGCGACCAGACGACTATCGCTGAAGCCATCGAGATGGCCGGAGGCCTGAAGCCGACCGCCTATGGCCCCGGCGTCATTCTCTGGCATACGGAGGATCGCAGGGATTGGCGCGGTAGCGCCATTGACGTCTCGGCTCCCGATGGCCCTGACCTCCGGAAGCCCATCAGCGACGGCGACGTACTCGTCGTACCGCGCATATTGCCAGATGCCGACAATGTGGTCAAAGTCTATGGTGCCGTCAAGCGCCCGGGATACTATCCGGTCGCTGTCGGCGCCACCGTCGGCTCCGTGCTGCATGCCGCCGAGGGCATGGTTGGAGACGCGCACATGGGACACGGGGCGCTAACCCGCCTCGATGACAACCGCCATGTCGAGCTTATCGCTTTCAACGTGCGCGAGCAGTACTACGGCGGCGCCGACATCCAGATACCTGTCCAGCCCAAGGACTGGATACGTGTGTATCTGCAGAGCGAGGTTGAGCCGGAGCAGCAGGTCGAAATCCGCGGTGCCGTCGCGCGTCCGGATACGTACCGCTGGTCCGTGCGGCTGGCGGTCAGTCAGCTACTGCTGCTGGCCGGCGGGGCCTTGCCGGGCGCCTACATGGAGCGGGCTGACTTGCTGCGCCTCACGACCGACAAGACCTACGAAATCATGCCGGTCAACCTCCGCGCCGCGCTCGCAGGTGACGTGGATGCCGACATCATCCTGCAGCGCGGCGACATCCTCACCGTGATCCGCCAGGAAGATGCCAGACCGCTGTCCAGCGCCTACATCTCCGGCTATGTCGGCAAGCCCGGCAAGTACCCGCGCCATGACGGGATGAAGGTCAGCGATCTGATCTTCGCCGCAGGCGGCCTCAAGCCCGGCGCCGGTCCCGGTATCGAATTGACATGCGGACGCTTTCAGGGGCGGCCCCAGACAGTCAAGCTGCGGCTCGACGGCACACCCGATGATTACTCCATCCTGCCCGATATGGTGCTCAAGGATGACGACACCGTCGCGATCATGGGCCGTGGCGGCTTCAAGGAACATGTGGACCTTGTCTACCTCCAGGGGCAAGTGGAGAAGCCGGGCAGCTACATCATCAAGCGTGATGGTGCCGGCCAGGAGTACACCGTTCACGAGTTGCTTCGCGAAGCCGGCGGTCTGCTACCCGACGGCAACCCGGACGGCATAGTCGTCTACCGTCCGCACGGTCTGGCGATGGGCGCGAGCCAGGCGCAGGACCTTGACCGGGTCCTCGATTCTCTCAATTACGAGAGCCGCCAGCCCACCATGGAAGTGGATGCCGAGTCTCAGACCGCCGCTCTCAGTTCGACTGTCGGGCGAAACTTGACTTCAGTATTCAGCAGCGACGGGGCTGTCAGTGTGGTCATGCCCCCTCGCAAGGTGAGCCAAAATGACCTCGTGTCCGCGATACCCGTCGCAGGAGCCGAGCTACTCGCCAGTCGCGGCGAGTCGGGAAATATGGAACTCGAGCCCGGCGATACTGTCGTTGTACCGCGACGGATCAACACTGTAACCATACTTGGTGCCGTGCCGCGTTCCGGTGCCGTGCCCTATGTTGCCGGGCAGAACTGCATCGCATACATCAACGAATCCGGGGGCTTTCGTGAGGACGCCGTCGCAGCACGCATGGTGGTCGTCCATGCCAACGGCTCGGCGGCTCCCATCAGGCCGGATGCAGCCATCCGACCCGGTGATGTCATAGTGGTGCCCACAAAGCATATCGTCCGCACCGTGCGGACGGAAAGCCAATGGCAGAAGTGGTTCAAAACGATTGTATCACTGACTGCCGCAGCTCTCATCCTCTAACTCGTACTATGACTTGTAGCTCGGCCTAACCTGCGTACAGCGCAGGTCAGCTGAGAACGCGTCATTCAGCATTCTCAGCTTCCGGCCCGAGGTCGTTCGAGAGGGAGCCATTACAGTGGCGTCGTCAATGCGCAGGACCAGGAACGGACTGCCGGATAGACTGCGTTGGTGGCACGTATTTGCGCTGAGTATCATCGGCGCTTGTCTGGTCGCTGGAGTCATCTTCTTCACTCGCCCCGCGACCTACGCTGCCACGGCTTCTTTGCTGCTCAACGATCAGCCCGATGTCCTGGCGAGTCTGACCAGCAACAGCGGGGATGCTGTCGGGACGGAGCAAGAGCGCATCTCTACCATACTCGCCAGTCGTCAGATCGGTTTTGCGGATCAAGCTGCCGTTGTTGTCGTA
>CAZCJS010000244.1:0-6544 GCA_964498775.1 uncultured Armatimonadia bacterium
CTTGACCGGGCTTGGTTGCGTCGACGGGCGTATGCGGGTGCGGATGCCCATCAGCTTGGCCGGGGGGTGGCGGGAAGGGTGTTGGACTTGTCCCAGATGATGCGTGCGGCAAAGATGCTGTTGTCGCTGCCGTATTGCTCACAGCCGGCCGGTTGCATCCACTCCGCCGCGATTACCCAGCTTTCACACTCGTTTACCGTGGTCATGGCGAAATTCCCGAGACGTGCGCCGCGCTGGGGGACGAGTATGCGCTCGGTGTCGCGGATGACGCAGAGGCTGTCGGGATCAACCTGTCCCATGAGCAAAGGGGCACGGTGACGCATGACGTGGTCATTGTCCAAGCCGCGTCGCGTATAGACGAGAAAGAGCGCGTCGCTGTGTGTGACCCAGTGCTGCTGGGTGTTGTAGTTGCCGAGCTCCTCGCCGTCGTCAAAGGTCCAGGGGCGGGGGTCCTCAAAGTGGAGGCCGTCATCGCCGGCGGTGACGTAACCCTTCACGTCATTGCGCATCGTCATGTAGTAGCGGCCCTGGTAGTAGGTAAGTGATGGTTCGCAGAGGCCGCGCGGCTCGGGGACTACCAGACTGCCGCCGCAGTCAATGAAGGTGAGTCTGTGGCCGTCGAAGGCACAGCGAACGACGGTAGTAAGATGAGGCGTGTGCCAGGCGTCATCAGTGGACGCGTGATGATACAGGGGCAGGAGAATATCGCCATTGGGGAGGTCCACACGCTGGGCACTGCCTGCGCCTGCCGCGAACCAGCGGGGTTCTTGGGGCAATTCGAGAGCAGCCCACTCGGACCAGGAGCGCGCTTTGGCATCATAGACGGTGTAGGTGGGCTGTCTGGGCCTGGGATCGGGCATGAGCGCGTCTCCGAGGTAGCGAGCGCAACTGCCGGTACTCAGCAGCTTGCCGGAAGCCTGATGCCACATCGGCGTGGCGTCATTGATAACCACTTCGATGCCGCCGGGTTCGTGACGACGAGCGAGTGTGGCGTGCTCGACCGGCCCCGACCAGGTGGCGCCCATGTCGTCGGTGCGCATCTCATTGAGCGCGTAGAAGACGTCTGACCCGCTGAGCAGGAGCTTCTGCATGGTCATGACGACTGCGGGCATACCGTTAGCGCCTGCGCGGGGAATGGTGCCGGCTCGCGCCTGAACCCAGCAGGTGACCTTGTCATAGCCGCTGGTGATGGTGTCCAACTGGATATCGTAGTTCAGTGGCTCAATCATGTCCGTGGTTCCCCTTGTGAGATTGTTGCCGAAGTTACATCTCTTGTATGAGAGAGTATATCGCGGGTTTTGCGTCAGCGCGTTTGCAGCTAACGACTATACAGTTGTCGGTATATGCGTGATAGCCCCAGGGCGACTTGGTCCACAAAGGGTCACAGACCTTGCTCATTGATGATTGTCAAGCAGGCGGCCAATCGCGTGCTGAATTGGGCGGCAGCTCTAAAGGCCAGCTGATCTCGACGGATTATCGTCAGACGGGCCGAGAGTGAGCCTGGCAGTCGTCATAGCTTTGTGGGCCACGGGCCCGACCTCGGTGACATTGACCACCAGCGGCCAGAAGACCTCGTCTCCGACGCCATAGTCATAGACGTCAAACCAGGAACCGATGGGGAACTCGGCGTGCAGCTTCTCGGCCGGACATTCCGGGTGGGCCTGTGCATCAATGAGCGCGCCGCCGCGCACGTCTATGATGCGGTAGTTGGCAGTGCGCTCGGCATTGACCATGCGGGCGCCATGATAGTAGCGGTAGCCGCTGAGATTGAAGGGAGTGGCAGTCTCAACCTTGTGCTCGCTATGGCCGGTGACCTGCCCGGTCCCGACCAGCGAATCGAGACTGAGCCGCAGGCTGGTACCGGCTTGCGTATTCTCGGCTTCGAGAACCTTGTAGGAGACACGGCGGACGGAATTGGAAATATGTATGTGCTGACCGATAAGTGTCTGTGGATTATCGAAGGGGGGAGAGACGGTGATGGTGTCAGTGTTGCAATCCACAGCGGTGATTGTCGCACGGTATTCTCCGGCATCGGTCAGGACCCCACGGCCGTTTTTGGTGAGCCGCGTGCCGCCTACCAGGACGACCTGAACCGGCTCGCCGTCCTGCTCGGAATAGAGGCCGAAGCGTCCGGCGAACTCAAAGCCGCCGGCTGTAGTGCGAACCGCAGTGGGGTCGGCGGCGGCGAAAACGGTGTCGACTCGGCCATTGTTCAGCTCTACGACCAGCCCGTAGGCGTCGAAGCCGGCCTCGTCATCGCCTGATAGCTCAAGATGCCGAACGGACTTGATTACGGGCGCGTCGCGGTACATTTCCATGACGTTGGCGATCTGTGTTTTGGCCGGCGCTGCTTCATCCTGATTATGCATCAGCACTATCTTCATCTCGAAGGGCGAGGCGCCACCATCGCGTTTGCCGTCGGTTATGATCACCTGGTCAGTGTTTGCCTGCGGAATAGTCATGCGGAAATGGAGACCATTTGAATTCTTAAGCTCCCAATCCGCAGACCATAGTCCCGAGGGTGTGGCTCGCTCGACATTATAGAGGTGTGGGAAGATCCACATCGGTTCGTACCGGGCCTTGGGCACGGACGTGTCCGCCTGGGCATGGTCTCCAATCCACGTCTTGTCAGCGTAGGGTACTTGCGGCCCGGCCAGTGTTCCTGCCGGCTGCTTGACCAGCTCGAGGCCCTGGGTTGTGAAGTCCCCTTCCTGGCAGTGGAAACTCCACCAGTGCTGCTCTCCGCCGTGGATGCGATAGAGGTCCAGGCAGTAGAACTGGTCTTCGGAGACATCCACCAGCGCCAACATGCGCCGCTGCCAGTTGTCTTCCAGCACCGCATAGCCCCCAGCGTCCGAGCTGCGGTTTTCGAAGCCCTGAGCCAGAATCTCAGCAATCTGCACCGGCCCGGCGTCGGCAAATAGCTGGGCAGTTGCCGACATCTGCACGTAGGGGGAGAACTGGCGGGCGAGGTTATGAGTACCCCAACTTTTCTCCCAGCCACCGCGCGGATAGCCGAAGCAACCGAGTATTTCGCTGCCATAGGCGCCCAGACCCAGATCCATGATGTCGTCATGCACATGCCCCCGACCCCGGCCGTACATCATCCATAGCGCCCGTTTGTTTTCGGCGCTGCCGCTACGCAGAATCGCCAGGCCGTAGCCGTCATGGAGAGAGCTTGCGTCATTCCAGTCTTCGGGCCACTCGGCGGCGGCAGCCTCGATTTGTTCACGCGTATAGGGGAAGCCCAATGATGGCTCCCAGGCGGGAGCATTCGCCAGTGCCCATGCGTACTTGGGGTCCTGGAGGACGTTGTATGCGTGCTCGAACGCCTCGGCCCCGCCGTTTTGCCATGTGCGTCTGGCAGGCACAACATAGTGGGGGTATGAGAGTCTGTAGCCGCCGCCGCCATGGTAGGTATCGTCACCTACCTTGGGGTAAGAGCGGTCGAGCGTCACGGTGTCCATGGAAAAGTCGAATATGTGCTTGTAGCGGCGGCGCTGGGTGGGGCTGGGGTAGTCGTGCTCGGGGTAGAGTTGCGGGCGCATACTGCGGATATGCTCAATCGAGTCCATAAGCGGCGCCAGGCAACTGAGGTGCACGCCATTGTAGTGTCCAGTGGCTTCGTAGGGAGCACCATCGCGGTAGTAGCTATTAGTGACAAAGGAGCGCATGGGGCAGCGATTGTACTCACCACCGTAGTAGAGCCATTTCATAATGTCAGTACCGCGCTCATAGTTGAGACACTCGGCTATGCGCGCCATGCCCATTGCAGGGCGTGGTTCGTTGGAACGCGTGGAGCCGTCAAAGCCGCCCTGTATCCAGACGGCGAAGAGATTTTCCTCGATGAAGCGACGCACATCTTCGTGTGTGTTAATAGCAAAGCCTTTGCTACGGAGGAAGGGGATGATTTCGGGCACCTGGTCTATCGCCGGCCATATAGCGTCATAGGCCTGTGCAAGTCGGCCCTGGTATATAGGTTGCTCAATGCCGTAAATAGTGAAGCCGCTGCGGTACAAACACGGTCCTTCGCTGAAGGGCGCCTGTCCCAGACGCTCGACCTGAGATTGCTTATTGCGATGGCGATGCTGGGTCATTGTGGCCAGGTATGCATACTCGGCTGCAATACGGGTGATGGCCACCAGGGCCTTATGGACATAGCGAAGGTCGCCAGTGGCCAGGTATCCGTCAGCGCAGGCCGGTGCTATGCGGAGTGCGCGGTGTGCCTGTGCCTGTGCCAACTCACCGATGAAGCCATAGTGTATTCCGTCCTGTGAGATGTATCCGCCGCCGATGCCATCATCGGGGAAGTCGCCGCTGGTAAAGTCGTCGCCGGCGAAATCGTTGGATGGGTAAAGCTCACCGCCGATGGGACACTCGACCTTCCAGGGGCGGGCGGCGTTCTTGATCCAGGGATAATAGGCATTGAATTTGTATATCTCGGTGCCGTGGATTGGGCAACCATGGCCGAGATTGAGCCGGTGGCAGCGGGGTATGGTACTGTCGGGCTGCACGGCCCAGATCTGCTCATCGCTGACCTCCAGCCAGTGCGGACTTGGAGGCCCCTGCTCCTGGAGGTGTTGGGTGTAGGCTTCAGAAGTGAGCGTCTGGCTTTGCTTCAGCTCGGGGAGTTCTTGGCCCAGCGGCCAGCGCCGGGGTAGTTGTACGCCCTTGAGTTCGCGGAACTGGCGCAAGTCCTCGAATGACCATATCTCTACAGATATGGTGATGGGGCCGTCGGGGTGCTGAAAGATGATGTCGGCCTGAGGGGTCGGCTGAAGCGTGCGGAAGTAGTACTTGCGAATCTGCCGGTCGGTGGGGAGCGGTGTGCGGTCCAGGAGTGTTACTTGTTGAGGTACGGTTATAGCTATCTCCGGGGCACCTGTGGGCACGCGCAGGGCGACCAGAAACAGGCGCTCGACCCCCAGTATGTCCGGCTGATACGCCACGGGGCCTTCATCCTGTGCGTGGGTGACCGTGCCCACTGCAATCAGCGCAATGGCAAGCGCAACGTGCGAGTTCATTTCTATCGTCTCCCGAGTTGATGATTCAGAAGTATAAGTTTGGCTGGGTGGTGGTGGGGCTGTTTATGGGCTGGACAGGCGTATTTGTGCCTGTGACGGGCCTTGCGACTAGGCAAGCGGCCACGTAGATCGCCGAGCCGCCAGCAGTCGTCAGGTGCTTCAAGCCACACCGCTGGATAGTCGCTATCTCCTCGCTATCCAGTACTTGGCATTCGAGGACAAGGCAGTGGCTTCGGGAGCGGACATCCACTTGGCGTGTCCGTCAACAAATGCGTAGTTGGCGCCCCCGTTGTGCATCCTGGAGCAGTTATACACTTCTACGTATGTCTCTAACCAGGAGGCGTTTCTCGGCGGGTAGACGACTCCGGCACCCCTATCCACGCCATAGTTCTCGCCAATCATGAAGGTCTCACTTGGTGCGGTGATTTCCCCTAGCTTAAGACTGAAGCCAATATAGTAGTAGTTCCAGCCGTAATGGCTGGCCACTTCTCTCCCGGTCGCAACATACTTGTCACCGCTGGGGCAGATCCATATGTGTGTGCTACCAGTTGGGCGCATATACGAGTCAGTGGCATAGGGAGCTATGTAGGGTGCAACCATATGCGCCCACTTGATGTTAGTGTTACCTGGAAGCTCATGCCTGTAGCCAGGTAAGCGCTCATCATAGTCCTGGATGTACATGTGACAGCCCAAGCCGATCTGCTTGAGATTGCTGAGGCATGTGGTCTGGCGGGCCTTCTCGCGGGCACGGGCGAAAACGGGGAATAGGATCGCCGCCAAGATGGCGATGATCGCAATGACCACGAGCAGTTCAATCAGCGTGAATCCCTTCTTCATAACAAGGCCTCCTCTTGCCTAGAGACTGTTCGCACTCTCATCTATTGTGCGTAAGAAGATGGGGCACGGGTTTGAAAACAACCCGGTTAGTCCGGATTATTCAGGAGCGAGGCAAAACACTTGGTAGAGATTGGGCCATGCAGACAATTGCTAGACACATAGAGCGCTTCTCGATGGTCTGCGCAAAGTGGCACAGTGCAATGATCTCAACGTCCTCGGGCTGGAAGCTGAGAACGCGGTAGGATGCTGCGCATCCTCTTCGCGTTCTCACCTGACCTGCGCGATGCGCAGGTCAGGCCGAGCCACTGGTCTATGAATAGTGCGGTTTAGTGTTCACGACTGGCTATTTTTCGGTGTCTGCGTCATGCGCTGAGCGCTGTTTTCGGCCCGAAGAGCGGCAGGTACACATTCATTTTCTGTCTTTGCAGTCATTTCACCTCCCTGCGCCTGCCATGTGAGACAGCTGACCCTGCGGTGGGTTCGCAGATTGCGATGTGTGCGGCGGCGGCGGCGTGTATGAGCCTGTCGCGCTGAACTCCGAGATGCTGAGTGGGTCTGAGTAAATGAGCACATTGTTACTATTCGCCGGATGAGTGAGCTGTCCCTGCAGCGAGTGAGTGAGGCGGGACAGGTGACTTTGGGTGAGGATTTTGCTATAATCTGGTCTGCAGTGGGGGATTGAG
>CAZCJS010000245.1:0-6511 GCA_964498775.1 uncultured Armatimonadia bacterium
GCGCGCGCGGCTCCACTCCCGTCAGGGCCCACCGGTACTCCAGCCGTTCTATGATCTGTTTAAGCTGCTGGGCAAGGAGGAGCTGAGGTCTTCGCCAAGCCCGGTGGCCGCATATGGTCCAATGGTGGCGCTAGCAGCCGCGCTGGCGGCGGCGTTGCTGGTACCGATGGGCATGCGTCCGGTGCTGGAACACTACGGCGACATGATCGTGTTTGCCTACTTCATCACGGTCGCTGCGGTGGTTACGGTGCTGGTAGGGCTTTCGTCGGCGAGTCCTTATTCAGTGATTGGTGCCGGTAGAGAGATCGTGATGCATATCGTGGTCGAGCCGGTGATGATCATCTGCCTGGTAACTGCCGCCCTCAAGTCGGAGTCTTTGATGATGTGGAGCATGTCGGAGTGGCAGCATCTGCATGGTCCTACGGCCTCGATGATAGTTGCCGCGGTGGCGCTGTTTTTGGCGCTGCAGGCTCAAGTCGGGAAGGTGCCGTTTGATATCGCGGAGGCGGAACAGGAGGTCATGGGTGGGTCCTTCGTTGAGCTGTCGGGGCCGCGGCTGGCCCTGTTCCAATGGGCCTCGTTCGCGCGTCAGATAGTGTATGCTTCCGTCCTTGCCGCGATTTTCATCCCCTGGGGCATCGGCTTGGTGTTTCCGCTAAACGTGCTGGCCCATCTGGTCAGTGTCGTTGCCCTTATCGGACTTGTCGGCCTTGTTGACGTGGTGAATCCCCGCGTGCGGCTCGAGCAAGCGATGCGGTATTTTGTCGGGGTCATGTGTGTGGCGCTGATTGGGCTAGTGCTTGCGCTGATGGGACTATGAACGAAAATGATGTGGTTTCGTCAGCAGCTAGTGAGCAATAGCACCCGCAAGCGCCTGTTGATTACGGAGATTGTGGGCGTGAGACTGTTTATAGGAAAAGAGTCCCCATTGTGACAACAAAGGAAATCGGCGTCGAACTGGAAACGCAATTTGGCGAGAGTGTGTTGGAGGTGTCTTCGCCGCATCCGGGGCGTATGTATGTGACGATTGACCCGGGAAGCGTGGCCGAGGTGGCCGCGTACCTGCAGGACGGTCTGGGCTGCCGGTTTGTGATCAACGCCGGCACTGATCGTCGCCGTGAGCGTGGCAAGTTCCTCGTCACGCATTTTTTCGCCAAGGACGAGGACCACATCTATCTGGCTCTTCATGCGGAGGTGGCTGAGGATGCCCCGCATATCGCTTCGATCACGAATGCAGTGCCGGGAGCGAACTGGGCGGAGCGTGAGATTCGGGATATGATCGGCGTCGTTCCTGATGGGCACCCTGATCCTCGTCGGCTGGTGCTATCCGATGACTGGCCCGAGGACCTCTACCCGCTGCGCTGGGACGTGGAGCACGGTATCAAGCCGCCGCTGGCCGAGTGCGCAGTGCCGCGCAAACCGCCTCCGGAGGGGACGAGTGTTGTGCCGCTGGGCCCGTACTTCCCGACGCTTGAGGAGCCTGCCTACTTTCGTCTTTTCGTCGAGGGCGAGTCAGTGGTGGGAGCCGACTACCGGGGTTTCTATAACCACCGTGGTATTGAGAAGCTGGGTTGCAGCGTGCTGACGTATAACCAGATACCGTTCATTGCCGAGCGCATCTGCGGCATCTGCGGCACCGTACACTCGACATCATACTGTCAGACCGTGGAGGCTGCAGCGGGAATAGATGTACCTGAGCGCGCGGAGTATATCCGCACCATCTTGCTGGAACTGGAGCGGTTGGAGAGCCATCTGCTGTGGCTCGGCATCGCCGGGCACGTGGTCGGCTTCGAGACCGTGTTGATGCAGGTATGGCGCATGCGGGAGCCGCTGATGTGGCTCTGCGAGCGGCTGACGGGCAATCGCAAGACCTATGGAATGAATATCGTCGGGGGAGTGCGTCGAGACATCGCCCCCGATCTCTACGATGACATTAGCCGTGTGATTTCCGACATTGAGGGCGAATGGCAGGCATTGTACGACGCGCTTCCCGGTGACAGCACGCTGATGGGCCGTCTGAAGGGCACGGGGATACTGACGCGCGAGGTGGCCGAGAAGTACTGTGCCGTGGGGCCGACAGCGCGCGGCTCGGGGGTCGCGATAGATGTGCGGGTTGACCACCCATACGCGGCGTATGACCGCGTGGAGGTCAAGAAGTGTGTGTATGATGGTTGTGACAATCTGTCGAGGACTCTGGTGCGGCTGGACGAGACTCTGGATTCGATATCCATAATTCGGCAGGCGCTGGCCGATATTCCAGATGGTGCAATACTTGCGGAAATTGATGAGGATATCCCGGGCGGTCGGCAGGCGATGAGCGCCGTCGAAGCGCCGCGCGGCGAGGTCTTTCACTGGCTGCTGACGGGCGGCGAGAATCGGCCGGAGCGTTGGCGGGTAAGAGCACCGACGTACGCGAATCTACAGGTGGTGCCCCCGATGCTGGAGGGTACGGATCTGGCCGACGCGCCGCTGGGGATCGCGAGTTTCGACCCGTGTTTCTCGTGTACGGACCGCATGGAGGTGCTGGATGTGGACTCGGGGCAGATACGGGTGTGTTCGGGCGATGAGCTGAGCCACAAGATGGAAACGACCGAGCGGAGTTGACACTTGTGCACATATCGCACAGGCCACCCTCCGGGCCTGTGACGGAGGTTGCTGGCGAGTGATACTGAGCAAGCTGAAAGAGGCTTTGATCTGCATCATGGCGGGCAGAGCAACTCTGCCCTATCCGTTCAAGCCTCACGACCCGGCTGCGGACTTCCGGGGCTATCCGGAGGTTGATGTTGACAAGTGCATCGGTTGTGGTGCGTGTGCAGCGGTCTGCCCGGCACGACTGATTAAGATCGAGGACAAGGACCAAACGACGCGGCACATCACGCGGCTACTGGAACGCTGCGTGTTTTGCGGTCGTTGCGCTGATGTATGTCCGGAGGACGCGATCACGATGACCGGGCAGTTCCAGTTGACCTCCGACCAGGTACGGCAAGATCTGGTTCACGAATGCGACATATTCATGGCTACGTGCAAGCGTTGCGGTCATTGCTACGAGCCCGCGACACCACTGGACCGCATCATGTCGCCCGGTTTTCGCCACGATCAGATTGATCGTGGCGGCGACAGGTGCCGGCACACACATGTACGCGCCGATCAAGCGGAAGCCGAGGCGGTTGGCACTGCCGACGGGGAGGACAGCTGATGTTGGCGGATTTGTGCAAAAAGGCGTTTTTCAAATCGTTGTGGGTGTATCACACCAACACGGGGGCCTGCAACGGCTGCGATATCGAGGTCATTGATGTGCTGACGCCGTATTATGATGCGGAGCGTTTCGGCATCAAGCTGGTCGGTTCGCCACGTCATGCCGATGTACTGCTGTGCTGTGGTCCGGTGACCCGCCAGGTGGTACCGGCGCTGAAGCGGCTCTATGAGGCGGTTCCGGATCCGAAGCTGGTAATCGCGATCGGTTCGTGTGCGTGTGGTGGCGGCATCTGGTATGACAGCTACAACATCGTCGGCGGGATTGATACGATTCTGCCCGTTGACTACTACATCCCCGGCTGCCCGCCGCGTCCGGAGGCAATCCTCCACGGCGTGGCTGTGGCTCTGGGGCTGATGGACAAGGAAGTCGAGGCCGAAGGTCTGCAGCAGTTGCCGGACCGCCCCGAGTCGATCCCCATTGAGAAGTAGCGGGCTAATAACCTGCACGAACCCCAACCGTCGCGAGCTGGAAAACCCTTCCCGACCTGTAGGCGAGGCTTGTAGACGCTGCTGCTTTATTCGCGGGTGCGGGAAGTTACCCCTCCTCAAAACCGTCAGAATGTGCTAGACTGGAGGTAACAACCCGAGGAGACATAGCTATGGCCAAGCCGAAGTCCAATGCCCAGATGAGACTCGATTCGGCTCACGTCTATGACGACGCCGACATGTACGAAACACTCGGCCGCCCGCCGATTGATGGTGCATGCGACGTGCTACCCATCGCCCCACCACTCCTCGTCGAGCGGTGGGTACTGCGACGGGCCCTCGCCGACTTCATAGCTGGCCTGCAGGTACGCCGACGTGTCCCGGCATGCCCCAGCCTCGGGCTCATCAACCATGCCGAGATGCCGCCGCCAACTCGGTGTCCACCTTGTCGAAGGCCAGGTAGCGGTCGAAGAACAGACGCACCCACTTGGCATTGGTGTGATCCATCAGGGCCTTCATCACGTCCTCCAAGAGCCATTCGCTGAAGCTGTTCTCGTTGCTCAAACACGCTCGGTAGTCGTTGACCGCCGTGGCGCAGGCGATGTTGTCACGGGGACGCAGGAGGACGAACAGGCCGTCCTCGTATTTATCTCCATCCTGTATCCTCATCGACCCGGCCAGCAGGTGATCACGCCAGATTTGTTCAAGCCGGGGCGTGCGGAGGCGAAGCATCATCGCAGGCTCGAAGCAGCCCATCAGCTCGGCGACCTCGGCATAGCGGACCCGGTAGCAATCTCGGCCACCCTTCAGGTCCTCGTGGTACTTGACCTCGATGCCCAGGAAGCCCGATTTGCCCCCAGGCGTGGTGAACTCGATAAACACGTCAAAGGCCGAGTGGTCACCGGTGTACCTGGAGTCCCCGCGGCCTGGCGAGTGTTCGAATTTGATGCCCGTGACCTCGTCGACCCGGCCCCCCGTCAGATCGCGCATGACGGTGGTGGTGAGTTCGAGATCTTTCTGCAGTTCACCAAACAGGTTGAATGCCAGCGGCTGGCTCGACAGCAGGTTGTCGAAGATCCTCGGCCGTCCGTAGACCTTGCCCCGGCTTTTCACGGGGTCGAGGACTTCGGAGCGGACCACGTCCCGGATCGTCTCGGTGAGGTAGTTCGCCAGCGTCTCCTTGGCCCAGGCCGTCGGGAGTCGGGAACCCAGGGGCCGGGGTTCTGTGCATCCACGAGGCAAGTACCTCCCCACCTCGTGCCCTCGCTCCGCCCGCCAGATGGACTGCAGGAGGCGGGCCCGTCGCTGGAACGGGTTGCCAGGCCTGTCAAGCTCGACGCAGTATGCTATCTCCAGGCGGGTTAGCTCGGTGACGTCCATGTCAGTGCCCCGTCTCATTCCTCGGTGTGACGCCACATAGTCGGGTTCCCAGACGTTCGCCAGGCGCGGCAAGGGCTCGGCACATCTGTCGTGCGCACAGACAGGTTCTGGGGCTCTACGGGACGATCGCAGCTAGCGCCCGGCCCCGCCATTGCCCCGCACCTGCGCTACAACACGGTGCACCGCACCGGCGATCCTGTCCTCTACATCTCCGGCCCAGCGCCACGCCGGCCGGCCATACTCGTCGAGGTGCGGACCGCCCTCATAGCCGCCCTCCTCCCAGACTCTACGGGAGGGGATGTAAGCCGCCATGTCGTTGGCATACCCGCATACCCATGTCCCCAGGCCGAACTCGCGCTTGAACCGCAGGGAGTAATCCACCACAGCTTCGCCGCCGATGCCGATAAGCAGCAGCTCGTCGCCGATCTGCCACGCCTGCACCGGGTACGGGTAGGAGGTGGGGAAGACGACGCCCTCATCTATCATTTTGAGCATGCGTTTGGCCCAACGTGCATGCAATGCGCTGTCCCCATTTGCCACCGGCAGCAGTGTCTCGCGTGTGACCAGCTCATCATAGTCCAGGTCAATGAACTCGAAGGCCGTCGCCAGGCCTGCCGTGACAGGTTCCATCGGCCCTGCAAGGACTGCCTCGACGGCATCAGCGAGCATTTTCCCGTATCTTTCGCACAGTTCCACATTCCGGCGAGGGATCGGATTCTGGTCGGCGCCGCAGGCATTGAAGAACATGGCATCAACGCCAGGATGGTTGGCCTCGAGGTTGATCTGCGCAAAGCCCGGGTAATCGCCGCAGCACATGTTGAACGACAACGTGGTGGGATGGCACGCATAGCCGAACAGCACGGCCAGTAGTTCCCCTGGTTCATCGCGCACCGCCAGCACGGGCACGTAGTGGTCAACGACACCCTTGAGCGGCTTGCCTTCGGCCCGGAGTTGCTCCACTTCGTCCTCGGTGTTCTCGCGCCGGTTGACCGCAAACGTGCACAGGCCTTCGCCCATTAAGAGCTGCGCAGGCTGGAAGCTGTCGAGGGCCTCGCCCACCGCCGCCACCACCTGCTGCTCCATCCAGTCGGTGTACTCCGCCACCATCCGGCGCTGCTCCTCATCGCTGGGGTAGTAGTCCACCAGGTCGTCGCGCAGGCACGGCCCACAGTGGTTGTGCGAGAACGTGAGCATGAAATTGGGCCGCTGCAACTCGAAGCGTCGCGCCAGCTCCCCATAGATGCTTTCGTAGACCGTCTTCGACATCCCCATGTGGTCAGTGGTTGCCAGCACGGCGCTCTCACCGCCGGGAGTCTCGAAGGCCAGCACCTTCACCTTGTCCACAATCGCTTGCAGGAACTGCTGGGGGTCCGCATCTTCGGTCAACTCGACATTCATCCGCCGGCCTTCGCGCTCAACTCCGCTGACCATAGGCAGGGCCGGGATGAAG
>CAZCJS010000246.1:0-6471 GCA_964498775.1 uncultured Armatimonadia bacterium
GTGATTCGCTGCTCTATTGAGGCGGGGGAGATGTTGTAGGTAGCGGGGTCAATGTCGGCGAAAACCGGAATGCAGTTCTGCGCCAGTATCGCGATGATCGTTCCCATGTCCGTTATGGGGGCGGTAATGAATTCATCGCACGGGTTCGGATTCAGCCCTCCGATGGCGACGTGCAGCGCGGCCGTACCGGATGTGGTCGCAGTACAGTGCCTGACACCGTAATGGTGGGCGAAGGCGGCCTCCAACTGTGGCACCTTTTTCCCGCCATACAGACAGAGTCGCTTCGATGCGATTACTTCCGTAACCAGCGCCAGTTCCTCTTCGCCGATATCCTTCTCAGAGGGGAAAGGCTGACTCCGTAGCGGCGTGCCACCGTCAATAGCCGGCTTCATATTCTTCCCTCCCGGGTAGAAAGCAAAACGGGCCGCACGCATATATATCGCGACGCAGCCCGCAGATGTCAACTCATCTCGCTGTTGCTGTTAAACATCCGGCTTGGAGGCGGCAATAATCCGCTCCATGACCAGCAGCAATTCCTCGAAGCTGAAGGGTTTGGCGTGATACCACGTTGCTCCCAGTTGCCAGCCCCGCGCCTTCTCCGCATCGCGGTCGTGTGCCGTCAGTATCAAGACCGGGATCTCAGACTTTTCGGGATCCTTCTGCAAGGTCCGCAGCACATCCCAGCCAGTCAGACGTGGCATCGTGATGTCGAGTACTATCAGGTCCGGTGTCAACTCCTCCAGCTTTTCAAGCGCCTCTATGCCATCGTAGGCTGAATGGAAGTCGTACCCCGCCTCGGTTAAGTATATCTGCGCCGACCTCACCAGGTCCTTCTCGTCATCAACAAACAGTATGCTATGTCCCATGCTTGCCCACCTTATTGCGCCCTGTTCAGACACCATACATCACACGCTGGAAGTTGTATGCTTCAGCATCAGCGCGATAGTGCTTCCCACTCGCACTACTTCGGCACCAACGCTATCATATTTCCCTTCCATCCTCTGATTCCTTCTTTTTTTTCACCCCAATATATTAATTGCCTTTCTCCGGTGCCCAATGCTCCTGCCGCCGATCCCAAACAAAGTTGCTCCCCGACATCCGCTTCCCGTACCCTTTGACCTCAGCCAGCACGGCCGCGATATGCCCCGGGTGCACGATGTCATCAGCCTCGTTGGTCACCATTGCCGCCGTGATAGTCGTCAACGCAAAGTTCTCATGGCTGCCCGAACGGCTGAGAGCCTGGAAGCAGCCGGCGGCCAGGTGTTCATCATCAAAAAAGTGTCCCTTGTCGGCCTCGAAGCGGCTGACCACCTCATCTGCGACGGCCTTTGCACCTGCAACAGTTGTCGTCAGGAAGAAATCATCACCGCCGAGGTGGGCGATGAACCAGTGCGCCGGCCGGTGATATTCCACAGCCGACGCGATGAGTTCACTTACCCATACAATCATCTCGTCTCCGTGCCGATAGCCATACACGTCGTTGTACGGCTTGAAATTATCCAGATCGAATTGGACGACTGCCAGCATTCCTCTTTCCGGCAAGCGGGCGGCGATCTCCCGCGCAAGCGCCGGACTGCCCGGAAGCCCCGTCAGAGGGTTCACAGCCGCATATTCCCGCACCGTCCTCAGTACCATCCGGACCACGGCCATGACCTCAGCCGACTCATCGCCCGGAACATAACCTTGCGCAACCTCCGCTGCCGCCTCGTACGCCTCCGGCTCGGCCGGACCGCCGACGGCAACCACAGGAGTGTGCAGTGTACCGGCATGGCGGACATACTGAACCAGCGCCTCCTCGATGTTGTCTGCCTCGGCCACGTTGACCGCTACCACATCGGCCGGCAGCGTACTGACCACGCTAAATCCTTGCTCGGCGGCCAGCCGCGTAAGCTCCGCATGTTTCTCAGCGCCAAAACCGGCCAGATGCACTCGCGGCGATATCACATTCACCTCTTCCAGTTGACACTACTATCCTCAGACCGCTAAGATATGAGCATCTCCAGGAGGCGCCTTCGTAATGAACCTCATCTTGCCCATCGCCGGCATTCTCACACTCGGCGGAATCCTAGGCTACAGCGCGGCAGTGTTTCTCAAATCCGTGACCAAACTGGTCGGCTGCCTCATCGGGATTGTCTTCGTCCTGCTCCAGGTCCTGGCCTACTACGGTTTCGCCCACTGGGACTGGGGCGCTGTGCGAGAAGCTACCGGCCCGGCCGGTGATGCCGCCAAGTCCGGCTTCAGCGTCCTCTGGAAAGTCATTACCTATAATTTCCCCTTCACCGGCGGCTTCGGAGCCGGCTTCTGGTACGGCTGGAAGCACTGAGGCCCGGCGGGCTTACGCTTTGACCTCCTTGCCCAAGCTCGCCGACTTATACACCCCGTCGAGAATTCTCTGCGTCAGTAGCGCCTGCTCTCCGGGTACCGGTGAGGGCAAACCCTTCGTCACCGCCTCGGCAAAGACCTCAATCTGCTTGACGTGCGCCCTGACGCCCCGGTCCGGGTTCACCTGCACCGTCGTATCAGTCAGCATCCCCGCCTCTTCGCGTACCAGCGTAGCGGGGTTGCTCTTGATGCCGCCCTTCGTGCCCGCCAGGAAAACGTGATAGGCGTCATCGTCCGGGTAGTTCAGAGCCCATGAGGTCTCCAGCGACAGACACGCGCCATTGTCAAAGCGGATGAAGCCGGCGGCCATGTCATCGGGAACGCCGTATGCTTTATGGTCATGCTTCATCAGCGACGGCTTGTCCGCGAGCTTCAGCCACACGTTCGCCGACACCGACACCGGCTCCGGATGCCCCATCAGATAGAGGCACAGGTCGAGCATGTGGACGCCGATGTCATAGCACGGCCCGCCGGCTGATTGCTCCTTGACGATGAACGAGGGACGCGAGGGAACTCCCCGCGCCCGCAGCCAGCAGGCGCGCGCCCAGTAGATGTCACCAACCAGGCCCGCGTCAACCCACCGTTTCAGCGCCAGCGACTCCTCCATGAAGCGCATCGTCTGGCCCACCATCAGCAGCTTGCCGGCCTGCTTGCCCGCCTCGATCATCCTCCGGCAATCCTTCGCCGCAGTCGCCATGGGCTTCTCCACATGCACGTGACAGCCCGCCTTGAACGCATCAAGCGTCGGCCGGAGGTGCATCAATTGCGGGGTACAGATGTCACAGATATCCAACTCCACTTCCCGGAGCATCTGCCGGTAGTCTTCATACAGCGCCTCCGCCTTGACGCCTGCGCTCTGGGCGGTTTTTTCCCGCGCCGCTGCACTCGGATCTGCACCGGCTACGATTTCCGCATTAGGCACAGACAGCCATCCCGGAATGTGCCCACCCTGACAGATACTGCCAAGACCGATCAAACCTACTCTGAGCTTCTTCGCCATTCACTTACACTCCAATATGCGACTATTCGGTTGTCCCCTGGTTGTTCTGGTCTCCAGTCGTCATCAGCGCCGCCGTCGTCGGGAAGTGCTCATGCATTACGTTCCAGACCTCTTCAGCATAGCGCCGGTACATGGCGATTACGTCGGCTACCGCGACCCCTGCGGAGGCCAGGTCCAGCAGTTGCGGCCATTGCATGAGCAACTCCGCCTCGCTCATGCTCCGCACGCGCATTACTTGCGTCAGCAGGTCAGTGAGATTCCCATACGCTTCGGTGCCACGATATGCCGTTGGCTCGGCCAGGATATCCATCTCATAGGCCTCGTCGGGAGCGCCGGCGGCAAGCATCGAGACTCGCCGCAGCAGGCACGGAATGCACCCCCCGCACGGACGCTGCCGCCGACCTGTCATCCAGCAACTCACACTCGCCTGTATCTGGGCCGGCGTCAGCACCGGACGTAGAATCTCGCGGATCAACTCCGCCTTGGTCTGATAAACGAATGGATTGACGACAGTGACCTTCACGCCCGCAGCCTCCAGCAGGGCGTTAAAGTCGCTCAATACCAATGGATGCGTGCTCCGTGTGGAGAGACTCCCGATGCGCCCGTCGCTCAGAGGCAATGCCACTGTCAGCACGCCGTTATCACAGAAGTACGCCTCTTCCACTTCCGTAGCGTGCGCCGCCACAGCCAGCAGAGCCATGAACAGCAGCGACCGCGAGCGACGTGAGATTTCGCGTTCACGCGGCTCCGGGAATGCAAAGCGCCCGCTTTTCCGAGGCTGCAGCAGCACCCCGGCAAAGGTTGCAGTGCCCGGCCAGAGCTCTTCGAGTGTCTCCCGGATTGCGCTCTGGGCGGTTCGTATCTGTGGATTCCCCGACTGGTGAGTCACAAACAGGGGCTTGCGGCCGGCGCGCAGCAGCATCACCGCACCAGCCAGCGAATCGAGGCCGCCCGACAGCGCCGACACGCAGTCCACTTCCGCCGCCGCGTGTCCTGACGGCCTCAGCAATTCTTCCTCAGCCGGTTCGTGGGCGCAGAAAGTGATGCGGAAGTTGTCGCGTGTCAGCGCATGCAGTATCCCCGTTAACCGGTGCTTGTTCTCCTCCCAGAAGTGAGGTTCACGGACCGGTATCAACAGATCAATGTCACGCGTCCAGGCCTCGTTACTCCCGCGCAGGACTGCAATATCCGACATCAGCGCCGCTGCCGCAATGTCGAGGATGTCACGGAGCAGAGGCGGTGGCTCGCTCGTCATCACTTCCCGCAATTCCGAGATATTGACCAGCACATTGTAGTCGTGACCGTCCCATTGCAGGCACCAGTCAGCCGTTGGCCTGCTGCGGTCCAGCAGGCCCTGTGGCATCCCGGTTGCCACCACAACACGTGCCATCTGCGACTATCCTCCGGCATCGGCCAATGCGCCGAGGCCGCTGTCTATTGCCTGGCCGAAAAATCCGTGCAACAGCTCGCCACGCTCGGCTGGATCGCGGCGCGTCAGCGCGTGCCGGATTATGTCCTCCGAGCGGGTCAGATCTACCTCCCCCGTAAGCAACCGGCAGGAGTGCGCAATTCTATCCTGGAGTATCGAGCTGCTGCTGACAGTGGGCAAAGCCTCGGTGCCTACGAAATCACTGATATCGCGGGCAACGAAGTAGCGGAAAGCGTGGCTCAAATCATCAGCGAGGAACGCACCGGCGAGGTAGTTGAGGCGCGGCTCTTCATAGAAGCTGGCGAAATGGCTTTCTAGCTGCGGCAAGGTCGTTCTCAGTAGGCCCAACGCACCCGGAATATCCTCAGCCGCGCCCATTACGGTCGTGCCCACGGCCTGCAGGCCCAGGTCGCTGAAGCGCGAGGCGATCTGCCGGTTGATAATTTCGCTCTCCGCGTGCCTACGGATCCCGTTGGCAAGCTCAATCGCCGGCATCTGCAGCATACCCGGGTGTCCCATCAGCAACCTGCTCAAATCACCCGCGTGCGCGGCAATGGGCGCTTCAAGCAGGTTGTCCAGGCAGCACACAACTCCCGCGCCCTTCAGTCCTGCTCGCGTCTCAGGCCCTATCGCCGATACGATGCGCGACAACACCTCAACCGGATCGGGATTCGGCTGCCGATATAGTTCCCTTACCCGTTCCCACTCAGGTGTTGACGGCGAACGTTGCGAACTTGACGTACCCATCTCTCGTTCTACCTACCCAGGTGCTACGACGCGGCGCTGTCCCTGACCACGAACGAGCAACGCGCCTGCTCACATTCCGACAAGTCGGCGATGCACTCCAGCCCCAACGGCTCCAGCACCCGCCGATACAACACATCACAATGACCGCAGTAGTCGGCATACGGTTCCATGTGCTTCAGCTCATTCAGCCGGCCCTTTGACGGGCAATAGTGCATCACAATGGAGAACTCTCCGGCTTCCTCATCCAACTCCATCGTGAAGTCGGCGGCCTCCTCATTCAGCGTATGGCTCCAGTACATCCAACAGCCGCGCAGACCGTGCTCGACCACTAGTTCTCGCAGGTTGTTGAGGAAGTTGTCCGAAATATACTCCCAGTACCTCACAACTTCCTCCTTACCTCCCTGCTTCTCCAGGAACTTGAATAGCTCGCTGTAGGCCGGGATGAACTCCGTACACGAAATCATCTATCTGCACCCTCGCCCGATATTGCCGCGCCTTTCACTCTTATCACCGTCGAGCAGTTCGCTTGGTCGCACTCGGAGAGGTCCTTCTCGTATTCCAACCCCAGCGGCTCCAGCACCCGCTTGTACAGCACGCGGCAATGCTCGCAGTAGGCATGGTACGGCTCGATATGTTCGTATTCCAGCAGCCTACCTTTCGACGGGCAGTAATACATCGTCGCTCTGTACTCGCCCGCCTCCTCATCCAACACTATCTCGAAATCCGCGGCCTCCTCATTCAACGCCTCGGTCCAGTACATCCAGCAACCACGGAGACCGTGCTCTGCCACGAGGTCGCGCAATTTGGTCAGATAATTGTCAGCGACACATTCCCAGTACCTGACGACTTCCTCCTTGCCGTCCCGCGCTTCGAGGAACTTGAACAGCTCGCTATAAGCCGGGATGAACTCGGT
>CAZCJS010000247.1:0-6451 GCA_964498775.1 uncultured Armatimonadia bacterium
CCTACGGCTGGGCCTGTGCACAAGCGGCGGGGCGTCCAAGCTCTGAGGCATTGCACGGTAAACAACCGGTGTATCAACACCCAACTCATTCCGCAGACGTTCGAACTCGCCTCCCAGCATCGCCTGAGAACTCTCAAGCACATCCTGCCTCTGTGTTGACTCGTGCTGCGCTTGTTCCAACCGTGTGACTCGTTGGCATAGCTCATCGATCCGGTCCAGTATCGCACGTCCGGCAGCGTCTAGCGACGGTGCGGCCAACATTGCGTCTCGTTCATCAGGGGTCAGTCGCTTTGGCCCGGGCTGAGCAAGCATTTTGATGGTACGCACGAACAGGGCGTGGTACTGCTCCTTAGCCTGTTCCTTGCTAGCAGCGTGTCCCTGTGCGAGGAGCATTTCCCCTATGATGTCTTCCTGCGCCTGTGCTTCTGGGTTCGCTGTGCTCCATTCGAATCTGCCAATCAGTGCCAAGAGCTCCTCGTCATCCGCCTGCGTGACAAACTCCTGGTACCTGGCCCAAACCTCATCATTCAGGTCCTTCGGCTTGGGCGCGCTCTGCAGGAGTTCCCGAATTCCGGCCAGCAGCGCCAAATGATCTTCGTCGTCTGGGACGTGATCCCGCAGTTGCTGCCACGCTTCTATTGCGGGTATGCCACCCGGGATCGGTGATCTGTCCTCTCTGCCCACACGGGCATTGGTGGCGTAGCGGAAAAGCATGTCCGTGCCTGGATTAGTCGCCTGGTGTTCGAGGAAATGCGCGATCGCTCCTACGGCTTCGGACCTGCGCAGAGTGAGGTTCGCCTCCCGATGCTTGATCTGTTCTAGCAGCCGCTCAGGAACGCCCTGCCCTGTCTGGAGCAATGCGTTGCTTACGACATCAATGTCTTCGCCGCGTTCGAGTTCAAGCACCTGTCCCGGCTGCAAGCCTAGCCAGCGTCGGACAGTCAAGTCTACCTGATAAACGTAGCCCCGAATAGTGCCCCAAGCATCTCTGTTTTGAGTAGCTGCAAAGGTCGTCAACTTGTCATCGTACCTATCACAAACAGGGAAAAACGCTTTGGCCCACATGCTCTTCCGAGAAATCAACTGGCGGCGTATGACTGCCTCGTGTCTGCGGATCCGGTTCAGGCCGACGCATCTTCTCGTAATCCAAGGCTACAATATCTATTCATATCCCATGATAACACAAAGCCTCGCTGTAGTACTGCAACCACGATTCTCGTCGTGCAAGCGAGAGAAGGTGTCATGGGTTCGTCACGACGGATGGCTAATCCAGGTACACGACCGAATAGGCCCTGAGGGCGCTTGCAGGCACAGTGATGCGCCAGAGACCTTGCTTGAGTGGCTGAATATCTGCTGGTCGCTGGCCTTCGTAATCCGGCGAGACAACCCTCGCCGAGGACAGCGATTCGACGCGGAGATCGAAGATGATGTCATCCTTCAGTTCGGGGAATGTTTCGCCTTCCTTGGTTCGCGGATATACGTCACCGGGCATCATATTGACCCCAGTAGCATTCAGTAGGTGAATCGCGTAACCGTCCCCAACCTGATAGGCTGCCAGCAGGACCTTCTCGGGCACTTGGATGGGCTCCACTGGGAGGCTGTTACCAACGGCTTTGCGCACCAATGCCCATACGAGGGCGCGAGCTCGCTCGTTCATCACGAAATCATGCGTGCCTCCAGCGCGTCGTTCGGGCTGGCAACTGGAAGCGCCAAGCGCAAGGGCGCTGTAGATAGCCATTCCCTTGCCATAGCGAATCTCCATAATCACCGGTGCGAGAACCGTGCCTTGCCTGTCAACCGCGTGTGCCAATACTTCGACATTCTCCTCCGTGGTGATCCCAGTAGCGGCTACTCCTGCCTGGAAGGGCTGCTCTTCGCCGACTCGTATGCGGCACGGGCTATGCAGCGAATGAGCTTTGGCGAGATCGACACCAAGCACCTCGGCAAGCTGCAAGTGGCCGCGTCGTGAACCCTCCTCGTCACACTGCGACGACCATCCCGTGACAATAAGAGCGCCGCCCTCCCGGACAAATCTGTCGATAGCTGCAACTTGACCGACACTCAGGCATTCCGCACTGGCAAGGATTAGCAGCCGGTACTTGCCGAGAACATCGCCACTGATATCCTGGTCCAGGATGAAATCGTGTTGGATGTGGGCATCCGTGAGCATTTCTGAGAAGCCGAGAATATCGCTACTGTGGCTCGATGTGCGATTGTTCAGAACCGATTGTCTGGAGAAGAGAATCGCAATGTTGCTGAGAGAGCGAGCGTCTCTGGCATTCATCTTGTCCTGCCACGAAATGAATCGCCGCATATCGAAGTCTTCGATAGTGGTCATCCACGGAACTTGACGGTTCATCTGCAGCAGAGCCCAACCGAAGTATGCGAAGGCTGGTTCGCCGATATGATAAACCAGACCCCAAACCGGCTGGCCAGTGTGGTTGCTTAGGGCCGCTTTCATCTTGCGATATGCGTACACCGGCCGGTAGCAGTCGAATACATTGCTCGACATGATCTCGGTGCCTACGAAGTCACAAGACCGCGCTTGATCAACGATATCGCTACCTGTCTGCCGACTCCCATATCGTGTTGTCAGCCCGCCGTGAGTCGAGTAAATCATCTGCGTTGCGTGGGGGTTAACTTCTTCGTAGATCTTGCCGATACCCCGGAAGAACTCCGTCGTACTCCTGATCCGCCATGTCTGCCATGCCTGCCACAGACGGTTGTCGGACCTCTCGAATACCATGCCCCTATCCGCATAGGGCAATACATAGCCCGTCTCACGCGTAAATGCCTCGCGACAGTGTCGGCACCCGCAGAATCTGTTGCCAAAGAAGCCGACCTCGTCAAGCATCGAGCCGTCGAGTTTGGTGTTGCGAGCATATTCGCGGAATCGGTCATAGTACCATTTCCTGAAGTCGGGATTCACGGGGCAGAAGGCTGCCGCTACTTTGCCAGTCTCAATGTCTCTCTGGAGCCAGTCTGCGTGCTCGACCATCACATTGTAGCCCGTGCCTTGGGCCAGCATCAGAGGCACGTCGTGGTGCTCTATGACGCGTACGCCGTAGCGATGAGCGACCTCGCAGATCATGCTCATATTTCGCTCGATCATGTCCTGCTTGTCGAGAAAATTGAGCCGGAAGTGCAGCCCATTGCAGATGACTGTATTGAACCCCATGTCCCTGATCTCTCTAATCCGCCGCTCGATCAGCGGGTACGTGTTCAGTTCATTGCGGCTCCCCGAATTGCTGCTACTGAAGCATACCATTGACGCATTCCATCGCCAATCCGGTGATGGCGTGAGACCGAGAGACGGGCCCGGGCTGAGCTTACCTGGATCGATCTGCTTATCTGGCATCGGGATGCCGTCAATGAGCCATATTCCCCGGTCGAAGGCGTAGTCCTCATTGTCGGCGAGAAAGCGTTGAAGGATGACCGCACTGACACCGAACTGCGTATCCGACTGAAAAGCGAGGTCCAGTTGGTCGCCACGCACGCGGACAGGCCAAGTGCGAGATACGACTTCTCCGCCATTGGCAAGCAGAGCATCTGCCAACACCTGGCCGTCTGCCGCCACCGAAAACGGGCCGAGGGGCTCCTGGGCCCCAAAACGGACCGTCACCAGGTAGTATCCCGGCGGCGTGCGCACTCGCAACGTGGCTCGCCCACCGACCACCATGCGCCCGAGAACAGCAGGGCCTAGTGAAAGGCCCTCCGTGCTCACCCAGCTAGCTTTCTGCTTGCCCGTGTATTGGTCCATCCCCATCTCTCTGAAGCCCTCGGGAGGCTGGGGGTAGAAGGCCAAGGCGATGGTAGTCTGCGGAACACACGCATAATGCCAGTCATCGTACTCAGGGTGAGTCGTGACGTAGTCCCATTTGCCTTCGTAGATGAGCACCTTCGAGGTGATGATGTAGCCGTGCCATCTCACAGGCATGGGGAGACTGAATACGAAGAAGTCCCCCATCTTTTCCAATGCCCACGCATTGCCGGCAAGCGCTTCACAGTAGTTACGATACATCAGCGCCCGGCCCTTCGGTGCGAAGTCGAGTACCAACTCGCCCGCCGCCCCCCTCAACGCCATTCGACTCAGCGACGTGGCGATAGGACCGTCCGCATCACTCCTCTTCAGCAAGCCCTCGATGATCTTCTCACAGTAGGGGCGGTCCGTCGAAGCGCGGAACCAGCAGCCATCCAGCCGCTCAGCAGGAATGTAGAAGGAATAGGCGATCTGTTTCAGTCTGGTCTTCGGATACGCGTAGAGCCGGTACCGCACCGTCAACTCCAACTTGTCGCCAACAAGCCCGACTTCTCTGCGGTAGTCGAGGATGTCGCTGGAGACCCGATAGACGTTTATCGCTTTGCCTTGCGGCGTTGGTGATATGACCACACCGTCAGCCTTGTCGAATCCATCGCTGAAGTCGAGCGTGTCCCCAGCAATGAGCGGCTCTCCCTTATAGTCGACCCTAAGCTCAGGCGTCTCTGCCAGCACAAAGGGCGCAGCGGACGCCTGGCCGCCAAGCGCAGTCAGACCTGCCGTCGTGAGCAATACGAGTATTGTCGGGATTCTGCTCATTGCGGGTGGACTCCAGCACATCTACCGGTACGCGCTGCGGCGGCACGGTCATGTCAGCAGGAAGGGGAGTTGCTACAGCAGCGCGACCGAGACAATCGTCAGGTATGCGGTGAGGGCCACGAAAAGCACAGCCATGCCCAGTTTCACTGCGGCGGTCTTGTCGCGCGCCAACTTGATCAGTGTCGCAGAGCTTGCGCCGGCGTAGGCGATCACTGTCAGCACGACGATAGGGAGCGTGAACATGCCAACGTAGAGCACGAGAAGCTGGAAAGCGCGCGTTCGCAGAGCTTCCTTACCCCAGACATACATCAACGTGGGCAGATAGATCTGGCCCGTGCAGAAGAGCTCCAGGATAGAGATGAGCAATCCGGCGACGAACGCAAGTCCGAGGAACGCCCCCGGACCTGCTGACGTGCGCACCAGACGATGAGAGAGTCTGGTGAGTGGTTTCGGGAGCTTCAGGCTCATGTCGCCGACACAGCCAGCCCTGGCACGCAGGTAGTCACGAAAGCTGTAGACCGCCAACACCAATGTCCCTGCTGCCATGACCGGATACAGCACCTTCGAGGCGGTCGAGATACCCTCGAGCTCCTGCAGAGCCCTGAATGCGCCCATGCCGATACCCAGGTATGCCACGAATATGCCGGCGGCGAAGAGCAAGCCGGTTGCGAGTACCTCCCGGGGCGTGCGCTTGGCGAAGCTCAGATATGATATCAGGAAGATCAGCGTGGCCATGGCGCAGGGGTTGATACCATCCACCAGGCCCGCTGCCGCTACTGTCAGCACGCCGAAGCTGTCGAAGAGACCCACAAGCGCCCCGCCTCCCGTGCCTGCAGGGCCGGACAACCCGGTTGCGGTCATCGTGGCGAGCGCTGCCTCCAGCTCATCCAGTATCCTGTCGGTGTCGTTCCACCAGCGGTCACCCACGAACAGCGCGATGGTCCCGCCCCATTCCTCCTCGGGCACTCCATAGCGCGCATAGTAGTCCGCCATCAGTTCGATGTTCTGGGGGTCGGTGAGGTTGTGTTCCACTGCCTGCAATGCGGGGGTGCCATCGGCCAGTCCCTTGACCAGGCTCCTGACCTCATGGCAATGGGCGCATGTGGGGCTGTAGAAGAGGTGGAGGGTCAGCGACTGCGATCCGGCCGGCTCCTCAGCGCTCGGCGAATACTGCAC
Organism: uncultured Armatimonadia bacterium; assembly: GCA_964498775.1. Lineage (GTDB taxonomy): Bacteria > Armatimonadota > Zipacnadia > Zipacnadales > UBA11051 > UBA11051. The sequence goes on from CAZCJS010000247.1 coordinate 5,753, forward strand.
ACACAGCATCAGCGTCGCCAATGTCAGAAGCCGTCTCATCAACGCAACCCTTTGCGCGTGTCATCCGCTCAGCAGCTACTGCGTCGGCTGGCCCACGAAGACCATCACCAGATTGCTGTAGCTGCCGTCCCACTTGTACAGCGAGGTGCCGGCCTGCCCCCACGGCTTGCCCTGCGTGTTGATCCCCAGGCTGGACGCAGAGACCCTGTCAGCCGAGGCGGGATAGCTCTGGTTCGAGGTAATGCCATCATGGCAGATCAACAGCTTCTGTCCGTTGTGGATCATGTAGCCGATGCCGACCACTGAGAAGCAATTGCTGACTCTGCGCTGGGCTTGGGCGAGGCTCTGCCGGGCTGCCGGATCATAGCAGAATGTCAACACCACGGGCCGGTCGCCGTCAATAGCCGCGACATACTCATTCCATCCAGCCTTGTCACTCGCTTGGCTCGAATAGCGGCAGCGCTCTTTGACGGGTGTGTTCGGATAGCCGCGGGCCGTGAAGAGCTTGTTCAGGCCATGGCTGACCCGCCACAACGTCGGCTTGCCCGGCTTATTGCATTCGCAGAATTGGGCATACATCCAACATGTCGCGACCAGCGTCTTGGCCGATTCGTTGGGCTTCCTCAGCCCACTATACTCGACCAGCTCCGCCATCGCCGTGCTGTGGGAATTGCGGAACAGCGCCGTCGCCTGGCCGTG
>CAZCJS010000248.1:0-6383 GCA_964498775.1 uncultured Armatimonadia bacterium
CACGGCCGGCGGACGCGTCGGGGGCACATTACTGGTGCTTGCTTTGCTTCTGGTAGTGAGGCATCAGCGCAGACGTCTGGCATTGACGCTGGCCCTGGGGGTCTCAGTGCAGACAGGTATGACCGAGGTGCTCAAGCATCTGACCGGTCGCCCACGACCTGCGGAATTCGATGACCGCACCATCTTTTTCGGCCCCGGGTATGACTACCATTCATTCCCCTCCGGCCACGCTTCGTTCGCCTTCCTGATAGCGACGATTGTCGCTGCATACTACCCGCGTTGGCGATGGGTTGCGTATGCCGCTGCTACGGTAGTTGCGCTTGGACGCGTCATGCTTGACCGCCACTTTCTGTCCGACGTGATGGTAGGCGGGCTCGTTGGGTACTTCGCCGCCTGCATTTTCCTTCGCATCTGGCCTCCGCAGTCCCAGGATGAGATGTGCTGCGAGCCCGCCGGCAACACTGCGAGTAAGTCTGCGGTTAGCCCCGGCCTTGAGGGATAGCTCCATCCCCCACCCAGTTCATAGGTGGCGGCGAACCGTAGTTTGCTCACTGCGCAATCTTCGCGTAGAGGAGGTGAGAGGTCGGCGGGGAGGTGCCTGTGCCGCGCCGGTGGAAGGGTGCTGATGCACACATCGGGTGGCAGTGAGGTGAGGGAATGGAGTGGCTGACGGGTAGCGAAGTCGAGCAGATAAACGAGGCCAGCCTGCAGGTTCTTGCGGATAACGGCGTCATGTTCGAGAGCGAATGGGCGCGCAAGCTGCTGGTCGAGAACGGCTGCAGCGAAGGTCAGAGCGCGGACACGATCCGGATACCGCGCGAGCTGGTGGCCGAGTGTGTGGCGCAATCCCCGGAGACCGTGCGGCTGGCTTCGCTGGATGGGTCAGTGGCGGAGATAGGGCCGGGCAGTGCTCCGCTGTACTGGACCGGCAACGCGCTCAACCTCGCCGAGGGCAGGACCATCCGCCCCATCGAGAAAGCCGACTTCATCAGCCTGTGCCGCGTCGCGCAGGAGTTGGACACGATCCACGCGATGGTCGGCCCCTCGCTTGCCGACTACCCCGCATACAGCCGGGGCTTCGTCGGTGCCCGCATCATCGCCCAGTACACGACCAAGCATATCCGCCCCTGCATCTACACGCCCGAAGACACGGTGGCGATGGTCGAGATGGCACAGGTGCTGGCCGGCGGAGAGAGCCTTGCCGAGAGGCCGCTGGTCAGCTTCGGCTTCACGGCAGTGAGCCCGCTGCGCTGGTCGGCGATGGGGCTGGACGCGTTCCGGTACAGCTCCGGCTACGGGCTGCCGATGATGGTCAATTCGGAGCCGGTGGCAGGCGCGACGGGGCCGGTGACGCCCGCGGGTGCGCTGACGATAGGTAACGCCGAGGTGCTGGCGGGAGTTGCTATCGCGCGGCTGCTGGAGCCGGGGCGTCCGCTCGTTTTCAATATTGGTTTCGCCCACACGATGGACATGAGGACGGCCATCACGCGCACCGCCAGCCCCGAATGTGCGCTGATCCAGGCCGCCGGCGCGCAACTGGCCCGCTTCCACGGGATGCCCAGCGCGTCGTGGGCAAGCACCGAGAGCATGATGGTTGATGCGCAGGCGTCCTATGAGAGCGTGCTGACGGGGCTGATACATGCGCTCGGCGGGGTGAATATCATCTGGGGGGCGGGGAATCTGGAGTCCACGCGCGTGATGTCGGCGGCGCAACTGGTCATAGACGATGAGCTGGCGCGCATGGGGAGTCGTATCGCCACCGGCATCGAAGTCAATGATGAGACCATCGCCCGCGATGTCATCATGGAGCTGGGGACGCAGGCGCAATACCTCGGCTGCGACCACACGCTGGCGCACTTTCGGGAGCTTGTCGAGCCGAGGCTTGCCTACACCGGCGGCCGCGAGCGCTGGGAAGAAGCCGGCAGCCTGAGTTTCACCGAGGCGGCAGAGGCAAAGGTGGATGAAATTCTGGCGTCTGATGCCGAGATGCTCATTGATGAGGATACCGACGCGGAACTGGCCGCCATCGAGCAGCGCTGGATGGAGAAGCTCGCTTGAGAAGCCCGGGTGAGAAGTCCCGCGGCTTGGTTACCTAGCGAAAAGGTCGGCGAGGAGGTCGGCGGAGGCGGAGACAATCGTGTCCAGGGCGTCGGGTGCGAGCTTGGCCCAGAAGCTCGTGTCAGCCTCATGTCCGCCGCGGGCCAGGGCCTCGCTGGTTGGTACGTAGCCGACGTACTGGGTGGTGCAATGGGCTACGTATGTCAGGCGGGCGGGTGAGGCGAGCTTTATCCGGAGCTGTCCCTCGACGAATGGTTCGCCCGGCAGTCCCACGATGGCAATCTCGCCGAGGCGCAGGGCCTGCACCTCGTAGTCCATGCCCCCATCGCGCTGTCTGCAGAGCTCGACACTGACCAGCCCGGCGGCTCGTGTCCAGTCCCGGGTAACCTTTCCTGCCGCCTCGTCCTCCCACGGCGGGACCGGGTGGTCCTGGAGGTATTGCTGTGCCCACTTGAGGTCATCCGCCGGGACCTCGCGGAGGGGAATCTGGAGGTGCCTAACCCGCCAGTCCAGCTCTGCATCGGGGCTGAACTGGAGGCTCTCGATGACCGGGGCGGAGGTCTCCGCGAGCACTCGGCCCATGCGCCGGTGGTCCTCGACGTAGTCGGGGTCATAGGGCGGCCAGGGATTGATATTGCCGCAGCAGCCGTTGAGCACCAGCGGCACGCACTGCTGACCGTGGCTTCTCCTCATCTCTTCAGCCCAGGTGCCCGGCCAGTCGGGTGACACTATCGGCCTGGGGAAGACATGGACCGGATGGCAGGTGTAGTGCAGCAGCATTGTCGCCATGCCGAGGTCGGCGCCGCGCAGGCAGACGACCCCGAGCTCCGGATCAATCGGCCCCTCGATGTAGCGGATCCAGGTCGGGCCCAGAGGCTCGATCCAGTTGCGCGGCCCGGGCATGCCGATGGTGCCGTCGTGCTTGACCGCGCGGCGGTTGAAGGCCATGCGGCCCTCGATCCCGCTGGCGGCACCCATCTCCACCGGCTGCAGATTCTCGTTGGCCTCGCGCAATGCTGTCTCGATGCGTCCGAGTGCCCAGTCGGCGTAGGCATCTTCGCCTCCGGTCAGCCACTCGAACTCCGGCGGCAACTCCGGGAAGTCCTCATCCACCATGAACTTGCCGATGGGCGGCGCGGAATGCGTCTGGATGGCATGGACCATGACTGCGTCAGGTTCGAGGCCGAAACGCCGGGCTGCCTCCCTGATGCGGGCGGTATAGGGCGCTGTGACGATGGTGACATCGAGGGCGACGAGGCAGAGCTTCTTGCCGGCGCTCTCGAGGATGAGTACGCGGGCGAAGGTCGGCTCGGCAACGAGTTTGGCAGGCCGGTGCTCCCCGACTGAGCCGGCCAGATGCGTCCCCGCCTGCGGAGTGATATCCACCATCGCCGCCCCGGCATGGAGCTGCGGATTCTGCGGCTCGGTCTGGGTCATCTGGGGCACCCTCTCCTCATTCAGAGAACAGCTCATTGAGCAGTTGCACCGAGGCGTCGGCGACCATGTCGAGAGCCTCAGGGACGAGGCAGGACCCCGCTGAGGTGTGGGCTTCATAGCCGCCGCGACTGAGCGCTGCGGCGGTGGGAATGTAGCCGACAAAGCCGTTGGACATGTGGGCTATGAAGGTGAACGGGGCCCGTGACTCGGCCTTGATGTGCAGTTGGGCCTCAACAAACGGTTCGCCCCCGAGGGCCAGCAGAGCGATATCCCCGATGCGGAAGGCCTGGATTTCGTAGGGATATTCGGGCTGCCGCCGGCGCAACTCGTGAACATCGAGCGCGGATACGGCATAGAACCAGCGCCAGTCCACAGCGGTGCGTTCGGCGTCCTTATAGATCGGCTCGGGATGTTCTGCGAGTAGTTTGCCGGCCTCATCCAACTGCTCCGGCGTCAGCTCCCGGATGGGAAGGCTGATGGAGGTGGATTTGCGGTCGAGGGGGAGCCCGTCACCATACGACAGGCGTTGCAGGACTTCTCCGGCGGTCTCGGTCAGACATTCCCCCATGCGGATCGGGTCGTCAAGCTGGTGGGGATCAAGATGGTTGGCGTGGTGGATATTGCCGCAGCAGCCGTTGATCACCAGTGGCACCGACTGTGGCCCGTGAGCAGCCGCCATCTGCTGCGACCATGCTCCGGGCCAGCCGGCGCTGATGTAGCGCTTCGGATAACCGTGCACCGGATGACAAGTGTGGTGCAAGAGCATCGCCACATTGCGCAGCGGTTCGGCAGTGAAGCAGGCGACACCGACTTCGGGGTCCATCGGGCCCTCGCGGCAGAGGATTTCGTGGCGCACATCGGCGCCCGGATGAGTCTTGGTGGTGCCGTTGCGCATGATGAAACGGCGGTTGAAGGCGACCCGGTCATCCATACCTCTGGCGACGCCAACCGAGACCGGCTCGAGGCTCTCGATGGCCTGACCGACGGCGTCAACGATGCGCTCGATGGCGAAGACATCATAGGCCGGGTCGCCACCCCGAAACCACTCCATCTCGGGCGGGATGAGATCACATTCGTCAGTGACCAGGTGATGGCCCAGCGAGGGCGCGGCATGGTTCTGGACAGTGTGGACCATGACGGCTTCGGGAACGAGGCCGAAGCGCTCCGTAGCCAGGCGACGGATCGCGGCGACTGACTTATAGTCTGCTGCGAGCAAGTCAAGCGACAAAACGCACAGCCGCGTCGCACCGCTTTCGAGGACGAGGGCCCTGGCGTAGATGGGATCGAGAAGTATCTCGGCGGGCCGGCGACGTCCGATGTCACCGGCGATCTGAGTCCCCATCGCCGGCGTGATGTCCACCTGTGCAGCTCCGGCGAGCAGTCCGGCAGTGGGTTGATTGATGTCCGTCATTTCTCTCAAGCTCCTTGCAGTTGATTGTTCGGCGAGGGCAGTTCAGGCGTTCGCCATCTCCTTGCTGACTTCGGCCATGGCGATAAAATTGCGGGCGGCCTTCTCGGTATAGGTTCCCGAGGCCGTGCCGCCAAGTACGAAGCCATCCGGCCCGGCCTCCTCGATGCGCAGCCGCGCCAGCTCGCGGACGCTCTCTTCGTCAAGCTTGTCTATGACTTCCATGTCATCGAGGTTGCCGACGATGCAGACCTCGCCCTGGAGCCGCGCCTTGGCCTGCGGGAGGTCGGTATCGCCCCACGGCGGGGCCTCGAAGCAATCGCAGGCATCCATGCCGATCTCGATGAGCATGTCGAGGTAGTCCATCAGCGGGCCATGATTGTGGAAGTAGGCGATGGCCCCGTAGTCATGAATGAGGTCGCAGATGAGCTTGTCGGGGCCGACGACGAGTTCACTGAATGCATTCGGGCCGAGCTGCGTGGAGGCATATTCTCCGCCGGCAACACGGAAGCCGTCAATGCCCGCCTGGCAGGCTGCCTCAGTGATCTCGAGGCAACGTTGGGTGGCGACATCCACAAGCTCCCTGAGTGCATCGGGTGCATCGGCCCAGAGCAGGCAGAAATCAATCGGCGAGAAGGCCTCCGCCGGCACGCAGATCGGGTCCATCAACAGGCAGAGGGCGATGCCCTCATCTCCCAGGCGGCGCTTCCATGCGTCGAGATCGGTGACATCGGGCTGGATGGGCTCGTAGGGAATTGAGAGCAGCTTCTCGATGTCGTCGGCGGTCTTGCAGGGGAACTCGATGGTCGCGCGCGCGATGTCGGTCCAGGCGATGACTTCCTGCAGCGGCCCCAGCGGAGTCTCGATGGTCCTGACCTGGCGCTTGCCCTCGACGCGCGTCTCAATATTGGCTGCCGACCCGAAGAAGTACTCCATCATGCCGTAGTAATCCGTGAGGAAGTCGGTCTTGTGTATCAGTTCATTCGCGATCGCCGAGTCGGGGTCAAGTGCGCCCAGACCGAACGGGGCAACCGGCACGCGGTCCGGCGTCCCGCACGCAAAGGCCGTCATCAGCCGTTCTCTTGAAGTCATCCATCACGCTCCGGGGTTACATTCAGCCGTCAGGGGAGATTTCGTGGTCTCGGGGATGGCTACCTCCGTGGCGCAGAAAACGGAGCGCGGTCACATCAGCAGTGCGGCGTGTTGCTCGACGTAGTGGGCGGCGGCGGACAGCACCATTATCAGCAGCATCACTGCGCAGAGAACCGCCAGGCCCCCGGCCGCAGTAGCCCATAGCCAGCGGCCACCGATCTCCTCCGCCTCGTACATCTGCCAGATGCCGAAGGCAAAGGCGGCCAGACCTACCATGATGGCCAGCAGTGGCGTGATGATGCTCGGTGGTCGCCTCAGCGTGGGGGCCTCGGTCTCGATTTCATCAAGCTCGAGGTCAAGGCCGACCGGGGCGCCGTGCTGAAGCTGG
>CAZCJS010000249.1:0-6380 GCA_964498775.1 uncultured Armatimonadia bacterium
CAGCAACTTGTAACCCCTGCCAATCCCCGAAGTCGAGATCAATGAAGGCGTCGTCAGTGGCGACAGTCAAGCCGTGAGCTGCAGCGAGCGCCGTGGCAGTCTGAAGAGCACGCGACAGCGGAGATGATACGACGTGAGCGATGTCCTCGCGCTGGAGCGCGGAGGCGAGGGCCTCGGCCTGCTGTAAGCCGGTGTCATCGAGGGGGATGTCGGCGCGCCCGCGGAAGACGGCGTCTTTGTTCCATACCGTCCGGCCATGACAGATGAGGAGGATTGTGGTTTGGGCGGTGGTGGCAGTAGTCATTGTCACGCCTTCTTTTCCGGCTGGTGGGCCTGTGATTGGGCGGATGCTGCTTCAGCTCTGCTTGAGGTCAGGTAGTGCCGGTTTCATCCGGATTGGCGAGGAGTCTGGAGATCAGGGCGTTGTTGAGTTCGCGGAGGAAGCCGGCGGCGACGGGGCTGCCGGCGATGACTTGAGCCTGGAGAAGAGTACCCTGGGCCACGACGCGGGCCACTTCGTGCTTGCCGGCGGCGAGAGCATCGAGCATGGCATTGACGACGGGGCAGTTGACATTGAGGTGGAGGACTCTGGATGGCGTGGTGTCGGCCCTGTCGGTAAGTGCCCGCTGTAGTGCAGAGCGTGCTTCGGGACGCATTGCCCGGGCAATCTGGCTGAGGAGTAAGAGCTTCTCGAGTTGGGGGCGCATCAGGTCAGGACGTCTCGGAGCGATGATGGCCGGCACGGAAGACGGCTCAAAGCGAGCGGGTTGTACGGTGACTGGCGGATCGAGTTTGGAGAAGAGGGCCACCAATGGCTGGTACTTGGGGTCAAGGACTTCTTCGAGAAAGAATGGCTCAGTGCCTTCGATATTCAGAAGATGCACGGTGGGGTTATGGTGGTCATACTTGTGAAGAAACTCTTCATCGAGGCCCTCGCTTGCATCTATGACGAGAAGGCTGTGGGCGCGGACTATGTCACGGAACGGTTCGAGTGGCACGGTCTGGTACTGGATATCGGACTTCCCGGTCGCCTGGGTGACTTCGTAGAGGTATTCAGCGAGCGTCTGGCGGCCGGAGGATGAGGAGAACAGGAGATGATCGGCGGTGAGTTCAAAGACATCGTCGTTCTCGAGGGCGGCGAGCTTGAGTAGCTGGTCATGGCGCTGGGCAATGGCGGCGAAGCGGTCGGGTGCTTGCGTAAGGATGTGCCTGAGAGCGTCGAGCAGGGCGTGTTCGAGGGCGGCCTGGAGTTCTGCAGCGGCGGAGTTGAAGCCCCGTGCGGCAAATGGGCTCTGGGGGGGGAGGTTGCTGTCAATGATGCCGGTAAAGAAGCGGGCCCATGTGGGTAACACCCCAGACATGCCGGGAGCGGCCAACATGCGCCGCCAGTAGATGTCCACACAGCCAAGATCGCCATCGAGCACTGACAGTGGGCTGCCGGGGACCCACAGCACTCCCCTAACCTCGGCGTCTCCGCTTTGGAGTGATAGGGGGACTACGAGCAGTGGAGCCGGCAATTCGGGCGAGCGGCTGTGCAAGTAGCCGATGTAGTCGGCTGTGGAGGCCTCGCTCTGGTACCAGGGCGGTGACATGACATTGATCTGGCGGTCCTGCCAGAAGATGGGGAAATCAAGATAGTCTGCATAGAGTTTGATCAACCGGGGGAGCGTCTGTGGATCGCAGAGGTGCCGGGCGTTGGGTCGTGGCTTGACCGTAACGGCGGTGCCGGTTTGAGTAGCGTTTCCGCGTGTGAGATGGCAAACGCCATCGGCAATAGTGATGCGCACAGGCTCGCTGCCAGACTGCTCGGAGAGAGATTCCATGGTTACGGATTCACTTAGCGGGAGTATCTGTAGCAACATGCGGGCAAGATTGTGCCGGCGCAGGTGATCGGTGTGTGAGTGGGACTCGTGCCACCGGGGCGTCGCCTCGGCAGCGTCGCCTTCGTTGACATAGTCCATGTAGAGTCGAACCTGTTGCGCAGTCAGCCCGCGGCCGTCATCGGCCACGGTGAGTGTCATCTGCTCGGGATCGGCGCTGACGTGCACCCCAAGGCTAAGTTCAGACGGGGCGATGGCCGGGTCGTCAGCGAGCTCGGCGCGCCGCGAATTGGCATCATGGGCGTTGCGCAGAAGTGCGATGAGGAGGACGTCGGGCGAGTTGCTCAGGTTGTGGCTCATGAACTCGAGAATGGTGTCGAGTGGGACTTGGAGCGGGAATCGGAAGTCGAGCGTCATGTCAATTCTCCATCGTTGATCCTGGTAGCGCTGAGCAGGTTGGACGTCTCAGTTCTCGACTCGCAATGCGCCAATCCACCATTCCCAGAGGCGTTGCAGCAAGATGCTACGGTATTCGTCAATGGCCTGGGGGAGTTGCTCCCAGACCCACGAGGGCCTGGTGGCGGCCGCAATCGCGCATGCAGGTTGCCAGAAGAGCGTTCCGCTGACTGGCCAGACATCGAGGCAGACGAGGGCGATGCCCTGGCCGGAGTCTGAGACACTCTGCCAACAGTCGCGGAGGACGCGGCAGTGGTCGTCGGATAGCTGCCCGGCTGATGTTTGTCGCAGAATCGCCAGAATGCGCATATCGGAGTCCAGGTCGGCGAGGAGATGGACACCCCGGGGCCATGTCACGTCGTTGTGTGTGGTCGGCTCGATGTCCTGGGTGTTAATGCCGAGGCCTGCGAGGCCACCACGTAGCAAATCGCCGGGAGATATGCCGCCGGGGAAATAAAGTGGTGGGGACTGCTCGGTGAGGACGTTGCGGAAATGGATTCTCAGGAGGCGGCGGATAGCTTGGGCGGCACCGGAGGCGAGGTCATGCTCCAGCCGGGCGTAATAAGCGGTTTCGTCTTCGTCAGCGTCCTCGACGGAGATAAGCAGGGGTGGCCAGCGGCTAATGTCGAAAATGGCGCGGGGGCCGTTCAAGGGAGCGAAGTGGATATCTCCGGGCTGCGACGAGAAACCGACATAAACCGGCGAGGAGCGGTCGTGATGTTGGATGGCAGCCCAGGTGCGTATGCTGTCGGAATAGTATAGTTTTCTGGGCCCGTGGAAGGGGCTGGAGGTGACCTTTGCCTCGTCGCGGTAGATGTGTCGCAGGAGCCACCACCAGTGGAATGCAGGAGGGCCGAGTGGCGGCCGGCCAGCTCCACCTTCGGCGGGTGCGGGTGCCATATCAAGGACGCTATTCAACTGCTGGGCGACGGCGGAGGATGCAGTGTAGGTTGGCGCGGCGCGGTGGGCTTCATGGCGTAGTGCGCGAAGGTGTTGTGCCCTGCGGTCGCGCAAGTGGGCCATCTGCTGTTCGATGACGTTGGTGAGACGAGCGTGGATCTGGGAGAGGGCGACAGGCACCTGGCCGTCAAGCTGCAGGACCTCGGGGTCATCGAAGACATCACGAGCCGTTGTTATTGCCTCAGTGGCGACAAGCAGTCCTTCGAGTCCGCGATCACCGGAGCGGATTGCCGGGGCCTCTTCGCCTTCGCGGAGGTAGAGGACGGGGGACAGTACATCTGCGGCTCCGAATTCGCCACTGTCGCGCATCGCTATTCGTGCGCGGCTGACAGCGGCGTCAATAGCATAGCCGGCGCCGAGTGCGCCGTAGAACAGCTCACAGAATGGCAGAATACAGGTATTGACTGCGGCGTTGTCCTGGAAACAGATAGCAGCCTGGATTGGTATCAGCTCCATGATGGCCCAGGGGAAGCTGCAGTTGCGGCCGGACTCGGTTTGTGCGACACTGACCACAATCAACTGCAACTCGTTCCAGTCGCCCTCACTGAGCATCTGTGCCAAGCCGGAGGCAGTCAGGAATCCGTCTTCGAGCAACAGCCCGGCTGCATTGATGTGTCTGGCGGCGATGAGGTGGAGCACCTGCACGTGTGCCGCCCCGAGGCGGCTGAGCAATGCTGTGAGGCGAGCGCGTGTGACTGCATACTCGATGTCGAGGACTTCGAGCGTGGGGAGGCGTTTGCGGGTGATGGCGTCGTATTCCTGGGACGGGTCACGTGTCTGAGGCAGTACGTGGCGCGACAGCAGCGAGACCGGAGCGATTCGCCACTGACCAATGGGCGGGAGGTACTTGCCGACAGAGGTGGAGAGATGCTGAGTACACTTGGCGACCTGGCGGGAGACGGCAGGGGGATTCACGCCATCGCCGAGCAGCGCTTCCACGGGCAGATCGGGAAAGCCGAGAACGTCGGGCCCACGAACTTGCCACGTCACTCGCGGCTGGGCATCCACGGCGTCCTCAATGGCCTGCCGGTAGAGGGCGGCGGCCTTCGTGTTGCGGCCCCAGAGCCATTGGCCGAAGATATCCTCGGCTGCGTCGGGCACGAGCAAGGGGGTTTCCGCCAGCAGCGCCTCGAGCGTCATGTTCAGAGGTCGCACACCGAGGTCAATCTGGGTGTCGCCGATGTGCATGAAGAGACGAGCGTGAGGAGGTGTGATGCCGGCCACGGGGGAAGCACCGGTGAGGCCCGCAGCACTGTCATGCTTCGGATGGGGCATATTCTCGATATGTATTATGAATTGGACCGTAGCAAACATAATCACACGCTGCCCGTGGCCGAGCTGAAGCGGGCGCTGAATGTTGTCAGGTAGGTGTTTGGCAGTGCTGGTTTCGCCAATGGTATCGCTTTCACCTGTTTGAGTGCGCGGCTTTCTTGGCACATTCGCGGGTGCAGATGTATAATAGATGGCCGCCTTGAGACGGGCACTGATGCTCGTTGGATGCAGTAAGAAGGGAAGACTCAGAATGGATACGCCGTATTTGTTGGGCATAGACGTCGCCTCAGTGAGTGTTGACGTGGCAGTGGTAGCCGCAGATACCCTCGAGATTCTGGAGGCAGCGTATATTCGCCATCACGGCAGGCCGATGCAGGTCGCCGCAGATGCGATAGACGAGGCAGTGGAGAAGTGGGGGCAGCAGAATCTGCGCGGTTTGGCGGCTACCGGCTCGGGTGGCCGCGTAGTCGCCGAGGTGCTGGGCGTCGGGTTTGTGAACGAGGTTGTGGCACAGGCGACGGCGACGCTTCATCTCTACCCGCACGTGAACACGATCATCGAGATCGGCGGCGATGACTCGAAGCTGATCTTTTTGAGGGAGTCCGCAGTTGATGGGAAGCGTGAGATCGCGGATTTCGCGATGAACACACTCTGTGCGGCCGGTACGGGTAGCTTTCTGGACAAGCAGGCGTCGCGTCTGGGCCTGAGCATAGAGGAGTTCGGCGAGCTGGGTGCGGAGGTGGAAGATCCGCCGAGGGTTGCAGGGCGGTGCAGCGTGTTCGCCAAGAGCGACATGATTCACCTGCAACAGAAGGGGACACCCACGCGCGAGATCGTGGGCGGAGTGTGTCATGCCCTGATTCGCAACTTCAAGAGCACGGTAGCGTCGGCAGCCGAGCTGCGGCCACCGATCTCCTTCCAGGGCGGCGTCGCGGCGAATGCGGGGATACGCAAGGCGATGCGCAAGGTGCTGGGCCTGGCCGATGGAGATCTTGTTATCCCCGAGCATTTCGGAATGATGGGGGCCATCGGTGCCGTGCTGAAGGCCAAGGCGACCGGAGAGGTCGCGATGCCGGACCTGAGCAAGCAGGCGGAGCTGGCCGCTTATGAGGAGATCAGTGAGGAGGCGCCGCTGGCACCGCTGGCACTGGCTAAATCCGTGATTATGCCGTCGGATATATACCGACCGGAGGTGGCTGCGGGCGAGAAGATAGCGGCGTATCTGGGGGTGGACGTCGGCTCGATATCTACAAACCTGGTTGTGATTGACAGCGAGCGACGAATGCTTTCGAAGATATATCTAATGACGGCGGGGGAGCCGATCGAGGCAGTGCGTCGGGGGCTGAAGATTATCGGCGATGACATCGGCGACATTGTTGAGATTCGCGGCGTGTCTACGACGGGTTCAGGGCGGTATCTGACGGGTGACTTTGTCGGCGCTGATGTGGTGAAGAACGAGATAACAGCTCATGCGCGAGGGGCACTGGCTATTGATCCGTCGGTTGATACAATCTTCGAGATCGGGGGGCAGGACTCGAAGTACATCAGCCTCCATAACGGCCATGTAGTGGACTTCATGATGAATAAGGTATGCGCGGCGGGCACGGGGTCGTTTCTGGAGGAACAGGCGGAGAAGCTGGGCATCAGTATCGAGGATGAGTTTGCAGATCTCGCGTTAGATGCTAAAGCGCCGCGGGACCTGGGTGAACGCTGTACCGTGTTCATGGAGACGGAGATGGTCAAACATCAGCAGGCCGGTGCGACGACGGGCGAGCTAGTCAGCGGCCTGGCATACTCGATAGTGACCAATTACCTCAACCAGGTAGTGGCGAAGAAGCCTGTTGGAGATCACATATTTTTCCAGGGTGGCAC
>CAZCJS010000250.1:0-6376 GCA_964498775.1 uncultured Armatimonadia bacterium
ACGAATGGGAACATTCGCCACTGTCCTCTCATCTGGAAACAGGTCTGCAGCTTGAGAGTCACAAGTAGCTTTGCTATAGTGTGGCCGGTGATAGTGAATGGCGTCGCGGCAGACAGTGATGTCACAGAGACAACTGGCAGCAGCAGAGACGAGGCTCGGGGAGGGCTGGACGGACAGCGGCCGGCTTCGTGTTTGTCTGCTCTATCCCAACACCTACGCGATCGGCATGTCGTCACTCGCAGTCCACGCGCTGTACAGCTTGCTGAACCGTCTGGATGGCTTCTACTGCGAAAGAGCATTTCTACCATCGCAGACTGAAGTGGCGGAATTGCAGCGGCGCCGCCAGCCGCTATGCTCCATAGAGACAGAGATGCCACTCGGGGGCTTTGATTTAGTGGCGGTCACCACGTCGTTTGAGTTGGACTGGCTGAACTTGCCGCTGTGCCTGCAGCTCGGGGGCGTGCCACCGCTGCAGTGTGAGCGCGAACCTCAAAGCCCCTTTGTGGTCGGTGGCGGGCCATGTTTCACGGCCAACCCGTCTCCCGTACTCGACATGTTTGATGCGGTGTTTGTGGGCGAGGCCGAGCCGGTGCTGCCACAAATCCAGGAACTCATCAACCTGTCCCGTGATGAATGGGGCGAGTATCTGAGCCAGTGGCCGGGATTCATAGTGCCCGGGCTCTCACAGCATCCAGCGCCACGACGGTGCGCACGCAACCTCGATGAGTTCGCGACCGACACCGTCATCATGACCGAGCACACCGAGTTCGCCAGTAGCTATCTGGTTGAAATGGGGCGTGGCTGTGGTCGCGGGTGCAGCTTCTGTCTGGCGGGCGAAATCTACCGGCCGGTGCGCTACCGACGGCCGCAGGCATTGCTGGGCAGGATCATGGATGCGATGGCCTATACAGACCGCGTCGGTCTGGTCGCGACATCCGTGTCGGACTACCCGTGGCTCGAGGAGCTGTGCGCGGGGCTGTCGGTAATGGAGCCACGACCACGCGTGTCGGCTTCCTCAGTGCGCGCAGATGGGGACAACCAATGTCTGTTCGAACTGCAGGCGACATCCGGCCAGCACTCAGTAACATTCGCGCCGGAGACAGGCACGGAACGTCTTCGGCAGACGGTGTGCAAACATCTATCCGATGAGCAACTACACGCCGGCATCAGGTCAGCCGTGGAGGCAGGGCTCGAGCGGGTGAAATTGTATTTTCTGGTGGGCTTGCCGGGGGAGACAGCCGAGGACCGTGCAGCCATCGTGACGATGGTGAGGGAGTTGGCAAGCGAGTACGCGCAGTGTTCGTGGTCAATCAGCGTCAACCCATTTGTGCCGAAACCCCACACGGCACTCCAGGCAGCGGAGACGCCCGACATCGGGACAACCCGCGAACATCTGGCAGAGCTGTCTGCAGCTCTCGACACGCTACCACAGGTGCGGGCGCGAACAGGCTCGGCGCGTTGGTCCGCCGTGCAAACGGCAATCTCGCGGGGGGATGCCCGTCTCGGGAAGGCGCTGGTAACTGCTGGGACGCGCCAGGTCGACTTCTCGCAACTGCGTCGCATTCTCGCCGAGGCGGGTCATGACTTGACTCAAGCCAATCGGCTGGCGGCAGCCGAGGGGCCATACCCATGGGACATTGTAAGCCCGGTATGCTATGATACCGCACCAGGCGGGGAGTGAGCCGTGTACGCATACATTCTGGCAACGCCGCAGTTTCACGAGCAGTTGGGGTGCGCCGAGTTTGAGGCGTTCACCGGAGCTACGGCTTCCGGTCGGCTGAGCTTCGCGCCCGCGGCCTTCGACATCTCGCGGGCGGCCTTCATTTCCACCTGCATCCATGTGCAGGCTGAGGGGACCTCGCTGGATGAACTGTGCGGGAATGTGCGACACAAGCGGCTGGCATGGTCCGGCTTCCGCATCGAAGGCTTCTGTCCATCGGCCGGCCTGAAGTTCTCATCACTGGACCCGATCATCGCAGTTGCGAACGCGATCACGGGGCGACCCAATCTGTCGGCACCGGCAGTTCGTCTGGGCCTGATAGCGACGCCGCGCTACTGGGGGCTGGGCCCGATAGTCAGCGAGTACTCATCGGACTGGCCAGCGCATGAACACCGGCCGCACTTCTTTTCGGGTTCGCTACCGACACGTTTCGCGCGAGCGGTGGTGAACCTGGTTGTGAGTCCCGGCGATTCGCTGATTGACCCATGCTGCGGCATCGGCGTCGTGCTGATCGAGGCGCTCGCGCTGGGAGTGGAAGCAGTCGGCTGCGACCTGAACCCGAAGGTCGCAGGACAGGCGAACGAGAACCTCCGGGCGCTAGGCTTGCCACAGCGTGTCTTCGTGGCGGATGCAAGGCAACTGAGCGGCAGCTACGACGCTGCAGCGCTCGACCTGCCATACGGGCGCAACGTAGCGGTAACCGAGGGACTCTACAGGGACTTGTTGCAAAGCCTCAGTAACATGGCGTCTCGCATTGTCGTCGTCGCGGGACAGGACCTGTCTGCGCAGTTGTCGGAAGACATCGGCCTGATGGTTACGCGACACATAGAGGTCCCGAAGACGACACTGGTGCGCCACGTGCATGTCGCCACTGCCTCGCAGAACATGCCGAAAACTGAAGGAGGGTGTTATGGAAGTTGAGGGCGCTAGTCTCTCGCGATTGATGGACGCGCTGGGTGAGAACACGCGTACGGTGATCCCGTTTCATTTCCTGTCCCAGCAGCGGGCGCGGGCGTGGGCTGACCAACAGTACGCCAATGCCATTGTCCATACCGATGCGGTGGGCGGGATGGCTTTTATATTTGGTGATGATGTTGAGTGGCAAGCGGACGTGCTAGCGGATCTGGGACGGCTGCGTCTGTACTGGTGTCCGACGGGGACGGTGCAGAGGCTGCTGAAGGTTGTAGAGAGCAAGCATGATGCGGAGCTGATCCTGGAGCCGGACATCCAACGCACGGTGACTAAGCATGTGGAGATAGCGGCGCCGGAGGGGGTCGAAGTCCGGCGGCTAACCCCGGATGATCTGCCTGCGATAGAGGCATGCAGCCGGGAGCTGGAGTGGCTCAACGAGGGCTGGGGTTCGTGGGAGCAGGTCCTTGACAAGAGCATCCTGATCGGGATGCTGGCGGAGGGCAAGATGGTTGCAGGTGCGGTGGCGTTCGCACGGTCGGCACACCTCGACGACATTGGCATTGCCACGGCCCCGTCTCACCAGCGCCAGGGCTTGAGCTCGGCGTGTGCGTCAATGCTGGTCAAGGAGATGCTTGCGGCAGGAAGACAACCGGTCTGGACGGTGTTTTGCAGCAACACGCCGTCCGTACGCATATCGGAGAAACTCGGCTTTGTGACACAGACAGAATGCACAGTAATCTGCGAAAAGCCGGAGGAAACCAACACTTCAACGTGAGGTGCACCAATGCGGATAGTGGATATTACAGGACCGATCTATTCAGGAATGTGGCATTACCCGCCTCCCTACCCGGAAGTCAGCATCAAGGAGATACCGTCACCAGATTGGCTGCCATGCCCGACGTATTCGTGGAGTTTCAGCATGTGCTGCCAGAGTGGCACCTATCTGGAGACATCGCTGCACCTGGACGCCGAGGGCCCGCCGCTAATCGAGGTGCCCATCGAGGACCTGTTCATGCGACCGACGGCGGTAATCCGGGTAGAGATCGGCGCCGGCGAACGCATTGAGGTCGAACAGGTCAAGGCCGGGGCACCGGAAATCCACAAGGGCGATGTGATCATCGTTGACATCGGCTGGGGGCACAAATGGCGCAATGCGGATTTCATAGACAGCTCGCCATACTTCAGCCATGACGCGATATATTGGATACTTGATCAGGAGCCGTTCATCTTTGCGGCTGATACGGCCCGATTTGACTCGTGGGATGACCCGCAGGACTTCTTCGGCCGCTTCTTTGACCAAGGGGTATTGCTGCTAGCACCGGTGGTCAACCTCGACCAGATTAAAACTGAGCGCGGACACATCGTCACCCTTCCGATGAAGGTCGAGGAGGCCTGCGCGGCCCCCACCCGTACACTGTTTGTCGAGGGTTGGGCGGCAGAGAGGTAGCCGACTGGAGTGACGGTCAGAGGGCGAATTCCATGATGATACTCCAAATCCTTGACTACGTGGGGACAATGGCCTTTGCGGTCTCCGGCGCACTGAAGGGTGTGCGCAAGGAACTCGACATCTTCGGTGTGGTCGTGCTGGCGGTTGTGACGGCTATCGGCGGCGGCACGATCCGTGATACGCTGCTGGACCTGCCAGTATTCTGGCTTGCGGATAGCACGTACGTACTCCTGTCCGTAGCGATGGCCATCGGCGTGTTTGTGCTGTTCAGGCTGGCGCAGAAGACGGAGCGTTCGGTGCTGCTTTTTGATGCGCTGGGACTCGGTGTCTTTACGGCAATCGGTGCGATGAAGGCCGGTGCTGCCGGCTTGGGCATCGTGGGCATGGTGACAATGGCTCTGCTGACGGGGGTCGGCGGCGGCGTACTTCGCGATGTGCTCGCAGGCGATGTCCCCGTGGTACTGCGCGAAGAAATCTACGCCTCGGCATCCATAGCCGGAGGGCTGGTCTTCGCGCTGGCAGCACATGTCGGCCTACCGGAGGCAGTGGGGGTGACTGTTGCCGTCATCATCACTGTTGCCATCCGCGTTGTCAGCATCTACATGGGTTGGCGTCTGCCGTCTCGACCCGCACGCAAAGAAGACAACTAGGTCTATGCCGCAGAAAAAAACGGCAAGGCGGTGAGCAAATGTCAGTGGAGAAGCAACTGCTGGTCGGGACGGGCAGAGCGGATATCACGCCTCCTCTCGGTGTGCAACTGCGCGGCGGACCGCCGCGCATTGCAGAGAGGGTACTCGACCCTCTGTATGCCACCGCGTTGGTGCTGAGTGACGGCACTCAGAGTGTGGGTCTCGTCAGCTGCGAAACGTTGAATCTGCCTGACACCTTCGTAGTGGAGGCGACGAGAGCGATCGAGGACAGAACGGGAATTGCCGCTGGGAATATGCTGCTTGCCGCGACGCATACTCATTGTGGGCCGACACTTGACGACCCATACGCCAAGACGCTGAAGATGCAGATCTGCTCGTGCGTGGCGGAGGCGTGCTCGGGCCTGCAGCCGTGTCGTGTGGGCGCCGGTGCGGGCACAGTGGAAAAGGTAGCGGTGAATCAGCGGGAGATGCTGCCGGAGGGGCAAACCAACCGGTTCGGCAGTGTCATGAACGGCGACGGCTACGACCAACCCGTAGATAGAGAAGTCGGGGTGGTGCGGTTTGATGACCTGGAGGGCAGCAGTATCGCCGCGCTGGTCAACTTCGCTTGCCATCCCGACAGCTCACCACAGGATGACCCGACAATCAGTGCGCAGTACCCCGGCGAGCTGAGAAGGGTCATCGAGTCGGCAACCGGGGCGACGACGCTGTTCCTGCAAGGTTGTTGCGGGAATACCGGAATGATTGGGCGTTGGTTCCAGATGGCGCGATACGAAGCGGCACAGGCAGAGGCGTATGACATGACGCGAAGAGTGGGCCGGCGAATCGCGGGCCAGGCCCTGCAGGTGTTTGAGAGCATTGACACCCGGGCGCGAACTCATCATCGGGCCCGCAGCAAACACCACTATGACTGGGTCTTCGAGCACCTCGACATCCCAGCAGTCACCAGCTTCGGCGCCAAGTCCAGTAGGTTCACTCCCCCGCCGTTTGACCACAAGCGTGCAGAAGCTCCGCACAGCGCCGAAATCCGGGCCCTGGTCC
This sequence comes from uncultured Armatimonadia bacterium, assembly GCA_964498775.1. Lineage (GTDB taxonomy): Bacteria > Armatimonadota > Zipacnadia > Zipacnadales > UBA11051 > UBA11051. Next base: position 5,771 of record CAZCJS010000250.1, read on the forward strand.
TCAACGATATCGCCTTCGTCGGCATACCGGCCGACACGTACTGCGAGATCGGGATGGAGATAAAAAAGAAGTCGCGAGCGCGGCACACTCTCGTCCTGGGCCACGCTAACGGTTGCCTGGCGTATATCCCGGTGCCTAATGCCTATGACGAAGGAGGATACTCCGTCGCCGCGGCCAAAAGCGCCAATATCGGCCCCGGCACTGCGCAAATCGTGGTCAACACCGCGCTGGATATTGTTGATCAACTGATGCGGGCCAAGACATGAGGCCAGTGGCCTGCAGCCCGCAAAGAAGCGGCACGGAGCCGTTGTGGGAAAGCAAGGCGGGGAACCCGATTGGAATGGGTTCCCCGCGATAGTGTTTCTGGAGTTGCGCGCGGCCTACAGAGCTATCTGCATCGCCCGCAGCGGACATGCCGGCACACACAACTCGCAGGCGATGCACTTGTTCTGGTCGAACAGGACCCTGCGCGTCTTTGTCTCAAGCACCAGGGCGCCGGTCGGACAGACCGTCACACAAGCCCCACAGTGCGTGCAGCGGTCCTCGTTGCGCACGATGTCCTGACTCAGCGGCTGGATGTCCACACCCAGTTCGCCCAGGTATTCC
>CAZCJS010000251.1:0-6346 GCA_964498775.1 uncultured Armatimonadia bacterium
GGAGACCCTACACGTGTAGGCGATGAAGACCGCAATATCGCAAGTGTCGTCCAGGGAGGGAGCTGGACGTCGCAGTTCAGCAGCAAGACCACAATCGCCATTGATCCGCAACCCGTTATCGACGACGATGACGACGATGTCGGGTATCTGTACGATATTCATGATCTGATGGCTCAACAGGACGATGGGCCGCTGGGCAGCCTCACGAATTTCTGGGTTGCTAATCCTACTGTCGGTACCAGGGACATCGTCGGAACCTACCGTCTGCCGGTTAGATTTGACGAAGAGGATGACGAGATTGTTGCTGCCTGGATTGAGGTGCGCCAGACCCTTACGCTGATCGGCGACACGTTGCAGGTGGAGAATATCGTCTATAACACCAGTGGCGCAAGGCACCAGATCGGTGTGCGGATTGTTTTCGACGGTACGTTTGGCAGCGCATCCATCTGGGATGGCCAGGCCATCAACCTGCCCGATGGCACTGTGATCACTACGGAGACCGAGTTGCCGGACAGCGGTGGAACTGGCACGCTGCTGCCTGATACATGGGTGACCTATGACGACCCGCTGAACCCGAATGTGGCGATTCGGGGGGTTATCAATAGCGCTGACGTACTTGATGCAGGCGCGGCCGGCTTTAGTGCAGGACTCCCTGACTCCGTGGTGTGGGGCCAGATGCGCAATATGGGTCTGGTCAACCAGTATTACTACACGCCCAGCCAACAGACGCCGCTGGTCAATGAGGACTGGGGCTATGCCGTCAAGTGGGATCCTGTCGAGCTGTCCCCGGGACACTCGTGCCGTTTCGTGACTTATTTTGGTGTCGGCAGTTCCACCCCTGACTATGAGCGGCCGTACGGGATGATGGCTTACGCCCCGCTCTCGCTGGTTCAGCAGCAGGGCGACGATCCTTCGACACCGGATGTGGTCGAGGACTATTACCTGACTGACCCGCAGGGGAACTCGCCCTTCCCGGTGTCGGTGTACATGGACAACTTCGGGAGCGAGCCGATGCTGGACGCCAGCGTTCGGATCCGGCTGCCGATCGGCCTGGAACTGGCACCGGGCGAAAGCCTCACCAAGTCTGTCGGGGTCATCAAGCGCAACGAGTTGCGGTGGGCGACCTGGCTGCTGCGAGCGACTGCGGCACGGCCGGGCCGTTGCTCGATCAAATTCACCGGACCCCGTGGGAAGATGCTTGAGCGGGCCATGAACATCCCGGCACTGCCGATACTCAATCCGCTTGAGTCACCCCGCGGCCTGGAAATGGTATCCATACCTTACGAATTCACTAACACTGATGCCGAGTGGGTTTTCCAGGATCTGGGGAGTTTGCAGCCGGGAGGCAATGCGACGATAGTACGCTGGGATCCGGGAACCTCGCAGTATCGCTGGTTCCCCGACCCCTCAACGACGACTATCGAGCCGGGAATCGGTTTCTGGCTGCTCAACATGACACGACAGCCGGTGATTCTGCCTCCGGATGCCACGCTCATTGACACTCAACAGACCTATAGTATCCGCATTCCGCCCGGATGGAGCCAGATTGGCAATCCCTTCGCCATACCAGTTCGCCTCGACCAGGTGCGAGTTGTTGGCCCGGCCGGAGGCGAGTGGTCAATCGAGGAAGCGTACAATCGCCTGCTGCTCGTCCCCACCGTATTCGAGTACAACCCGACTGACAATGACTACGACTGGGCTACCAACTTGGCCGACGCCCGAATGGACCCCTACAAAGGCTACTGGATATTGTCATATGCAGATGTCACTCTGCAGTTCCCGCCTCCGAGCCTCTTCGCGCCCGCGGCCGCACCTAAGCAGGCCGCTGTAGGGGCCGCTGATGAGGACGATTGGGCTGTCGAGTTGGCGGTCAGCGCCGGCTCTCAGATGCGCAGCAAGCGCGCCTTCGGAGTGTCTGCCGGAGCCAAGGACGGCTACGACCGCAACGATTTGCCGCAGCCCCCGGTGGCAACAAGTGACGCGGCCAATATGCTCGCCGCTGCCTTCGTATGCGGCGACGGTGCTGCCGACGACAATGCCCTTCTGCTGGTGGATAAGAGACCGGCGAAGGCTCAGATGACGTGGCGCCTGGCCGTCACAAGCGGAGCAGCCGCCCGCGACGTGACGGTGCACTGGGGTGACCTGTCCGAGATGCCGGGGGACTTCATCGGTACTATCGTTGATACAACGACCGGTAAGCGCTGCTATATGCGGACGGCGAGTTCCTATATCTACCGGACCGCCGCCGCGAGGGAAACCCGCATTCTGGAACTGGTGATCCGCCGGCGGGGGGCGGGCACACTGACAGTGAGCAGCCTCAACGCTCAGCAAGCCCCAGGTGGCCAGGTGGCGATCACTTATGCGCTGAGTGTTCCCGCCGAAGTGGAGGTTCTGGTCCGCAACATATCCGGTGTGCCAGTAGGGCGTGCGGCTTCCAGCGGCGTGTCACCTGAGGGCACCAACACCGTGGTGTGGAGTGGGCAAAACAGTACCGGAGCACCGGTGCCGAGCGGATGCTACATCTGCCACATCACCGCACGGTGTCCGGAAACCGGCCAAATGGCCAACATCATGAGAACATTCAATATCCGTCGCTGACATAAGTGCCAGTCCAGCCAATAAGTTGCGTATCTACCTGGCCTTCCCGCAAGGGGGAAGTAATGCAATGTATGCAATCACCAAACGAAGCAGCCATCGCACTATCAGCCTGTTGCTAACAGCGTGTATGGTCGCACTCCTGCTATTGCCCGCCAACACTACCAGTGCCGCTCAGGCGGAGACCAAAACAATATTGGTCTTCCCGGTGCTCGACGAGAGTGAAAGCGGAATCGAGGGCACCGACTACCGGGCAACTTCGGCTCTGCACATGGCCATTGATGCACAGACGGGCTTTGCCGCTACGAAATTCTCCGCACATTCGCCACTGGTACGCCGTGCGATAGCGGAGGGCCTCCTCCGCCAGGTTGATGTCGAGGCCGGTGAGATGGCCGATGCCGAACTCGCGCTCTTCCTCGGCGGGGTACTCGAGTTTGACTATGTTGTCATCGCCAACGTCAAGTCCCTCGATATTCAGGACGAGCCACGGCAGGTCAAGGCCGTGCTGTCCGGCCAGGCGTATCGGGTCAAGGGCAATGTGGACGAGGCAACTGGCGATGTCGTGGATCCCGACGAGCTGACGGTCTTCAAGGCGTTCGGCGTAACGGGTACGAGCAGCACCTTCGCCCACTATACGGGCAGCGATAGGCCGCTTATGTCCGAGGCTATCAAGGCGGCGGCGAGTCAGGCGGCTCGCACTCTCGCCGGAGAGCCGGCCGGGCAACAGCCTGTGGCAAAGAGGCCGAAGACGCAGGCCTGGAAGTGGCTGCTCTACGCAGTCGCAGTCGGTGTGTTGGTCATCGGCATAAGCAACTCGAGCAGCGATGATCCCGGCCCTGGGCCGGCGGAGCAAGCGAAACCGATCACCAATCTTTCGCTCCAGCCCCTCCAGACCAATATGCAGCTCATGTGGAATCCCCCGACGGGCACGACCCTACAAATCCTCCGCTACGAGATATCGCGGCAGGTGGACGGCGGCGGCTTCAGTATCCTGCCCAGCAACGTCGGCCCCGGTGAGACGGGCTACACTGACACCAATACGCTCGATGGCAGACATGCGTATCAGTACCGGGTGCGAGTTCTCTACACCAGCGGAGATGCCTCAGCATACACCTACTCAGGCGCTCTCTGGTTCACCCGGTAGGCACAACAGACAGGATAGGTCATACACACTCCGCCCCCGGGTGCCCGCTCAATCCCGAGGGCGGAACGCCATAAGCGATAGGCGCATCATACAGGCACACACCAAACCACGGCTAAGTCCCTCAGTATGACATGAATCAATCACCCGGATATAGGGGAATACCGGACTTGCTCAAGGTGCTGCTGCTAAGCGCCGCTATTACGGTGCTTGGGATGACAGAGGTCTGTGCGCAGATGCCTCGTGCCGGGCAGTATCGCCTCGAACTTACGGCGAACCCGTCACAGGTCCCCGCCGATAACAATACGGAAGCTCGCGTCCGCATCGAAGTCCGGGAAACGACGGGCCGGCTGGTTGCGGGTGAAGTTCAGCTCGTTGTCAGTACCAGTCTCGGGTATCTGTCTGAGGATCGCGTGGCGCGCCATAAGAGCCTGCAGATCCGTACCAATGGCGGCGTGGGTATTGTGTTCGCCAGCAGCGATGCAGCCGGCCTGGCAACGATCACGGCGTGGGTTGGTGAGGCCCGCAACAGCACGACAATTCGGTTTCTGCCCGAGGGCGAGGCAGCCCGCCCGGTCTCGAAAGTCATACATGTGAGGGCGAAATGGGTCGGTTTCAGTGTGGATCATCGTGTTATTGAGGCGCGCGACGAAGCTCAGATACAGTTGGGCAAGCTTAGCATCGCCGCCACGGATAGTATCACCGTTGATCTTACCGGCTTCTACATCCAGGCCGCATCGCTGGAACCTGACGGCGTCGTGCTGCAGAGCGAGTCCCACGAACTGGCCGGGAACCACCTCTACTTCGACCTTGGTACGCGTCGGGGCTGTCTGCGGCGCCTCGGTGATGGGGGCGTCGAGCGTGTCTTTTTCGATGCCTATAAGCTGACGCTTCTGGAAGACGGTTTTGAGCTCCCCCCGTCCGCTTTTCGGCGTGAGGAGCGCGAGACCCAGACGTGGCTGCTTGCCGACGGCCTGTCGTATTTCATCGGCGAAAAGATCGTGCTGCGACACGGCTCGGCATGGGTGGGTAACCAGAAGATCGTCAGCTTCCTGCCAATCTGGATCATCGGTTTGCCGGGCTACAGGGGCAGCACAAACTCCAATATGTTCAGCCTCAGTTCGGACGGCGGACTGGCACTGGACTTTCCCTATTTCTACAGCGTGACGGAGACCACCACCGGTGCCGTCAAAGTCCAGCACGGTACGCAGGCCGGTTCGATCGCGTCGCGCGAAGGCTGGGCGCTCGCATGGGAGCGGGAGTACCGCGCCCTGGACGATGACTACGAGGGCAGCATCGAGATAGCGGGGCTGCCGCGCTCAGAATGGGGATGGCAGTGGCAGGATCAGCGCAGGATACGCGACGATGTGAGTTCGTATCTCAACGTCGCTATGCCGGATCATCACAGCATCTTCTCCGATGTCAGTGCCTACAGGTACGCCAGCAGCGGCCGGTACAATCTGCGCGCTTACTACGACAACCCACGCGACTACATTAACAGCTACGGACTCGTCGGTGACTGGCTCGCCAACCCGATCCGCCTGGACACCCATAAGTCGTACCGGCTTGGTCTTACCGCCGGCGTGGAGCACAGCTTCCTGACCAATAGAGTCGAGTTCAACAACGATCTCTTCGCATCCCTGGATTTCGGGACGCATGCGCTGGGATCGCGCACGACTGCGCAGCCGCGAATCCGCAACGTGTTCTCGTGGGATACCGGCGGGTACAATGCAAATGCCGTGCGGTTAGATATTGACCTGAAACACAGTTTCGGGCGGAGTTGCTTGATTGGAATGGGTTACGGCGCGGAGTATTTCAGCGGCGACGCTACCGTTGACGGCATCGAGCAGACCGTGACTTTAGACCTCATGACGCGCCGTGGCAAATGGTACCTCTACCTCTATGGCAGCCACAATATCACCTTCGAGGACACCTTTGCCTACCTCGACATCAACTTCTATCCGAGCCCCAAGTGGCGCTGGGAAGTGGCTGGAACCTATTATGATTTCGACGGCGACACTTTCAACGAGTGGGAACTGACTGTGGCCCGGATATTCGGCCAGCGGGAAATCGGGCTGAGCTACAGCGAGGAAACCAACCGCATTTCCCTCGAACTCGGCGGCTTCACAGCCTTCTAAAATCTCCGCGCAAACGGCGGCTGCGATCCCCTGCCACCCTCTAATAACCATTCCATACCTACCACGCAAACTGCTCCCTGTGTATGCTATAATAAATGCTTGCCATCCTCGATTCACGAGCTCATGGAGCGCACAATTGCCTGACTTCAGGGTCGTATCCGAATATGAACCTAAGGGTGACCAGGCCCAGGCGATAGAGGCGCTGGCGGACGGCATATTGGACGGCGAGCGCGAGCAGGTGCTGCTTGGGATCACCGGATCCGGTAAGACCTACGTCGTTGCCAAGGTCATCGAGGCTGTGCAGCGACCGACGCTGGTAATGGCGCACAACAAGACTCTCGCGGGGCAACTGTGCATGGAGTTCCGCGAGTTCTTCCCCGACAATGCCATCGAGTACTTCATCAGCTACTACGACTACTACCAGCCGGAAGCCTACCTGCCGGCGACGGACACCTACATCGAGAAGGACGCC
>CAZCJS010000252.1:0-6334 GCA_964498775.1 uncultured Armatimonadia bacterium
GATACCAGTTGACGCTTCGTAGCGTCACAAATCTGCATAACTACAGTGGAAGCTGGGAGGACGCTAGCGCGCCCTCCCACCTGAGCCTGCTGCAATGCAGCAAGCTCAGGCCGAGCTACCCGACAAGGCGTAGACTCGAGTACCCTCATTGAGCATAGGGCAGCGGCTCAGAGCAGCTCATCCACATTGTCGCGGATTTTGCGGATGGCGGTGAGGATGAGGTCCATCGAGCGGGTGTCATGGTCGGCGAAGGTCGAGTGGCCTAAGGTGCAGATTTCCTCATCCATGATGCGCTGGGCGACCGGCGTTTCAACCTGGGCATAATCCGGCGGCTCGACGCCTTCCGGATACGCCACGGGGCCGAAATTGCGGTTCGTGAACAACGGATTCTTCTGGATGGGATGGATATGGCCCTTGCCGAGTGAGACGCCCTCGGCGGCCATCGCCTCGCCGAACTTCTCCCGCGAGAGGCCCTCGAACTGCTCGGAGATGAACTTGAACATGTAATAGTAGAATCCCCAGCGGGTACAGCGATCGCCGCGCTCAAGCGGCGCCATGCCGGGGATTTCACGGAGGCCATCCTCGAAGTAGAGCGCATTCTTGTCGCGGCGCTCGGTCTGCTCGGGGAGGCGTAGCGTCTGACAGTAGGCAATCGCGCCCTGGAATTCGGGCATCCGCAGATTCGAGGCGACGAGGTGGAACTCGTAGAAGGGCCGGCCGGCAAAGCGGCCGATGTGGTGGAATGAGTAGGCCTTGGCCGCGAGCTGCTCGTCATTTGTCAGCACGATGCCGCCCTCGCCGCAGGTGAGGGTCTTGCCCATCTGCAGGGAGAAGGTCCCGAAGTCGCCGATGGTACCGCAGCCACGGCCCTTGTACTGAGAACCTTGTGCGTGTGCGGAGTCCTCGATGACGAAGAGCCCGTGCTTGTCGGCGATGTCCATGATCCGGTCCATGTCGGCCGGGAAGCCGCCGTTGTGCACGGGCATGATGCCGACAGTGCGCGGACTGATGGCGGCCTCGATGGCGGCGGGGTCAATCTGATATGTGTCCGGCTCGATGTCCACGACGATTGGTATGGCGTTGACCAGAATGCATGCCGTGGCGGTGGCAACGAAGGTCGAACAGGGGACGATGACCTCATCGCCGGCCTGAACGCCGGCCGCTTTCAATGCCATTTCAATGGCCTGGGTACCATTGGTGCAGGCGACGGCGTACTTCGCGCCCTGGTACTCGGAGAAGGCATTCTCGAACTTGACCACATACGAGTCATCGAGGCTGTCGTCATTGTAAGCGCCGCGCCACCACTTGCGCGACTCCAGCACTGCCATGAGTGCATCCTTTTCTTCCTGCCCGACTTCGGGCCACTCTTTGTACAGGGCCTTGCCAAGCGGTTCGTTGACCGCCTGCGGTCCGCCATTGATTGCCAGGTTTGCCATCAGGAATCCTCCCGTTGTGTGGTCAGGTAACTGGGTCAGTCTGCTCTAGTTCGTGCGGGGAGAGTAGAAACCTTCTCGGCTGAATTGTTTATTGTGTCGGCGGCATAGATAGTCAGAGGGTGCAGGAAAGGAGGATAACCGGAGAGGGCTTGCGAACTGTCTCGCAACAAGAAAAGGAGGCTTGGGATCATGTATGAGCCAAAGTTGCCGGATATCTTTCCGGAGGACTATGCAAGTGTAACTGCAGACGAGTGGAAGGAATGGCGGGCCGATGTGCTGGCGCGCTTCTTCGACCTGATGGGCGAAGGTCTGACCGAGCGGCCAGAGCCAAATCCACGGATCGAGGATGAAATCCAGCAAGATGGGTACGTGCAGAAGCTGGTATCGTATGAGATCGAGGAGGATGACCGGGGCTGGGCATGGGTGCTGGTTCCGGAGGGCTTCGCTGAGCCGCGCCCGGGAGTGATGTGCATTCATGGTACGACGGCGGATGCGAAGGATGCCTGCCTGGGCATAGGCGAGCATCCGGGCGGCTCGAACGGGATTGCGGTGCATCTGGCGAAGCGGGGAATGGTGACCATCTCGCCGGATCATTTCTGCGCCGGGCAGCGGGCACCCAAGGAGCACCCGCCATACAATACCGCCGAGTTCTATGAGAGGCACCCGGACTGGTCGGAGATGGGCAAAGATGTGTATGACCACCAGCAGGCTATTGACGTGCTGACGGCGATGGAGGAAGTTGATGGGGATAACATCGGCTGCATCGGCCATTCGCTGGGCGGGTATGGGACGGTATTCGTCGCGGCGGTGGATGAGCGGATCAAGGCGGCAGTGTCAAGCTGCGGCGTGACCACCTGGCAGTGTGACCCGCTGCGTGGTGCCTGGTCGCGGATACCTCCGGGCCGGTATAAGCATTTCCAGAAGCTGCTAGATTATTTCATCAGTGGGCGGCCGATCCCCGTGGATATTCCGGAAATCATGGCGGCTATCGCGCCCAGGGCTTTTCTCAATCTGTCGGCGGTCGGCAATGACTCCTGCTACGCGATATTCGAGCCGTTCGGGGAGATTTATTATCAGGTGGAGAGGGTGTACAAGGCGCTGGAGGCGGAGGGACAGTTTGCGTGCTATCTCCATTCGGAGGAACACTCATTCAACCCGCCGAACCGGCTGCTGGCGTATGGATGGCTGCAGGTGAAGCTGGGGCTTGGCGAGGAAATCGAGCTTGCCTGAAACGAGCTGTACAGGAGATGATTGGCATGAAGCTTTCGCTGTATACGTTGCTGGCAAGAGAAGTCAGTCTCGAGGAGGCAGTCAAGCTGGCCGCCGAGGCCGGTTTCGATGCGGTGGACATCCGGCAGGCAGAAGATGGCGCGCATCTGCCCAATGGCGCACCGGCGTCTGAGGGCGAACGGTGCAAAGCGCTGGTCGCGGATCACGGGCTGCACATATCCGGCCTGACGACATACTACCGGCTGGGATACACCGATGAGTCCGAGCGCGCTGCGGACATGGCCGGCATCGGGAGCTCGATGGCCCTGGCGGTGGCGATGGGGGCGAAATACTTCCGCATCTCGGGGCCGACATGGGACCCGGTAACCGGCTATGCCAAGCAGCGGGAGATGACCCGGGAGCAGGCAGCGGAGATTGCGCAGATGGCGGCAGAGCACGGCCTCTGTGTCACCGTCGAGCAGCACGGCGGCGCGTTGACGGCTTCCGCCGGCCAGATACTCGACCTGTTCCGGGGCCTGGAGAGCGATAGCTTCGGCGTGGTCTATGACCCGGGCAATTGCCTGCGGGAGGGCTACGAGCGGCCCTCGGTGCAGGTGGACATGCTGCGGCCGCTGATGAAGGCGGTGCATGTGAAGAATGCTATGACGGAGTCGGGCGAGGCGGTCAATGAGATGATTCCGGTACAGCAGATTCGGCTGGATCGGGGGATTCTCAACTGGCCGGAGATAGTCAAGGCCATCAATGCCACCGGCTATGACGGCTACTTCATGCTCGAGGATTTCTCGGAATTCAACTCGCTCGCAGAGAAGTTCAAGTGGAATGTGGACTATCTGCGGGCGATAGACTGAAAGCAAGAGCGAATAGGAGGCATGGTGAAGATGGCCAAGATACCGCTAGCATTGCAGTTGTACTCAGTACGTAAGGACTGCGAGGCGGACCTCGAGGGGACGCTGGCGGCAGTGGCTGAGATGGGCTATGAGGGCGTCGAGTTCGCCGGGTTCTACGACCGCGATGCAGAGGAGTTGCGCGACCTGCTGGATGACAACGGCCTGGTGTGCTGCGGCAGTCATACGCGGATCGAGGCGCTGCTCGGCGATGAGCTGGATAGGACAGTGGAGTTCAACAGGACTTTGGGTAACCCATACCTGATTTGCCCCGGGTTGCCGGAGGAGTACCGGGACAGTCGCGAGGCCTGGCTGCGGACGGCGCAACTCTTCAACGAGATTTCGGCACGACTCCGCCCGCTGGATATGTGGACCGGCTACCACAACCACTTCCATGAGTTCACCGAGATGGACGGGGAGCTGCCCTGGGATACGTTCTTCGGCAACACCGACGAGGCTGTTATCATGCAGCTTGATACGGGCAACGCGTTGCACGGTGGCGCGGATTTCATACCCTTCCTGGAGCGCTATCCGGGGCGGGCACTGACGGTGCATCTGAAGGAATGGTCGGCGGACGAGGACGCCAAGCCGATTATCGGGGAGGGTGCCACGGACTGGGAGCAGGTCTTCAGCCTGTGCGAAAGCGTCGGTGGCACGCAGTGGTACATAGTGGAGCAGGAGAGCTATGCCTACCGGCCGCTGGAATGTGTCGAGCGCTGTATCGAGGCCCTGTGGGGGATGGGTAAATAGATGCAAGAGGCGTGCGCCTATAGCTCCTGGTAGTAATGCACCATGGGGATGATCCGGGTGAAGCCGGCTTTCTCGTAGGCGCGTCGGGCCGGCGCATGTGCCGGGTCGAGGCCGGTAGTGACCTTGGCGAATTTCATCCCCTGGTGGCGGAAGACTTCGAGGACGCGGCGGTACTGCTCGGTGCCCAGCCCCCGGCTCTGGCAGTCAGGGTCTACGGCGTTGTTGCCAATTTCGGCGATAGCAGTCTCGGGGGACAACGTGTAGGTGATGAAGCCGACAACACGACCCTCGAGTTCGGTGACCAGACAGTGCTCCGGCGTGCGTTTACAGAAGTCAACAATCTGGCCCGCCTTGTCCGCGCGCCAGTCGGGAAAGGCGGCAAGAAACATCTCGTCCCCCATGAGCGCTTGCCAGTCGGCGAAGACCGGCGTCCAAGCGCGCACGGCAATGTCGCACATGTCCGGCAGGTCTTCAGGACGGAATGGTCGGATCGTGGCGTCTGACATGCTAGTGCCTCCGTTAGTTGCGCAGGTTCAGGCAGTGTGAGTGGCAGTTCCACGACCGCAACGCCCACACCTGCCCGACTGCAGGCCGCTGAGGCTCTGAACCTTGTTTTCGTGGCTGCGTATAATGCTTGTGACAGCGCAGCGCAAGGAGCAGCCATGACAGAAGACTGCGAACTGATGGCTCGTGTCAGCGGCGGCGATACGGAGGCTTTCGATGCCCTCGTGCAGCGACATCGGCAGCGGCTGCAGAGCTTCCTCTACCGGCTCTGCTCGGACACCGAAGAGGCAGCGGACTGCGCGCAGGAGGCACTGCTGCGTCTGTGGCTGAAGCGGGAGACCTACCGGCCTGAGGCGAAGTTCACCACGTATCTGTACACCATCGCGCACAACTGCTTCCGCGACCGTTTGCGGCGACAGCGAGTGCGACCACAGACGACACCGCTAGAGCAGCAGGTCGGGCCCGCGGCGCGGACACTGCTGCAACGCCTGTCGCGTCCCGCCGATACGCCCGAACATGCGCTGTTTCAGCGCCTGCGCATGGCCCAGGTGCGGGCGGCAGTCCAGCAGCTTCCGGAGAACCAGCGGATCGTGTTCGTGCTGGGGCATTTCGAGGAGCTGCCATACGAGCAGATCGGGCGGATACTCGACGTGCCGGTGGGGACGGTGAAGTCACGGATGCACTATGCCGTTGCGCGTCTGCGCGAGACCTTGCTTGATGCGACGGATTGAACCTCGGCGAGACATCTGCGTTCAAGCCTGTGTCGCAACCGGAAGAAGCGCCAAGGTGAAGGGGGCAATGGCTGATGAAATGTGAAACCTGCCGGGAGCTGATGATGGAGTATGTGCAGGGGGAGTTGGCGGAGGCAAGGGCCGCAGAGGTCGAGGCGCATCTGGATCAATGCGTCGGCTGTCGGAGGGAACTGGAGAGCGTACGGAAGGTGCTCAGTGTCATCAACGCGGCCGACCAGCCAGCGATCCACGAACTGGTCAGCGAGATGATAAAGGAAGCGATCCAGCCCGGGTGCAGCGACATCCATATCCAGGCGCTTGCCGAGCACAGTTGCGTGCGCTACCGGATTGACGGGGTGCTGCGGGATGTGAGGACGCTGCCGAAGCAGCAGCACGGTGCGGTGGTGGCGCGGATCAAGATCATGGCGGATATGGACACGATGGAGACCAAAGCGCCGCAGGACGGGCGCATCCGGGTGCAGATCGAGGAGCAGGAATATGACCTGCGCGTGTCATGCCTGCCGGCGGTCCTCGGGGAGAGCGTAGTGATCCGGATACTGTCGCCGCCCGACGCGCTGCCGGACCTCGACGCCATCGGCATGTCGGATCATAACCGGAAGCTGTTTGATGAGATGCTGGGCAGCTCACACGGGATGGCCGTCGTGACGGGGCCGACGGGGTCCGGGAAGACGACGACGCTGTACGCGGCGATGCAGCAACTCAACAGACGCGAGATCAGCGTCGCCACGATCGAGGACCCGGTCGAGGTAATCATTGACGGCGTCAACCAGGTGTCCGT
>CAZCJS010000253.1:0-6248 GCA_964498775.1 uncultured Armatimonadia bacterium
GCGGACTCGTCGTGGAAAACGCGATTCCGCCAATATACAAGCCCCCAAGCTGCTGCAGGTGCACTTCGTATCCGCCAAGCATATAGGCGCCAATCTCCGCCACGGGCGGCGCTTTCCATGTGACTATCGCCTTGGTCCCCTCGTCATCCTCGGCATCGTCGGCGATCGCGACCTGGGTGGGGGCGGGGAAATGCCCTTGTGCCGCCGCCAAGGCACACAAGGTCGCAAGCAACAGGACAAGCCATCCAGCTGTGAATAGCGGCCTCATCCCTGGATCAACTCCACATTGGCGCGCGGTACGGTGACGACAGTGCCCTCAGCGAGCCGGGCCTGCAGCACCCTCACTTTCGCTTCGGTCGGTATCTGTTCGGGTTCCGGCGGGAGCGCAACCACTTGCGCGAGTTGGCCGAAATATGGCTCTCTGATGAGGCGGACCTGGCTGCCGATACTCATCAGGGAGACGGGCTCCTCGGTGGGGCCGGGTCTCGCCGGCGCCGTGCCGGATACGATAATCTCGGGCCGGATTACGCCGGCACGGATCTGGGTGGCTCCGCTGACTGAGGCCCGCCGGCCGGCAAGTCCTTTGAGTATCCTGAAGGTCCGCTCCGCCATTGCAAGTTCGCCGAAGCCTTCGGTGATGATGAGCGTTACTGGGATATCTTCCTGTCCGGTGATAGCGACACCGAGCGCCATGCCGGTGAACTCATCCAGGTCTTCCGATGCGATGCCTCCGGCTGCGACCGCGGCAGCCCCGTGCTCGATAGCCGCGCGGATTCCCTGAATCGTGACCACCGACCCGCCGACGACTACACAGCCTTTGCAGCTATCATCTACGAGCTCCGCAGTCAGCGGCTGCTGCGGACTCTGGACTGGCACCTGCAGTTCCCCATAGCGTTCTCCACCGACACCGAAGATGCCCTGCACGAGCGCACATTCGGTCGCGACCGTCACGCCTTCGCCGTGGTGAACCTCGACAACTGTTCCGTCAACATACGCGTCGAGTTCCACGGGTACCGGCTCGCCGCGGAAGAGCACCTGGCCGGTGGTATGACTGATCGTCTCGATAGTGCCACCGATTGGGGCTTTGACGAAGGAATGGAAGAGTCCGAAGAGCGCCTTCGTCTCGGCGAGTATTTCGCCGTGCTCGATGACATCGCCTTCGGCCTTGAGCATGAAGTTGTGGATCTCGTCGGGTTGACAGTTCAATTCATGGGCGATATTGAGCGTGTGTACGCGCCCGGGCAGCTCCGTTGAGGCTACCACATCGGTGGCCTTGACCACGTCGCCGACCTTGACGTGGACAGTGCCCGGCAGTGGCAGCCTTCTAAGCTTGCGCACGGAGGTTCGCTCGGTCACTCGCAGTCCCGGCGTATAGGCATGGATAACGTTCATGATCCCGCCACCTCCGGATACGCCTGCAGCGCCGCCTGCCACTTCCGCATCGTTTCGATACGCTGGTGTTGATCGTCCGGGAGATGCAGGGGTCGGCCTCTGGCATCAATGATGAGGCCCACCTGACCGCCGGTGACTTCGGCCGTCATCGCCCGCCCCTTTCCTGCACCGACATCAACTCCGAGCACCGGGTCGGCCGTGATCATTGCCGTGTCACCTTCGCCGAGCTCGACGAGCACAAAATCGCCCCAACTCACATCGAGCTTGCGCTCGCCGTCAGGCATGTGCAGCGTAATGTGGAGGCATTTCTTCCCTTGCCGGTACTTGCCCACAGGTGCCAAGCAGCACCCAAGTGGAACCAGACAGTCGCGCCAGAAAACGTCCGTCGCGGCCTGTTCGTGTACGGCGGCCAGCACACCCAGTTGCGGCATCATGAAGATCGAGTCGACTGCCAGGCGTGTGAGGCCCTCCGGTAGAAAAGCGTCAATCAGCATCATTGCCGCCTGGCTACGGCGCGGCGCATGAGAGAGCACGCCGCCGGAACCGACGATGAGATCCAGTTCCATCATATTGACCAGCGTGGCACCGGACAACTCCTGAGAGAATGAGTCGGCGATATCCCGTTCTGTCTGCACGCCCTTCAGTCCGGCGGCCAAGGCCTTGTGCTGGTCGAAGGCCAGCCGCAACGCCTCGCGGGCTATGCCATGTTCGACATGCAGGGCCGGGAGTTCCTGGGGGATCGTCGTCGGCCGGATCATCTTGTTGCGAACCTGGTTTATCACGTCAGCGCTGTTGACCTGGTATGGAACCCACCGCAGAGCATTGTCCACGCCGGCTTCAGCCAATACATTGGCGACGGAGTAGCTCATGCCGAGGTTGGCGGACACAGTGCGGTTGAACTGGCCGTCGAAAACACTGAAGACATCAGTAGTCGCCCCGCCGATGTCCACTCCTACCGCATTGATATGCTCTTTTTCGGCCACCATCTGCAGCAGGTTTCCTACCGCTGCGGGCGTTGGCATTATGTCTGCGTCCGTCCAGGGTACGAGCTTGGCGTAGCCGGGCGCTTGCGCCATGACATGGTGTAGAAACAGGTCCTGGACGACGAGCCGCGTCGGCTGGAGATTTTCGCGTTCCATAGTCGGCCGGAGGTTATCAGTGATAGTCAGTTCGGCGACGTCGCGGAGGGTTTCCTCGATTGCGGCGCGTGCATCCACGTTTCCGGCATAGATAATCGGGAGGCGGTATGATGCTCCGAGTCGTGCGGTCGGGTTGGCTGCCGCCACCAGTTCCGCCATCTCGACAACCCGGCGCTCCTCACCGCCATCCACGCCGCCGGAAATGAGAATCATGTCGGGGCGCAACTGGCGCATTCGCTCGATGCGCTCATGGGGTAACCGCCCGTCATCGAGGGCCAAGACATCCATGACGATCGCTCCGGCCCCCAGCGCCGCCCGTTGCGCCGACTCCGCAGTCATCCGCCGCACCAGACCAACGACCATGATTTGCAGCCCACCGCCGGCCGAACTCGTGGACAGATACAGGTCTGTCCCCGTGTCGCCTGCTGCAGGCCGGATGATGCTCTCCCCATCCAGCAGCCTGCGCCCGGCCAGCTCCTCGACCTCGGCAACCGCATTGAGCACGCCCCGTGTCACATCCTCATGTGGCGCCTCAACGGTGGTCGGTGCCTCGCCTCGCGCCACCAGCCGATATTCCCCATCCTGCCTCTCGATGAGGATCGCCTTTGTGGTCGTGGAGCCACAGTCCGTGGCGAGGATCCTGGTTATCTCCGGCTCAGTCATACTTGCTTCCCGTGCTGTGTTGCCGTTTTACCCTCAACTATACCCACTCAGGAAGTACTTTATTCCCTCTATACGTGGGGGGGGCAACCGGGCAGGTACGGTCTCCCGCTGTCATCTCTGGCGCACGTGCCGACTAACAGCGCGTCCGGGTCCTCAACGTGCCTCTTTTGCCCGCAGCGACTCAGTGATACGGCAAGGCGGCTCCTGCACGGTCTCCCTCCCGTTACAGCAAAGCCCACACAAAGTATTGTATGGGCTCTGGACATCTTGGACTTGCGCTGGCCGGCAATTGGCGGAGTGCTGCTCCGCGTCAGAATGGCAACAAGGTAATGGACTGGGATACAAGCGCGAAGGCGATGGACAGCATCGAGACCAGCCCCATCCCGCAGGCGAACCCGGCGTATAAGACAGGTGGCCATTTCTTCCAGTTGTCCTCTCCGAAGCGCTTGCGCATATAGTAGCGGCCGATGAGCGCGCCGCCGAACTCGACGAAGATGAAGTGCGGCATGATACTGAGCCCTCGGATAAACCCGTAGATGAGCAGGACCGGGAAGTTCAGCAGATTCAGCAGCCAATAGGTAAAGAGCCCGAAGCCCAAGCCGCCGACCATCACCCACGGCTTGATGGCGCGCTCGAACATCTCGGCGTGCCCGCCTTCGGTGGTTGCTGAGAACCACACCCACTGCTGCAGCGCGGTGAAGTCCCAGAACTTCTGCGCATACGGATACTGCACACTGGGTATCGGGTTGAGGCGCCAGATGTAGCTCCAGAACATGAAGCTGCAGATGAGGATGATGGGGAGAGTGAGTACCTCGGCCTTGAGAACCGAGGTGAAGCGAGTTCCCGTGAGCTCCACTTCGCGGAACTTCTGGCTGGTGGCTCCGTAGTTGCTCAGGGGAATCGGCGCAAACCAGATGTCAACACCCTTGTAGCCGCTGAAGATGAATGTCGCTTCGCGGATCATCGGGAAGGAGATGAACTGGCCAGTCAGGCCGATCATCCGCGCGTTGACGTATGATTGGAATGGCGTCCAGATATAGCCATAGATCAGAATGAACACTACTGGGAAGTCCGGCACGAGCACCCGGCAAAGAATGACATAACCCGTCGTCGCCAGGAAGAACAGGGCCAGACAGAGATACGGATTGAAGTCCCCACGGTCTGCCTTCGGTGCACCAAAGCCCAGTGCGCTGCCGGTGTTGCCTTCTCGTTGCGCATCCATATACTGTATGTAGCTTTTGTACATACCGATGAAAGCGACTGCGAAGGCGGTGCCAATACCAAAGGAGAGCCACACGTCAATCTGTGTTGCCCACAGTGTGCGCGTGGATTCCATCCCCGGGCGCCACGTGGGCATATTGCCCGTTTTGACCAGGATCGGGTTGACAATGAGCGTAGCCATGGCTCCGCAGAAGGAACCGGCAACCATCCAGAACGGTAGTACGAAGCCCACGAAGAGCAGAGCCAGGTTAGTGCCGACGCCGGTCGCAGCGCCCGGCAGGAATGCCTCGGTGCCGGCAGTGAAGTCTATCCACGGGATCGGCAGGATCGCCACCGGGGCCTGTAACATCACACCGGTCAAGGTCGGCAGCGCCACGTAGATGAAGCCAAAGGCGATGCCGATCATGGCACCGATGGAGAACAACCGCCAACGCCATGTTTCCTCTTTGCTCGAGGCTTCAGCCAGTGCCGTTGCCCCCTGCGCAGTGATCGGGGCCAGCGGGTAAGGCAGCTTCTCCCCATCCGACATCAAGCGGTAGAGCACATAGCCGAACGTGAACCAGGCGACTCGCGATAGGATGTTGGTCGCCAGTAGCACGCCAACGGCCGCTGCCCAGTCGGAGTGAACGAAGGTGCGGTTGCGGATCGCGACGGAATCGGGGGGCGGCGTCACCCAGTTGGGCACCTGCTCGCCCAATCCGCCCGGCGCCGAAGCTCGGAGGAACTGGTTCCAGACAAGCTTTGCGAACGGTCCACCCGCTAGCGCCAGCCCACCTGTCATGGCCGTCAGACCGCCGGCGATATAGTAGAGGACATAGACCTCCTGCCGCGTGAGTGTCGTCAAGGACCTGCGCGCGACTTCGGTGAACAGAATGATCGTGGTCCATTCTGCCGCCGGGCCCATTGTCTGTCCTGCAACGAGACCGAGATATATGGACCCCGGCATCATCACAAAACCGATGAACAGTGCACCGATAACCGTCTTCCAGCCGAACCCTTCCTTGTACTCGTCGGGCGCCAGCATCAAGTCTCGGTATTCTTGCAGCTCTTCGATTTCCCGCATCTTCGCCATGGACGGACTTGCTCCAATTCGGAAAGATTAGCGCCCCAAGTACATAACAAGAGCAACGTACAAAACGCTGTTTAGCATACTACATCCGGTCATTTCCTGCAACCGTCACCGGACTCCTTCTCGGCAAACAGCAATGTCTATGAGTTTTTTGCCACCGTAAGTTCGCCGGCGCTCGGCCGAATTCCTGCTTGTAGTCGCCAGCGATTAACTGCCTTGCCTACCGTGCATCCGCTCTCGCGTCTCGCATCTCCGCGAGCAGACTTTTGGCTTGTTCCGTCATGAAAAGTGCCACGATCGCTTGGTTCACACGTTCGGGCTCCATTGCCATATACAACTTGCCGACATCCAGCTCGGGCGGCAGCAGCACGCCCAACTCAGCGAGAAGTTCCTTCTGTGCCGCGGCGAACTCCACCTGGTTCATCTCCGTAACGCGGCTGAAGAAGGCCTGCAGGTCCTCGATCATTCCCTCATCCAGTTTCTCAGGAACCGCCTCGCCAATCGCCTTCAGGAGCTTGTCGGAGCCTTCCTGGCGCTTATCGGGCTCATCCTGTTTCATGATGCGGTTAAGTGCGCTGAGAACGATCGCGGCGGTCCTGATGCCGGCGTTTTCCTGCTGACGTATTCCCATGGCGCCTTGAGTGAGGGCACTGAGTTGCTGCGGGTTCAGCAGAGCGCGGATGAGCTGGACTCTCTGCTGGTCCTCATGGCTTTTGCCGACGGGGGCGAACGCATCCTTTCGTGCGTCCTTCAGGAGTTGCCAG
>CAZCJS010000254.1:0-6211 GCA_964498775.1 uncultured Armatimonadia bacterium
ATCGCGTTGGCATCTGGGTGCGAATGATAGCCATGACTAAACCCGCTCATGCACATGTACTCGTCGTCGCGTTCGAATCCGGCTCGAAAGCTGGCCTTGTCGTAGCACTCGGCAATCGGGAATTTACGCTCCTCTACGTAATTACGCCGGTCGTAGATCCATTGGTCGAGTGGCGCCTTCGCTATACCCAGTAAGTCGTCAGGGCGCTTCCTCGGCAGGACCTCCTCAGGCACCCAGCCCATCAGGCCATTGCCGCGATGGCGATAGAACCTCGGCCCCGGCTTCCTCGGATTCTCCGCGAAGTGATCCCAGAACCACAGGTAACGGCCGTCCTTGTACAACCAGGCGGCCAGCGGATAGACCTCTACCAGGTGACTGGCACTGCTTAGGCCGCTGTAGTCACCAATACCCGCGCAGTTACCCAGGTTATTGGTTATCAGCATGTAGTAGTCGGCGATCTTTTTCAACAGCTCGTTCTCAACATAGCGCGGATCCGGAGCGGTCAGGGCCCACTTAAAGCTGCGTACCACGGTCAGTTGCCCATAGCGCGGGGAGTCCTCCGGTATCTTCCAGTTCACCATGTCCGGCTCATACAACTTCTTCATGTTGGCCAGTTGCAGCTTCCCCAGCTCGAGGTCGGGATAATAACGCGACCAGTAGATCGCTGACTGCGTCGAGGTCGCCACGGTATTGCCTCGCGATGTTTTCAGTGGCTCGATCGGCTCCTTAGTGAAGCGCAGCCGAGTGGCGAAGCGGTAGAAGAGATTAGTGAGTTCGCGGCGCTCCTCATCACTGAACGCCGGCCCTTCCTCGATGGTATCGAAAAACCGGAACAGCCACTGGCACGGTGCAGTACTGGCGACACTTCCCTGGGTGTTGTGCAGCTCGTCTATCCTTCTCATCGCACTCAGAAACAGCTTCGCCCACCCCGGTTGACCGGTGACGAAGTATTGGTTAGCGTAGGACTGGGCGCTGGCATAGACCGAGCCCTGATTCTTGTCGCTTTTCAGTTTAGCTTCCGACTCCGCTAACTGCTTGTCGCTCAGTCCGGCGGGTTTCTCACCGTCTATCGAGACCTCGATTATCGGTCCGACGGCACCTTTCGGCTGCTCTTCCAGCATCTCGATGAACCGATTCACTGCGGCTTCACAGGCTGCCAGTTCAGTGCTCCCGATATAGACAACATTCTTGCCGGTCACCCAGGGGTTGTGCACCGTCCTGATGACATAGCTGTTCTCACCGCCGGGGAAATTGTAATCGCAGAGGACGAACTCCTGCAGGTAAAGCTTCTCCACGATGTGGTTATTGGTGAACAGGCCGAGGGCGATGATGTTGGTATCCTGTGCCTGTTGCAAAGTCACCTCGCCGGCCTTCTTCACCGGCGGAGCCACGCCATCAGCGGCCTTGATCGCCGCGCTGAGCTTCTCCGCAAGCACAACATACGCCCCGTCATCGGGAGCCACTATCAGACACGCGGGTTTGCCGCCCTCAACCAGCGGCGTCTGCAGATACATCTCCTTCATTTGACCTAACTCGCCGATCTCGTCACCATACGAACTAACCGCCGCTGACAGCATCATCATGACCATCACCACATTCTTCATCGAAAACCCTCCTGTTTTGAGGTTCCGTCGAGTAGCTGCGCCATCCGGTTTAGCTCTCATAGGGCCGAGCAGGTGGCTTTTCCCACTCGACTCTTCTTAGTACGGAATATCACTGCCCGCTCCTAGTGTCCTGTCCCAGAGATAACTTCACATACTCCAAATAGCTCACCGAACGGGTGGCTCGGCCTGACCTGCGCCTCGCGCAGGTCAGGTGATAGCGCGAAGAGGACGCGCAGCGTCCTCGCGCGCTATCAGCTTCCAGCCCGAGTCCGTTCGAAGTCATTCTCGCGGAATACCAGGGCTCTCCAATAGATCAATATACTTGCGGGACACGATACTAGCTGACAGCTTCTCTCACTGGTGAAACATCTGCCGATAACGCATGTCCGTCACGCTCACTGTCTCCGACTGGAACAGATGCACCGAGAAGTTCGCTCACCCGGCCCCACAATCAACTGCCGCCGTCGTCGCCGCACTCGCTGCGACCGCGCACTACACTGTCGCCCGCTTGGTCGAGACAATTAGTTAGTTATTTCATTAATAGATTCGCTGCCGATGCCTGAGGACCTCCCCGGATCTGGGCGCTTTCGCCATACGCAAGGGCAGCCTGCTCGGCCCGACAAGGAAAACCTCTCCGGTTTGGCGAAAACTACCACTGGGAAAGCTCATCTACGCTTCACAGTGACAGGCAACGCTGGATAGGGCGGCACTAACTCGACGGAGGATCAGAGAAATGAGAAAGCTCGGGATCATCGCGGCGGCTACCTATACCCCTGGCTACCGTGGTGAGGATGCGCCAACGGCTCCAGGGTCGCATCACGGCACCGCGTTCTGCAGCACCTTTAACGGCCACGATGAGCAGGTGGCAAACAAGTGGGAATGGACCTTTATCAAGGCCGCCGACCACATTGAGAATGCGCGCATTACTAAGATCTGGGATCCGCATCCCGAATGGGCGGAGCGCCTCGCCGAAGCCTGTTACATCGAGGAGGTGGTGGACAGTCCGGAAGCATGTTGCGAAGACGTGGACGCAGTGCTGATCGTTGATGACGGCTCCGGGGCCCAAGCCAAGTTCGCCACTTACCCACTGGAACACGGCGTGCCAACCTATTGCGATAAGCCGCTGGCTATGACTGCCAAGGGCGCGAGAGAAATCGCGCAACTGGTGCGCAAGACGGGTACGCCGTTTATGTCCGCGAGTTCCCTGCGCTTCGTGCCCGATATCCTCGCACTCAAGGGCGCGATCGGGGAACTCGGGGAGATACATCTGGTCACGACGATCTGCGGGAATGACCTCATCTACTACGGTATCCACGCGCTGTCAATGTATTACGGCATCTTCGGCGGCGGGGCTGTGTCATGCCTCAATGTCGGCAAGCCCGACTGCAACATCGTGCGGGTACGCTTCGAGCAGCAGCGGGACCTCGTACTCATGGTGGGTGAACGGGAGAAGATGCGCGCCGGCTATCAAATCAATGTCTATGGGACCGAGGGCTGGAAGTCGGTAACACCCGATACAGCCAACCTCTACTACTACCTGCTGAAGCAGTTCATGGTGCTTCTGGAAACCGGGGAAGAGCCTGTACCGGTGGAGGAGGAAGCCGAAGTAATCGCGGTGCTGGAGGCCGGCAAGCGCTCGCTGCTTGAAGGACGCGAAGTAAGTGTCGGCGAAGTAGTAGGGTAGGTCGTAATCAACGCGCCGAGGAGACCGCTATGCAGATACCGACATGTCGTCTCAGATCCGGGTTCGAGTTGCCTGTCCTCGGGTTGGGCACCTGGCGCCTTGCCGACGAACAGTGCACCCGCGTCGTCAGCGAGGCTATCGAGATGGGCTACCGGCATATTGATACCGCCGACATCTATGACAATCACATCGCAGTCGGCAAGGCACTCAGACAATTCGACAGACCCTCTCTGTTCGTAACCTCAAAGGTCCCTTACCAGCAACTGGCCCACGATGATCTAATCGCGACGTGTGAGCGCAACCTTGAGGAACTGCAGCTTGACTACCTTGACATGTACTTGCTGCACTGGCCGAATCCCGACATCCCAATGGAGGAGACATTCGGAGCACTCAAGATACTTCACGATGCGGGCAGGGTTCGGAGTATCGGAGTAAGCAATTTCATCATCAAGCGACTTACAGCGGCAATGGAGATATCGGAACTGCCGATCTGCACCAACCAGGTCGAGTTCCATCCGCTACTGTATCAGCAGGAGTTGCTGGACTTCTGCAGCAGCAGCGATGTCGTGGTGACCGCCTACGCTCCCCTGGCGCGCACGCAAGCGTTGCGTTATCCGGTCATCAAGGCTGTTGCGAATGAGGTCGGCAGGACACCGGCACAGGTCTGTCTGCGCTGGCTTGTGGAGAAGGGCATCGTCGCCATCCCCAAGGCCTCATCACGAGAGCGCCTGCGCGAGAACATGGGCATTTTTGATTGGCAGTTGCCTGCAGAGGCCGAGCAGCGGATTGACGACATACCGGAGCAAAAACGCCTGATAACGATGGAGTACGCAGAGTTCTAAGCATTGCGTTTTCCCGGTCAAGATGTGCACACCAGCCGGCAATGTGCGAGATGCCCCGCAAACAATAATGGTGATGTCGAGGGTGGGTTGATATGAAGTCGCGGATATATGATGTGGGCAATGAGACGATGCCGAGGGCGGAGCTCCAGCAGTTGCAGCTCGAACGACTGCAGAGCACGATCCACCGCACTTACCGGAACGTCCAGTTCTATGGCGCGGTCATGCGCGCAGCAGGACTGACGCCGGACGATTTCACCTCCCTCGATGACCTGAGGCGATTGCCGCTGACGACAAAGACGGACCTGCGGGAGAGCTATCCATATGCGATGTTCGCAGTTCCGCTTCGCGAGGTGCGGCGGATTCATAGCTCATCCGGCTCCACCGGCGTCCCGACGGTAGTGGGCTACACCGCCAACGATCTCGAACATTGGACGGAGCTTGTCGCGCGGAACCTCGCCGCCGCCGGTGTGAATGAGGATGATGTGGTCCAGATCTTCTTCGGCTACGGCATGTTCAGCGGTGGATTTGGACTCCATCAAGGCGCCGAACGGGTCGGAGCCTCGGTGCTTCCTGCCTCGACAGCCGAGATACACAAGCAGATAGCGGTGATGCAGGACTTCCGGACGACCGTGCTGGTGGGAACCCCAAGCTACGCGCGGCAGATAGCCGAGACGATAACGGCCTCGGAGGTCAGCGCACAGTCACTGTCAGTGCGTGTAGGGCTGTTCGGGGGCGAGCAATGGACCGAGCGGACGCGCCAGATCATCGAGGACAAGCTCCTGATTACTGCCCTGGACATCTACGGGTTGGCAGAACTCGGCGGGCCTGGTGTAGCCGGCGAATGTGAGCACAAGTGCGGGCTGCATATCGCAGAGGATCACTTTATCCCCGAAGTCATTGATCCGGATACGGGGGAACGCCTGGATGACGGTGAGGAAGGGGAACTGGTGCTGACGGCGATTGATAAGGAGGCATTCCCGCTGCTGCGGTACCGGACCGGCGACATCACCTCACTGACGCGCGAGGCCTGCCAGTGCGGGCGCACCCATGCGCGGATGTCGCGGGTACTCAGACGTACCGATGATATGATTATCATCCAGGGTATGAAGGTGTTTCCCGGTGATATTCAGGCAATCGTCGAGACGATGGAGGGAGTTGCGGGCCCGCGCATGCAGGTAGTGCTCAACCGCGATGGCGGCGAGGATACGATGGAAGTGCAGATAGAGTTGAGTCGCCCCCCGGCAGGCGGCAGGCTCTCCGAACTTGACAGGCAACGTCACGAGGCGGAGGAGCTGCTGCGGAAGCGCCTGGGCCTGGGAGTAAGGGTGAAATTCGTGGAACCGACCTCCCTCGCCCCCCTCGGCGAGAAGACCTCAGCAGTGCTGGACAACCGGGAGCTATAGGCATAAGTCACAGGTGCTAAGCCACAGAGGCAGAAAACAACACAGTTCAAAGCGCAGCATCCAAACGGCCGGTCCTGGAAACCCGAAATCCGGCAAAGTAGTACGTGTACGCCGGGGAGTAGTTGCGGCGGTACGCCGCGCGACAGGCGTAGCTGGAGTAGTTCCACGCCCCGCCGCGCAACACCTTATTCTTGTGCAGACCATCAGCCGGGCCCGGTGGATTCAGCTCGGGACTGACCTGATAGTAGTCTGCGTCGTACCAGTCGGCACACCACTCAAAGATATTCCCAGCCATATCCAGCGCGCCACACCAGCTTACCCACGAGGGAAAGCTGCCCACCGGAAACGTGTTGCCAAACGGGCCCCGGTTGTCCGCGTTGCAACACTTCTGCGGGTCCCAGTCGGCACCCCACGGATACGTGCGCGCATCCGGCCCCGCAGCCGCATACTCCCACTGCGCCTCCGTCGGCAACGTATAGCCGTAGTGCTCGCAGTACGCTACGGCGCCATGCCAATTCACCCGAAACACCGGGTACGGGCCGAGTTGCGACTTCGACTGGTAGGTGCCAGCTACTACCTCGATGCCACACACGTCAATGTCCAGCCAATCGAGCACGTTGGTGGGCTGTACCTCATTGAGGAATGTCGCATACTGGTCGTTGGTCACCTCACACTTCC
>CAZCJS010000255.1:0-6194 GCA_964498775.1 uncultured Armatimonadia bacterium
GTAAGCCCTGGGGGGATATTGCCGCCAGATGCCAACCCTCGATCAAGGAGTAACGCTATGGCTCACATAACCCTCCCCGTCCGCCACTACCGCCTCGGCACTGACCCGGGTGTCGAGCTTGTGGAGGCCAATCTCAGCTACCAGTCCTACGAGTGGACGATTCCCACCGAGCAGGTGGCCCTCGTGCTGGTGGACTGCTGGGATCTGCACGCCCTCAGCAGCTATATAGAGCGGACGAATCGCATCAGTGCCGAGGTACTCGCGCCGGTAGCCGAGGCCTGCCGCAACGCCGGCATCGCGGTGATACATGCCCCTTCTCCGGGCGTAGCAAAGCATTACCCGCAGTGGGTGAAGTACGCTTCAGAGGAGGAGTTATTCGAGGCGGAGGAGGCTGGAAGTTGGCCTCCGGAGGAACTCCGTCGCGGGAGGGGCGAGTACGCACCCTACGGCAAGCCGCTTGAGCCGAGCCGCGAGCAATGGCTCCAGGAGCATCTGCATGAGCGGAGGATTGTGGACTGTCTCGACCCGCGCCCGGATGATTTTGTCATCAAGACCGGGGAGCAGCTACACCGTCTCTGTCGCCATCAGGGCATCGCGTATCTCATCTACGGGGGTTTTGCCGCCAATTTCTGCGTCCCGGGCCGTGATTACGGCACTCGCGCCATGGCAGCTCGCGGCTACAACATCATCCTGCTGCGCGACGCGACCACCGCCATTGAGGCGCACAGCACAATTGACCTAATGGCTCTGACCCGCGCCGCGATCTTTGAGACCGAGATGCGCATCGGCCATACGACACTCTCCGCCGACCTCATAGCCGGTTGCGCAGTAGCCGATAGCCCCGACGGAACGTAACTATACTACCGCGATGACGGGTGGCCGGCCCAGGGCTCAGTACACATAGATCATATTGTCGGTCGTCCCGATAATTCCGTCTATTATCGCCCAGACGCCGCATGCTGTGAACTGTCCCAGAATCATCCCCAGGAAGATCATCATGCCGATGCGGAAGGCCCGGTAGCCGCCCAGATGCAGCACTATGAGCTTGGTCAGCCAACCGAAGAATATCGAGAACCAAAGGTCCTGGCATGGTGTTGTCGGCCCCACTGCGAAACCCAGCGGATGTAGCGGCCAACGCGGTAACTGGTAGTGCAGCAGCGTCAGCCCCCACATTATGGCCCCACCGATACCCAGGAATAGCATCTTACTCGGCGACGGTCCCTGCGGATTGTGGATATGGTTGTCGGCGAACATGTATGCCTGTTGCGGGCAGCCGCTGAACAGCCAGCTACTTAGCCATACTGCCCCCTCGTTATACCCTTCGTAAATCGTGATGGCCGTGGCTAGAATCGCGCATACGACAATGGAGACGACGATGATACTGACGAAGCCGCGCGGGCGGCCCCGAATCTCGCTCCAGAGCTTTGCGGCATGCGCCATGAACGGCATCATGAACACCCGGATGTCTGCCACCCATGAGAAGGTCATGCTCAGTGTTGTGAGGCCGGCCGGCCCGATGTACCGGCTCCCCAGAATCGTCGCCGCGAACGACTGTGGGACTAAGGCCGCCCGCGACACCGGCACACCTCCCTGGATCGTGGCCCGCGTGAGTGCGATGAAAGTCACGAACGCACCGAACATGAACACGATGATGCTGGCCACATTCATGCCGGCCAGGTACAGCCACCCGCCCATGACGACGAAACCGAATATCAAGCAGCCGACTATGATCTGCGGCGAGGCAGCGCCCTGCTCATCCCTTCCTACGGGCGCGCCGGAGAATGCCTTGCTGAAGATCTCCGCCAGTGGACCCCGCGCGGTGTAGAACCCATAGACCACCAGCACGATCATTGCACCCATCGTTTGGTTCGAAATCGCCGGCGTTCCGGCCCCGTACACCTCTCTGGCACCCAGGCCGATTCCCCATATCCGCATCAGCGGATTCTGAAACTGTGTGAACACCGAGAAGAACCACAGGCTGAACGCGAGGTCGGTATGAATCATGTACGTGAAAGCGACCACCGACGGGTTGATCCACAGGCGGAAGAAGATATTCTCGCCCTGGATGGGCACATTCATGCTGGTGCGCAGCGGCAGCAGTGGCAGCATCTTCGCGTAATAGCACAGGCCCACATACGAGCTGACCGCGAAGGCGAGTAGGAAGCCAAGCCACATCAGCTTGTTGCTAAACACGTCCGAGATAATGCGTTTCCCCCCCACGCCTCGCACCATCTCGATAGGCAACCGCATTAGCGGATAGACTAGCCGTTCGTGCTCCGTCCAGTGCTTGCTGAAGAGCAGTGTCACCCCCAGTGTTGCCGCGTAGAGACCCGCGATGAACACCGCCCATGCCAGCAGCGGCACCCCCCAACCGCCCCATGGAATTGCATCGCCGCGCGGCAGACCCTCGTAGAAGTTGTTCACCACGTAGGGGTCCTTGGGCACCGCCCAGTCGGGAAGATTGGTGACGATGTCCTCAGCCCAGCGGTTCGACGGCGTCGCATAATACTGTGCGCCCGTCATAATCGGCAGCAACTGACCGACCAGCCCCCACGTCGGTACTGCCGAGGCCACCAGCAACATGATGAACACAACGATCCACTCGGCCTGTGAGAGTATGGCACGCTTCCGCACCAGGCTCGCGACCGGGCCCAATATCGCAACCAGAATCAGGAAAATGAAGATCACGCCGAAGCCGAGCGCGGTATTAGCGGGCCGCGTCCCCTGGATTACCAGATTTGCGTATGGAAAGCCGAGACCGACGACGGCCACCCCGATCAGACCGAGCGTCACCGCCCGCGTGGTTATCCCACTCTTGTGAGTCGTTGCCTCCGTCGTATTGAGCCCCATCTCAAGTGCCACTGTGATACCTCATCTGCTTTATTCGTCGCCTTGTGATAGATGTCGTGTCGCCACCCGCTCAAGTTCGGGTCACCGCAGGGCCACGACCTCTCCCGTTTCCGCGCTCTCGAAGGCGGCATCGAGTATGCGCATCATCTGGCGCGTGTGCTCCCAGGGCACCGGCGGCGGCGTGCCCCTTGTCAAGTGCTCGTACAGCGTTACGTAGTATTCATCGGAGTTCCTGTCAATCGCCTCGAGTTTTTCTTCCGTCGGCTTCTCTGCCTCACCCTTCCTCACCACACCATCCTGGAAGGTCGCCTCCGACCCGGCGACTATGAACGTGCTCAGCTTCGCCCTTGTCGCGACATTCTGCTCGATGTGGGCGGTTACACCATTCTCGAAGCGAATGATGACCAGGAACCCGTCGTCCACATCGTCACTCCAGGTTCCGCTGGAC
The DNA here is from genome assembly GCA_964498775.1 of uncultured Armatimonadia bacterium. GTDB lineage: Bacteria > Armatimonadota > Zipacnadia > Zipacnadales > UBA11051 > UBA11051. Next base: position 3,299 of record CAZCJS010000255.1, read on the forward strand.
AGGTCGGCATAGACATCGCGGACAGGTGCGTGGTCGAGTATCTGCAGGACGCGGTCAATATGGTGCGGGCCGAAGTCATACAGCATCCCGCCGCCGTACCGCTTCTCGGTCCGCCAGCCGGGCCGGTATTCGGGCACCGCGAAACTGTACATCACATCTGAATAGCTGAGATTGATCAGCTTTATCGCGGCCAACTCGCCCAGCGCACCGCGCTCGACTAGCCCCATCACCTGCAACTGCTGCTGATTCCAGCGCGCATTCTGGAAGCAGCACAGCGTCCGTCCAGCTTTGGAGGCCGCCTCCCCCATCTCGTCCCACTCGCAGACATTCATCGCCGGCGGCTTCTCGGTCAGGCAATGCTTGCCAGCTTCCAGAACCTTGATGACGTGACCCTGGTGCATCGCCGAGGGCGTCGCGACTACCACTAGATCAATATCCGCATCAGCCAACATCTCTTCGAACGTCTCGTAGCCGCGCAGGCGGAACTGCTCCGTAGCCACCTGCAATCTCGCCGGCGTCGGATCACAGCCGGCCACGAGATCGAATTCATCGAGTTGCGCCAGGGAGTTACAGTGCGATTCCAATCCCATACGCCCGAGTCCCAGCACCGCTGCCCTAATCTTCTCCATGGCCCTACACCTCGGTCATTCGCTGATTACGCCAGTACCTCGGCGATCTGGACGAAGCGCTTTTCGGCGGCGGAAAGGTAGCCGGCAAGTGCCAGGGCGAGCGAGCGCTTGCCATCCTCGCCGTTCACTCGCGGTTCTTCCTCACCGCGTATCGCCGCGCAGAAGTTCTGCATCTGGTTGATGTAGAAATCGTCACGTTCAAACTGTTTGCTTTGATGGATCCAGGTGCCCGTGTCGCCCTGGTAGAGGGAGAAGCGGCTCTCGTCATAGCTGTACTCGACGGTGCCTTTGTCGCCGATAATCTGGCCGGCGCGCTTGTAGTTGCGCTGGATATCGTTGCAGAACATATTGACCAGCGCGCCGCTCTCGGTCCGCATGATCAGCACCGCGCCGTCATCTACATCAGCATCCACCTCGAGTTTGAAGTGCCGGGCCATGCAACTGACTTCGGCCACCGGCCCGAGGAACCACTGGATCAGGTCAAGTTCATGGGAGGCATCATAGAGTACGCCGCCGCCACTGGCGCGCTTGGCCCAGTAAAGTTGCGCGTATTCCGGGCGCGCATCACCGATGAACGCCCCGCAGCAGATGTCCGCCATATACACCGTCCCGATGGCGCCCTCATTCACCAGTTCCCGCGCGCTGGACAGCAGCGGATGATGACGCAGCATGTAGCCCACCTGCAGCACTAATTCCCGCTCCGCCGCCGCCTCTATCAGCGCATCAACTCCTGCCATGTCAACCGACATGGGCTTCTCGACGAAGAGGTGACAGCCGTGCTCGCAGGCTCTCATCGCCTGGGGAATGTGCATATTGCTGGGCGTACATATCAGTACCGCATCGAACTCGTCGAGGTCCGCGTCAGCATAGTCGGCTATCCCGGGGTGGGTGCCATAAAGCCCCGCCATCTGTTCGAGCCGTTCGTCGCGCGGGTCGCACGGGGTCACCTCGACATCCCGACAACTCCCCAGGCAGCGGATATGGCGCTCGCCTATCGAGCCACAGCCAACCACAAGCAATCTCTGCATATCGCACCTCCGTTTACCGGATAGGCGGTTCGCCTTGGGCATGACAAGGACCTTCGTGCAGCACTGCCCGGATGCACCTTGAAGTGTCTTCTTGGCCAACGCAAAGCGGGCCGGTCCCGCGTACACGCGGGACCGGCCCGCCTCACATGCTACTGGTGCAGTTCCTGGGCCCTGCAGCGCCCTACCATCTACCATCCGAACTTGTGCTCGATGCCGGAGACTGCATCATAGCCCCGCCACATCATCAGATGGTCGAGAATAACGATGCGTGTCATCGCCGCCGCCACGGCACACATCCTTCCACAGATCGTCGCATCGCGGCGCGTGATGGCGGCCAGTTCTGTCTCCTCCATCGTCTCCATGTTGACCGTCTGTTGGGCGATCGAGATTGTGCATGTCGGCTTCACGGCAATCCGCACCAGGATGTCTTCGCCGTTGGATATGCCGCCATCAATGCCGCCGGAGTGATTGGTGCGGAAGCGAATGCGACCGTCCTTCAGGTACGGGATGTCATTACACTCCGAGCCCAACATCCGCGTGCTATGGAAGCCGGCTCCGATCTCGCAGCCCTTCACGGCCGGGACGCTCATCAGACCGTGGGCGAGGCCCGCGCTGAGCTTGTCGAAAACCGGCTCGCCGAGGCCCGGCGGCACTCCTACGGCCAAAATCTCGACCACGCCGCCGAGTGTATCGCCATCATCTTTGATCTTGCGCGCCAGTTGAATCATCTTCTCGGCGGTCGCCAGGTCCGGGCAGAATATCTCATTCTTCAGCGCATTCTGCTCGCGCTCGTCAAAGCTCATCTCCGAGACCTCGGCCCGAATATCGCTCAACTCACTCACATAGGCCGCCACTCGTATCCCGTCGCGGGCCAATATCTTCTTGGCCAGCGCGCCTGCTGCGACGCGGCCCACTGTCTCCCGGCCGCTGGCACGTCCAGCTCCGCACCAGTCCACATAGTCGCCGTACTTATACCGGTACGTGTACTCTGCGTGGCCCGGCCGGATTAGGTCCTTGGCGTCCTCATACTCTTTGACATGCTGTGGGAGCGTGTCAACATTTTTCACGATCATACCCACCGGCGCTCCGGTCGTATAGCCATCCCTGAGGCCCGAGAATATCTGCACCTGGTCGGTTTCCTGCCTCGGTGAGTCAATGTCGCTTTGCCCCGGACGCCGCTTGTCGAGTTCCTCCTGAATATCGGCATCACACAGTTCGAGTCCGGGCGGCACGCCATCA
>CAZCJS010000256.1:0-6191 GCA_964498775.1 uncultured Armatimonadia bacterium
GGGGAGGTCATGAATGAAGCCGACGGTATCGCTGATGAGCAGTTCGGCCCCCTCGATCTCCGCCTTGCGAATCGTGGTGTCCAGCGTCTCGAAAAGGCGGTCGTGAGCGTTGACTTCGTCGCTACCGACGAGTGCGTTGAGCAGCGTGGACTTGCCGGCATTAGTGTATCCGACAAGGGCCGCCAGTGGGAGACCCGACCTCGCACGGGCACGCTTCTCGATTTCGCGATGACCTCGAACCTCTTCGAGCTTCTCCTTCAGATGCGACATCTTCCTGCGGAGAGTGCGGCGATCCGTCTCCAGCTTGGTTTCACCCGGCCCGCGAACTCCAACGCCACCGAGGCCCCCACCATCTGCGCCGGCGATACGATCCATCATGCGGCCCTTGCCGACAAGCCGCGGAGCCATGTAGGAGAGCTGGGCGAGCTCGACCTGAAGCTGCCCCTCGCGCGAGGTCGCGTGCTGCGCGAAGATGTCGAGGATCAGCTCCGTCCGGTCGAGCACCTTGCAGTCCAGTTGGTCTATCAGATTGGAGACCTGAACAGGGGTGAGTTCGTCGTCGAAGAGCACGATTTGAGCATCTGCCGAAAGTTGCAGAGCCTTGAGCTCTTCGACCTTGCCTTTGCCCAAGTAGGTGGCCTGGTGCGGGGCGTCGCGTTGCTGGATGAGCACGTCCACGGGCACGGCACCCGCGGAGGTGGCGAGTTGGGCCAGTTCACGCATCGAGCGCAGCCCCTCACCGCGAAGCCTCCTGATGCCGACGAGTATCGCTCGCTCAGCAGTCAGGCGGTCGCCTCGTTGCAGCCCTACTTCGATTATTTCGTTCATAATCGGACACCGTCAGTCGCGGCACGAGAATGCCGGCAGTGCGGTTACCACTCGATATTCAGGTTGTCACGGATGCGGCGTATCGCCTCGTCAATCTGACCCATCTTGTCTTGGCCCTTGATCGTCAGCGAGAGCCGTACAAAGCCCTCGCCATAGTCCCCATACACCGCGCCCGGAATCACCAAGACACCACATTCTGCGAGCAGGTCTTTGGCGAAATCCGCCGCTGTCTGGTAGCTTTTCGGGATCGGTGCCCAGATGTAGAATGCGGCTTTGGGCGGAGAGATGTCGAAGCCGAGTGAGTTTAGGCCCGCGACGAGGGCATCGCGCCGCCTCTGGTACTCGGCTCGCAGGGAGACGATGAACTCATCGTAGCCCTCGAGCGCGGCGATGCCGGCCCGCTGAATCGCCATGAAGGTGCCTGAATCCACATTGCTCTTCGCCTTCGAGAGAGCCTCGATGAAAGGCGCGCCGCCACATGCCCAGGCCACACGCCAACCGGTCATGTTGAAGGTCTTGGAGAAGGAGTGCATCTCGATAGCGACATCTTTCGCCCCCTCGACCTCAAGAATGCTGTGGGTCTCGTAGCCGTCGTAGGTGACCTCCGAGTAAGCGCAATCATGGACGATGATTATCTCATTCCGGCGCGCGAACTCGACGACTTCGGCGAAGAAATCGGTCTCCGCAACGGCGCTCGTGGGATTGTTGGGGTAGTTGATGAACATGAGTTTGGCGGCCTTGCGCACCGGGATTGGGATCGCCTCCAGGTCCGGGAGAAAGCCGTTCTCTGCAAGCAGAGGCATCGGGAAAGGTGCGCCGCCGCACCATGTAGTCTGTACCTTGTACACCGAATATGCCGGGTCCGGAACCAGCACGATGTCGCTGGGGTCCACGTAAGCCCACGTGATATGGGCGAGAGCCTCCTTGCAGCCAATAGTGCCCTGTACCTCGCCGTCGGGCCTCACATCCACGCCGAAGCGCGAGGCCATGAATGCCGCGACGGCCTCTTTGAATTCAGGGGTACCGAAGCCGCTTTCATCATAGGGGTGGGTCTCAGGGTCCCTAGCCGCTTCGCACAAGGCCGCAATGACATAATCCGGTGTCGGCATGTCGGGGTCGCCGATCCCAAAGTCAATGGGTTCGTCTCCCTCGGCCAGCATTTTCGCCTTGATTGCGGCGATTTCACGGAAAGGGTACGGCGGGATGCGTTGTAGTCTCTGGGCCCACGGTATATCCATGGTGGGTCTCTCCTCCTCTGGCATAGGCAGATACTATCTATGGCTTGGGGTTGCTGGACGGAATGGCGGCTGAAGGCCAAGAGCAGGGCCTTAGGTCATGCCTCTGCTTCGCGGAGCAGCGATGGGTGGATGGTCCCCGTATACGCCTCGTGTGCGGAGCCGGTCAAAAATACGGCTTCGCCCTCGCGCCAGCGTATCTGCAGATCGCCGCCGAGCAAATGCACGGTCACTGTTTCGCGGCAGTGTCCGTTGAGTATCGCTGCAACGACGGCGGCACTGGCACCTGTTCCGCATGCAAGCGTCTCTCCGGCCCCTCTCTCCCACACACGCATGCGCAACTCGTCATCGCCGAGCACCTCGACGAACTCAACGTTTGTGCGTTGCGGGAACAGCTCATGGTGCTCGATCTGGGCACCGAAAATGTATATGAGGTCATCGAGGATTTCTTCGACGAAGATCACGCAATGGGGATTGCCCATCGAGACGCAGGTGACGGTGAATGTGCAGCCGCCGAGCGCAATCTCCTCGGCGATGACAGGCGCGTCAGCGGGCTGTCCCTCCATGGGTATGTCGGCCCTGTTCAGGTGCGGCGGGCCCATGTCAACGCTGACCTCGACGACTTGTTCACCCTCAAGCCGGAGCGTCGGCCTGATGATCCCGGCTCTCGTCTCAACATCAAGCTTGAGCTTGTCAGTGAGTCCATGTTCATAGACATACCTGGCGAATGCGCGCATACCATTTCCGCACATCTCGGCCTCACTGCCGTCGGAGTTGAAGATGCGCATTTTGAAGTCCGCCTTATCGGAGTCATCAATGAAAATCAGCCCGTCGCCGCCAATTGCGAAATGGCGATCCGAGAGCACCGCTGCAAGTGTCTCCAGGTCGTACCGGCTCAGGTCATTGGCCATAGCGTCAATGTAGATGTAGTCATTCCCGAGGCCGTGCATTTTTGTGAACTGCAATTCCACCACCCTCTCAATACCCATACAAAAAATACACGACAGGCGATTGGCCCATCGTGCCGGTTCGGGTAACCCTGAAGTGAGCCGCCGTCTGCCTATCGGTCTAGGGCTTGTCCGAGCCTGTAGGGCCGATGACGGCGATAGCGCTTTTGTACACCATTACTTCGACATCGCCGACGGAGACAAGCACAGTAAAGGCATCAAATCCCCCGATAGTGCCGACGAGTTCTTTGGCGTTCACCATCACGATACGCACCACGACGCCCTTCTCTTGCATCCGTTTCAGGTACTCATCCTGAATGCTACCTTTGCTTCTTGCCACCAGTATTTCACCTGCTCTTTAGTAGTGCCGGCTCTTCTCAGCCTACAGGCCATGCTTGGCTTGCAGGCTATTCGCAGCCCGAGTCATTTGCTGCACTGCGTCAGCGAACTCCTCGCGTGTGGTCCACTCGAGCCACTGCAACGCCCTACCACTGCCGGCAGCTTCTGCCAGCTCATTCCGGCGGGTCTGACCGCCAAACCATGTAAGCTGCCGTTTGGCGAATCGGCGTGTGTCGCGCTTGATCAGGCGTACGGTTTCCGCGAGGTCCCCCCCACCCTGCAAATAGCCCATCAGATGGCGATATCCGATGGCCTGCATGGCTTGGTCGGCGGAGCCGCACCCCCGCTCGCGTAGTGCTTTGACCTCATCTAACCAGCCCGCCTCAAGCATCTCGTCCACGCGCCGCTCTATCGCCTCATAGAGTACGGGCCTCGGTCGCGTGAGCACGAAGCATACCGAATTATAGTTTACCGTGGGTGTCTCGTCAATGCGCCGGAGTTCGGAGAAGCGCCGGCCGGTGCCTTCTATGACCTCGAGAGCCCGTATGATGCGCTTCCGGTCATTGACCTCGATAGCGTCGCCCGCCGCAGGATCGGCCTCGGCCAGCAGCCGGTGCAGAGCGGCAGGACCGTGCATTTCGGCATAGTCATCCAGACGCTCACGTATTTCGGCCTGCTGTGTACCGAGATGCGGGGGGAAATCAAGATGCCGCAACACTGCGTCAACGTAAAGGCCGGTGCCGCCACACAGCACAGGTAACCTGCCGCGTTCGTGGATGTCGAGAATGGCGGCTTTCGCGTCGCGCTGGAAATCCGCCACAGTGTACGGTTCTCCCGGCTCCATAAAATCCACCAAGTGGAACGGCACTCGCGCACGCTGGCCGGGGGTCGGTTTGGCCGTACCGATGTCCATGTGTCTGTAGATTTGCATCGAGTCGGCAGACACTATCTCCACAGCCACGGCCTCACCTACACTCACTGCGGCCTCGGTCTTGCCGGAGGCAGTCGGCCCGCCGATGACAAGGAGCGGAATGGGGTCGCCCTGATGGTGTGAGGAACCTGCCCTGGAGGTCATTGTCCCCTGCTCGCAGAACTATGTCTGTCGCAATAAGGCTGCATGCTACCAACAGTATAGCCGCAACCAGGAGTGACGACAAATGCAAGCGAGCGACAGTAGCGCTGCAGGGGTGAATGTGAGAGATTTCGGGGCTGTCGGCGATGGTATCACCGATGACGCGGCAGCGATTCAGCGAGCCATTGACGACACCACGGGGGGCATTTTCTTTCCCCATGGCGACTATCTGCTAAAGAAGGGACTGCGGGTGTCTCTGGGCGAACGCGGGCGGACGTATGTCAGCTCCGGGGGTGCCCGGTTGCTTAATGCGTCAACAGAGCCGGCCCTCCACATCATCGGTACGCATGAGGGCACGGCTGAGCCAAAGACTGTCACCGAGCATACCTTCGCCTACGAGACCATGCCTCTGGTCTCCGGCATTGAGATAATCGGGCAGGGCGATTGTGGAGACGGCATCGTGCTGGAGCAGACCTACAAGCCCGTCATCTCGAGTGTCATGATCCGTGACTGCCGCAACGGTATTCGTCTAGCGGTCCGCAACCGAGATGTCATCATCGGCCAGTGCCACATCATTCACAATCGCCAGGTCGGCATTCTCTATGATAATGTGAGCCTGCATCAAAGCAATATCATCGGCTGCCACAGCAGCTATAACGGCTATGCGGGTATCAAGGTGGACAATGGCGACGTCCGCAATATCCAGATTACCGGCAATGACATCGAATACAACAATCGTGACGAGACGGCGCCGGTGTGCGCAGACGTCTGGTTTGATGCGAGTGCGGGTAATGGTACGGGAATTCGCGAGGGCGCCATTTGCAGCAACACGATCCAAGCTACACCCACTGCGGGTGGGGCAAACATACGCCTTTCCGGGCTGAACAATGATCAGGGGGACCAGATCGGCCTGCTTTCCATCAGCGGGAATCATATCAGCAGCCAGGAGTACAATATTTTGGCCGATTACGCCCGCGCGATCGCCATAGGTGCCAATACCTTCGTCAAGGGCGCGACTCGCAATATCTGTCTGCGCAACTGCCGTAGCGTGAATGTATGTGGGAATGTAATAGACGCGATCCCGGTCTACGGGAAAGGCGGCGCTGGGTGTGGCGGCATCGAGCTGCGGGAAGCTCTCGGCTGTCTCGTCGCCAATACGACGATAGCCGGTGCCAGCCCGAAGGACAATACGGCGGTGATAGCGCTGGAGGACTGCCGCAACTGTCGCGTGAACGATTGCATCCTCGGAGCGGGCCAGGCAGTGTCGGTGAACGGTGGCCACGCCAATAGCGTGGGCGAGATTGTCCGCGCTTAGCGGCACGCAGGTAAGGCCGTTCAGAGCCGGCGCTTGGTCGCTTCGGCGAAGGGCTGGAGGTCGCGCATGAGCTGGTCGAACTCAAATTCGTCAAGCGCCTGGGCACCGTCCACCATGGCCTCCTGAGGGCTGCAGTGGGTCTCGACAAGGAGACCGTCGGCGCCGGCAGCGATAGCTGCTTTGCAGAGAGCAGGTACAATGTCAGGCCTGCCGGCGGCGTGAGATGGGTCCACGATGACCGGTAGATGGCTCATTTTCTTCAGCGCCGGTATGGCCGAGATGTCGAGCGTGTTGCGGTACTGGGTCTCGAAGGTGCGCACGCCGCGCTCGCAGAGAATGACGTTAGGATTGTCCTCGATCAGCACGTATTCGGCGGCTTTCAGCAGGTCATCGAGAGTGGCGCACATGCCCCGCTTGATCACTACCGGCTTTTCGGAGCGGCCGCACTCGGTGAG
>CAZCJS010000257.1:0-6153 GCA_964498775.1 uncultured Armatimonadia bacterium
TCCCTGCCGCTAGCCTGACCGGCGCAGTGGCGTGGGCTATAGGCATCGGCATCCAGAATTTCCCGGAGGGGCTGGCAGTGTCCATGCCTTTGCGCCGGGAGGGTCTATCGCGCTTGAAGAGCTTCTGGTATGGGCAGTTGTCAGGAATCGTCGAGCCAATTGCCGGCGTTCTCGGAGCGGGCCTAGTCCTGCTGATGAGACCCGCTCTGCCCTATGCACTGGCTTTTGCGGCGGGGGCAATGATCTTTGTGGTTGTCGAAGAGCTTATTCCCGAATCTCAGCGCGGAGGTAATACCGACTCCGCTACCATGGGTGCTATGTTGGGCTTTACCGTGATGATGATCCTTGATGTAGCGCTGGGGTAGCCATGGCCCGGATCCACTGCGAACCAGAAGTGGCTTTTAAGGGCCTCTCGTCGAAATACCCCGCTGACATACTACAAGCCGGTCGCTAACTGCTATCATGTTTATTGCGCAAGGGTGACTCCATATGGACCTGAACATTGCCGAGCGTGTTGCAATTGTGGGAGCTTCGAGCAAAGGTCTGGGCCGCGCCTGCGCCGTAGCGCTGGCTCGCGAGGGGGCTCGAGTGGTGATATGCGCTCGGCACATTGAGCCCCTGCAACGCGCAGCAGCAGACATCGGCGCGACTACCGGCAGAGAAGTATTGCCGGTTGTAGCTGATCTTACTCAGAAAGCCGACATTGAGCACCTTGTCAGCGAAACTCAGAATCGCTGGGGAGCGCCGGACATATTGGTTAACAATATCGGCGGCCCACCCCCCGGGGGCTTTCTTGACCACGGCGAGGAGGCTTTCCAGCAAGCCTTTGAGCGGCTGTTGTTATATCCCCTACGGATCATGAAATTGACAATCCCGGCGATGCAGCAGCAGCGCTGGGGCCGTATCGTCAACATGACTTCTATGGCTGTCAAGGAGCCGGTTGCTGATTTAGTACTGTCAGGAGTATTTCGCACCGGACTAATCAGTATGTGCAAGGCGTTGGCTCACGAGCTCGCCGCTCAGAATGTGCTCATCAACAACGTAGCGCCAGGCGCCTTTGAAACAGACCGTGCCTTGGAGCTATTGCGCGAGCGCTCCGAGCGTACCGGGCGGACTGTCGCAGATCTGCGGGCCGAAGGCGTCAAGACATTGCCCATGGGGCGCTACCTTCAGCCGGAAGAGCTGGCAAACGTCGTGGCCTTCCTGTGTTCAGAACATGCCTCGGCGGTTACCGGTACCACCATTCCAATTGATGGTGGTGGGATGTATTCACTATTCTGAGCAACGAACAGGCGGTATGGTACTCGATCCCGTATGAGTTGCTGCGGCCGACTTTGTGAACGTCCATTGTGCCCTGACGCCTGAGAATCATCACCCCATCGGCACTCGAGAGTTCATGCTGATGGGGGTGCAAAGGTGTTTAGTCAGTAATATACACGGGCCGGTGGTTGACGAATCCGCCTGTGCTCTTGCAGGTCAGTTGCTCATGAGAACGAAATGGATATTGGAAGACGTTGTGGTCGGTCTAAGCGAGACGTTCCGCAGGGGGCGTTCGCTCACAATACTACGAAGGGAGATCAGTAATGCATCATATTCTCGTGGGAATAGATGGATCCGAATGGTCGGAAGTGGCGGCCCAATATGCGCTGGACTTTGCACAAGCCGGCAACCGTGACGTCGTGGGCCTGGCGGTTATACCACCCGAAGTCATGCAGGCGATGGATGAATCCCCGGAGAGCTTGGCCTACAGCTCGCAGATTCTCCAAGGTGAGGAGTTCGCCCGGCGGGCGGTAAACGATTGGTTTGCGCGGACCCAGCATCTCTGTGAGGAGGCTGGTCTTTGCTTTGAGCGGACCATTGACGTGGGTAAACCGGCTGAGAGATTGGCCACTGCGGCAATGACCTCCTGGTTGACTGCCTTCGGCGCCCACGGTGCAAACTCTCCAGCAGACGCTGGCGGGCTGGGGCGGGTTGCTAATGCCCTGTTGCGGTCCGCCATCAAGCCTATGTTGGTTACCAGAGCCGAGTATAAACCTATTCAAGACATCGTCATTGCTTGGGACGGAGGGCCGGAAGCGGCCCATGCTGTGGAGATGATTTCTGAATTGGCTAAAAGCAGTGAGTGGCAGGTTCACCTCGTCAGCGCCGGACACATAACATCCGCTGTAGCCCAATCTTGTTCCTACCTCGCCGAACAAATGACACTGGCGGGCGTAAAGGCCGAATCCCACGTCATCTCCGGTGACGCACCCCAGGCACTTCTCGACGTCATTACCGAATTCGCGCCTGATTTATTCGTCCTTGGTGGACGGCGCAAATCGGTGGGAGAACGCCTGCTCTCCGGCGGAGTCTGGGAACAGATTGTTAAGCAGGTGGACGTCCCTGTACTGCTATATCGGTAATCCGTAGCGACAGTAAAAAATGCACTGCTGACATCACAGCAAAGCTATGGTTCCTCCATTACTCGCCGGTAAGTTCGAATGACGCTGCATGCACCGAGCACGACCGTTAGCGTGACCGCAAAGACAATCTGGAGAGTACAGTCAGAATAGACTGGGAGCGGCGGCTCAATCACAGTGTCGCGCTTCTCGTCGCTCAGTGACTCTATCCCACTTGTTGGATAACTCCGCAAGGAAGAGAGGCATCCCTATTTTTCAGCCCGTTGCTGGAGCCGCATGTCATTGTTCCCCCCAATCAGTCACGATGCCATTACTGTCATGGTTTTCCAACTCAACAGCCTGGGCACTCATCCTCTGGATAGTCACATTTAAGGTAATCCGCTAGCAGAAACCAGGCAATATCCCCATTGTGTACGAACCCTGCAATAGATAAAAATGGGTTAGATACTGAGGCATATGACGAGCAACAGGCTAATTGTTCATAAGCCCCACCGGCCTGCGGCAAACTCAATCTGCGCCTGAGTATCCACTTGGTTCGTCCGACCCTGGAACAGTCTCGTGTAGCGGATAACGACCGACCAGATTAAAGGAGTTAATTAACAATGTTTGATCTGAGCGGCAAAGTAGCTATCGTCACCGGAGCCAGTCGTGGCTTGGGACAAGCGATGGCCGAGGGCCTGGCCCAACAGGGCGCTGCCATAGCCATCTTTGACATCGTAGACGGGACCGAGACTGCTCACCAATTGCAGGAACATGGCCTCCCAGCCCGGTACTATGATGTGGACGTAACCAGTGAGGAAGGTATTCAGTCTGCGGTAGCTGCTGTCGAAGACCACTTCGGCTCTATCAGCGTCCTGATCAACAACGCCGGCGTCTATTACGAGACACCCCTGACTGAGACCACACGCGAGGACTGGGCCCGCCTGATGAACATTAATCTCGAAGGCTGTTTCCTGATGGCCAAGCATACTGTACCGCGAATGAACCCGGGCAGCAGGATCATCAACATAGCCTCCGTTGCCGGGCACCATGCTTTTGCTGCTTCGGCTGCTTACAACACCAGTAAGGCTGGTATTATCCAGCTGACCAGAACCATGGCATTTGAGCTTGCCGCCCAGGGGATCAACGTCAACTGCATCTGCCCGGGCCTTTTCGCCACGGCGATGACGGAAGACCTTAGCCGCCAGGACAGCTTCAAACAGATGCTCCAGAATTCTGTGCCTCTGGGACGTGCGGGCCGGCCTGAAGAGCTGGCTGGCCTGGCGGTATATCTGGCTGCAGATGAGAGCAGCTACATGACCGCCGCAATCATTGACATAGACGGCGGCTGGACCTGCCACCTATAGGGAACGTCAAAAATAGGATAGGGGAGAATTGAGCCATGGCGGAGACTGGACAACTCAAGATTGTCTTTGCTGAAGTCGAAGTCTGGGAACGCGAGTTCATTGACGAACAAATCGAGGAGCTGGCCTGGCAGATTGATATGTATGACGTACCTGCAGAAGAGCTGCCCACCGATGTGAAGGCCTCACTGCAAGTACTCTCATGCTTCATCGAATCACAGATAGATGAGACCTTCCTGGACGCTTGCCCAAATCTCAAGCTTGTCACGACTCGTTCGACCGGAGTTGACCACATTGATCTGGAAGCATGCGACCGGCATGGCGTTACGGTCTCCAACGTCGCGCAGTATGGCGAGAACACTGTAGCCGAGCATACCTTCGGCCTGATGTTGACCCTCTCGCGCCACCTTCACCAGGCAATTGAGCGGGTCAAACGCAGCGAAACCTCTATTGAAGGGCTGCTAGGTTTTGACTTGTATGGCAAGACGCTCGGCGTGATCGGCGCTGGACACATCGGATTGCACGTTGTTCGCATGGGCCGAGCACTCAGTATGCGCACCCTCGTCTATGACCTTGAGCCCCGGCGCATACTGGCCGAGGTGCTGCAATTCGAGTACACCGACCTCGACTCCCTCCTGCAGAAATCGGACGTAGTAACCATCCATGTACCGCTCCTGCCATCCACTTATCACCTGTTGAACGCGGAGAAACTCGCACTAATGAAGTCGACTGCTATCCTCGTCAATACCGCCCGAGGCGCGATAATAGACAGCGGTGCCTTGCTCAAGGCACTCAATGAAGACCGCATTGCAGGCGCCGCACTGGATGTGCTGGAGGCTGAACACGTCATAACTGAGGATGACATCTTGCGCCACCCTGACGAACCATCCCTCGACGAGTTGCGTCTGGTAGTGGAGGCCTATCAGCTCATGCGGCATCCGCGTGTGATTGTGACTCCACATATCGCCTTTTACAGCCGGGAGGCTCTGCAGCGTTTGCAGCAGACCACTTTTGACAACATTCGGGCGTTCGCTGCCGGCGAGCCTCGCAACACTGTCACCGTGCCCGCCTCTTGATGGCCACAGTGACCGTCTAAGCAGATCGTCACGAAAACCTGCGCACACCACCGCTCCCGACTAATATCAGGTAAGTCGAAGCCGGAGACATACAATTGGCTAACTTGCCGTTTGGAATCTCTGACCAGGAGTGGCCGGTGAGCGACGCTTCAACTGAGTAGTTCGGCTATTCGCCTAAACGCAGCTTCAATGGAGGCGCCAATGAATGATCTAGACCAGCTCTGTATACAAACATTACGGTTTTTGGCTGTAGATGCGGTCCAGCAAGCAGACTCCGGGCATCCGGGGATGCCTCTGGGAGCAGCACCCATGGCCTACGTGCTGTGGGACCGGTTCCTGCGACATAACCCGGGCAATCCCCACTGGTTCAATCGCGACCGCTTTGTCCTCTCCGCCGGGCACGGGTCAATGCTGCTCTATGCTCTCCTGCACATGACCGGCTACGATCTGCCGCTCACAGAGATAGAGAATTTCCGTCAGTGGGAGAGTATGACTCCAGGACACCCTGAGGCCGACTGTGCGCCCGGCGTTGAAGTCACCACTGGTCCGCTTGGTCAGGGCTTGGCTATGAGTGTAGGCATCGCGATGGCCGAGCGTTTCCTAGCCGCCCAGTTCAATATGGCCGCTAAGCAAGACCGGCCGGAATTCAATATGGTAGACCACCACACTTACGCCATTTGTTCTGATGGCGACCTGATGGAAGGTATCGCCTCTGAAGCCGCATCGTTGGCTGGCTTTCTGCAACTGGGTAAGCTCGTCTCTCTCTACGATGACAATGACATATCCATCGAAGGCCACACCGACCTAACCTTCACGGAAAATGTGGCCGCTCGCTTCGAGGCTTACGGCTGGCAGGTGCTGCATGTCGAGGATGGCAATGAACTGGCAGCTATCGAGAGCGCCATTTCTCAGGCACAGACTGAAGAGAATCGGCCTTCATTAATTATCGTGCGAACCCACATCGGCTATGGCAGCCCTTTACAGGACACTGCCGAAGTTCACGGGGCGCCCTTGGGTGAGCAGGGAGTCACGCAAACCAAACAAGCCTTGGGCTGGCCGCAGCAGCCGAAGTTCCACATCCCCACCGAAGCACGCACCCATATGAACCGTGCCATGCAGCGGGGAGCCGAACTGGAAGAAAAATGGGAAACACTGTTAGCAGACTATTGCAGCCAATATCCCGAACTGGGTGAGAGCTTCCACCAGGCCATGGAGAACAAACTGCCTCCGGACTGGGACATAGACATACCCGTGTTTGATGCAGATGATGGGCCAATAGCAACACGCACTGCATCGGGTGATGTCCTCAATGCTATCACAGGCCGACTTCCGACC
>CAZCJS010000258.1:0-5640 GCA_964498775.1 uncultured Armatimonadia bacterium
TCAGCACTGATGCCGCCCGATCTCAGGGGGGCATTATCTATTTTGTGGGCATGAAATGATCACCACAGAGAAGAAACGTATCGCGATTCTGGGCGCCTCCGGCTATGGCGGTGTCGAGTTCCTGCGCCTGGCCTGGGAGCACCCGAACCTGGATGTGACGTACTGTGCGGGCCATACGACGGCCGGCGAGAACATGGGTGACCTCTACCCGCACCTGCCACCACCGCTAGCCGACATCGTACTGGGCCCCATTGATGTACAGATGGCCGCAGCAGCAGCCGATATACTCGTCTTCTGCCTGCCGCACAGCGCCGGCATGGAGATGGTCGCCGAGGCCTACGATATCGGCAAGACGGTTATTGACTTCTCGGCTGATTACCGGCTCAAGGATGTCGCGGAGTACGAAGCCTACTATGATGTGGAGCACACTCATCCGGAACTGCTGGCGACAGCGGCTTATGGTCTTCCCGAGCTTCATCGTGATGAGATCGTCGGCTCCCGCTTCATAGCCGTCCCTGGCTGCTACCCGACCTCCGTGATACTTGCGCTTGCACCAGCGGTGAAGCACGGCCTGATCTCGACGGGTATGATCATCGCTGACAGCAAGTCGGGTGTCTCGGGTGCCGGCCGCCAGCCGACTCTGACGACTCATTACTCGGAGGTCAATGAATCCATCGCAGCCTACAATGTGGCGACGCATCGCCATACCCCGGAGATGGATCAGGAACTCGGCGACCTGATTACCGATGGTGATGGGGGCGAAATCAAGGTTACTTTTGTCCCGCATCTGACGCCGCAGATTCGCGGTATCCTCAGCACCTGCTATGCGCATCTAGTGAAGGACATAAGCCTGGCGGAAGTGTATGAGGTATATGCCGACTTCTATGCTGAGGAGCCTTTCGTGCATCTGCACCCGCTTGGGAAGCTACCTGCCACGAAGCATATCACCGGCACCAATCGCTGTGATATCGGCCTGGGGATGGACGAACGTAGCGGCAAGCTGGTCGCCGTCGGGACGGTGGACAACCTCCTCAAGGGCTTGTCCGGCGCGGCGATTCAGTGTATCAATGTCGCCTGCGGCTGGGAGGAGACGGCTGGTCTGCCGATGGTGTCGTGCTGGCCTTAGTCAGCGGGGCAGGGGCCCCGCTAACTAATGCAGTTTGCCTGCGGCAAACTGCACAGGCAGGTGAGATGCGCAATGAATAAGTGCACGATAGGACACGGCAAAGGCACTATCTAACGGCACTGACAGGCAAGGATGCCTGTCCTCCAACGACATACACGATACGGTAACGGCATACGTCCGGCGGGGCACAGGTCCGCGCCCCACAAAAGGCAACTGGCAACGGCAAGCTGCAAGCGAGTGAAGGGCTGGATACGGAGGAGCAATGATGGCAGACTGCACTGACGTGAAGGAGATATCGGGTGGCGTACTGGCCGCCGAGGGTTTTGTTGCCGCAGCGATTGCCAGCGGTATCAAGCCGCCGCCGGCACTGGACCTGGTGATGATACATTCGGAGGTGCCCGCTGCCGCAGCCGCTACGGTCACGCAGAACCGCTTCCGCGCGGCACCGACATACGTGACGCAGGAAGCAGTCGCCGACGGGACCGCGCGCACGATTATAGTCAACTCCGGCAATGCCAATGCCGGCACCGGCCGGCAGGGAATGGCAGACGCCCGCCGGATGGCTGATATGGCTGCAGAGGCCACAGGCGTCTCAGCTTCCGAGGTAATCGTCTGCTCGACGGGCCACATCGGTGATATCATGCCGATGGATGTGGTGGCGGATGGCATCGGGCAACTCGGCACCGTGCTCAGCCGTGAGAACCCCGACAGGATCGCTCGCGGTATCATGACCACCGACAGTGTGCCGAAGCAGTGCGCCGTCGAGTTCGCCCTGGGAGACAAGCCGGTCAGGCTGGGCGGCATCTGCAAAGGTGCAGGCATGATCTGTCCCAATATGGCCACGATGCTATGCTTCATCACCACCGATGCGGCGATCGCAGCGGCGGCTTTGCGGAGTGCGCTCAGTTGGTGCGTCGCGCGCTCCTTCAACTGCATCAGCGTGGACGGGGATATGAGCACCAATGATACGGTAGCCGTACTGGCGAACGGGCAGGCAGGCAACGTTGCCATTGCCGATACAAGTTCCGACGATTATGCAGCGTTGCGAGGCGCGTTGCTGTATGTGACGCAGTCGCTGGCGCGTCAGATCGCCGCCGATGGCGAGGGCTGTAGCAAGTTCATCACTGTTAAGATAACGGGAGCCGCCAGCTACGAGGAAGCCCGCACTGCCGGCCGTGCGGTCACTAACTACAGCCTCGTCAAGACAGCGGTCTATGGTGAGGATTTCAACTGGGGACGCATTGCCGCAGCAGTGGGCGCCTCCGAGATTCCGTTCGATCCCGATCGGGCAAGGATATCCATTTGCGGTATCACTGTCTTCGCAGATGGGCGTGTGGCGGACTTCGACCTTGCCGAGGGTCGGCAGAGAATGGCCGCCCCGGAGATAGATATCGAGATAGATCTGGCCAGAGGTAGCGAAGAGTTGACTTTGTGGACCTGTGATCTGACGCCGGAATATGTGCATCTCAATGCGGAGTATGATGCGTCTGAACTTGCCGGCGGGGAGGCAGACTGAGCGTCGTTGCGGCACCTGGAAGGTGAGAACAATGGACAAACATAGGGCACAAGCGATAAGCAATGGCCGCGCACATATTCTGATCGAAGCGCTGCCCTACATCCGGCAATGGGCCGGCAAGACAGTGGTCGTGAAGTACGGCGGGGCGGCGATGACAGACCCCGCACTCAAGCGCAGTGTGACCAAGGATCTAGTCCTGCTGCACTATGTCGGCGTGCGTGTAGTGATCGTTCACGGGGGCGGGCCGCGGATCAGCGAGATGATGCAACGCCTCGGTGCGGAACCGGCGTTCGTCGGCGGCCTGCGCGTGACCGATGAGCGCACCATGGAAATCGTGCAGATGGTCATGGTCGGCCTCGTCGGCCAGGAACTGGTCTCGCTGCTCAATTCCGAGGGCGGTCGGGCCGTGGGTCTGTCGGGGAAGGACGCCAACGTGGTCACGGCCTGTAAGCTTGAATCGCCCCATGGTGAGCTTGGATTTGTCGGGGAAGTGGCTGCGATAGATACCCGCCTCATTGACACGCTCAATGAAGCCGGCTACATAGTGGTGCTGACGCCGGTCGGATCCGGAGGTCCCGGCTGTGACAGCTATAACATCAATGCCGATACCGTCGCCTGCGCCGTCGCCGAAGAGTTGAATGCTGAGAAGCTGATCATACTGAGTGATGTGCCGGGCCTGCTGCGCGATGTCGAGGACCCGCAAAGCGTCATCAGCCAGGTCACGACCAGCGAACTGGCGGGCCTCATCGCCGACGGCACGATAGGTGGCGGGATGATACCGAAGGCCGAGGCCGGCATCTCAGCGATAGCAAACGGCGTCCACAGCGTACACATGGTGGACGGGCGTGCCGAACATTCGCTGCTGGTTGAGCTGTTCACTGAAGAGGGTATCGGAACGATGATAACGGCCGGGTCTGAGTCTGGAGCGGGAGGCGCTGGGAATGACTAACCAAGAGGCTGCAGAACTGAGCAAGGAATATCTCATGCCCACCTACGCGCAACTACCGGTGGCGTTCGTGCGGGGCGAGGGGTCACGACTGTGGGATGCTGACGGGAAAAAGTACCTTGATTTCGTGGCCGGCATCGCCGTGCTGGGTCCCGGGCATTGTCATTTGCAGGTCACCGCAGCCATCTGCGAGCAAGCTCACCGCATCATGCACACATCCAACCTCTACGACATCCCCCAGCAAGGTCTGCTGGCGAAGAAGCTTGTCGAGCTGTCCTGCGCCGACCGGGCGTTCTTCTGCAACAGCGGGGCGGAGGCCAATGAGGCCGCGATCAAGCTGGCCCGCAAATGGGCCGGCATTCACCGTGAGGACAACTGCCGCAGCATCATCACCGCGGAGATGAGCTTCCACGGGCGCACGATGCTGACCGTCACAGCCACGGGGCAGGAGAAATATCGGGCACCCTTCGCTCCGCTGCCCGCCGGCTTTCAGTATGTCCCGTTCAGCGACATTGCCGCTCTCGAAGCCGCCATAGATGAGACCGTTTGCGCTGTCATGCTGGAGCCGATCCAGGCCGAGGGTGGCATCAATGTCCCGGAGCGTGGATACCTGCCGCAGGTCAGAGAGCTCTGTGACAAGCACAATATGCTGCTCATTTTCGACGAAGTCCAGACCGGCATGGGTCGCACTGGCGACTGGTTCGGGTACATGGATGAAGACGTCGAGCCGGATATTTTCACTCTCGCCAAGTCGCTCGGGGGCGGCTTCCCCATCGGCGCGTGTCTGGCCCGCGAAGAGGTAGCCAATGCGTTCGAGCCGAGCAATCATGCCGCCACCTTCGGTGGGAACCACCTGGCGTGTGCCGCCGCTCTCGCAGCCATCGCAGCCATTGAGACCGAGGGGATGGTGCAGAACGCCCGAGAAGTCGGGCGATATTTCGCCGACCGGATCGAGGCGCTGAAGTCGGACTATGACTTTCTGGCCGGAGTGCGCGGTCGCGGCCTGCTGCGCGGGCTGGAGCTCCAGAATGTTGACGGTCGCGAGCTGCAGAAAGCGTGTCTCAGCAATGGCCTGGTTGTCAATGCGCTGGGTGAGGACCTGCTCCGCATTGCCCCGCCGCTGAACATCACCAGAGAAGAGATTGACGAGGGGCTGGAGATAATCGTCACGGCGGGGAAATGCATGGCGGGTTAGGTCTGTCATATTTGCGGGCCACGCACCCGATGGCACGTGGCCCGCATTTCGTGTGTTGCACCTATGAGCAGGCTAAATGTCAGTACCGCCTCTGCCATTGCGGCCGCCTTCGCCCTGTCCGCCGCGCCGGCCGCGTCCACCGCCTTCGCCCTGACCTTCGCCGCGTTGGCCACCCATCTTCTCGCGAGCAACTGCGAATTCCGCCTTCGTCACGGCACCGTCGCCGTCAGCGTCCGCCTGCATGATGCGCTCGGCGGCTCTCTCGGGTAACTCATCCTTGGTGAGCTTCCCATCCTTGTTGGCATCGAGGCGCTCAAAGAATGCGCCAGCCTGAGGCCCGCCTTGACCACGACCGGCCTGGTTGGGACCGCCTTGGCCCTGTCCGCCGCGCCGCCCACCCATTTTCTCACGAGCGGCTTCCAGTTCTTCTTTCGTCACCTCACCGTCGCCGTCAGCGTCCGCCTGCATGATGCGCTCGGCGGCTCTCTCGGGTAGCTCGTCCTTGGTCAGCTTCCCATCCTTGTTGGCATCGAGCCGGTCGAAGAAAGCCCCGGCATCAGGGCCGCCTTGGCCCTGTGCACCGCGTTGGTCGCGTCCACCACCTTCGCCCTGACCTTCGCCGCGTTGGCCACCCATCTTCTCGCGAGCTGCTGCGAATTCCGCCTTCGTCACGATACCGTCGCCGTCAGCGTCCGCCTGCATGATGCGCTCGGTGGCTCTCTCGGGTAGCTCGTCCTTGGTCAGCTTACCATCCTTGTTGGCATCGAGGCGCTCAAAGAAGGCGCCATCCTGAGGCCCACCCTGACCACGACCGGCCTGGTTGGGACCGCCTTGGCCCTGTCCGCCGCGCCGCCCAC
>CAZCJS010000258.1:5740-6064 GCA_964498775.1 uncultured Armatimonadia bacterium
CTTCCAGTTCTTCTTTCGTCACCTCACCGTCGCCGTCAGCGTCCGCCTGCATGATCTTCTCAGCCATCTGCTCCGGCAACTCATCCTTGGTGAGCCGGCCGTCCGCATTAGCGTCGAGGCGCTCAAAGTAGTTGGGACCGGGTTCCTGCGCACCACACTGCCCTCCAGTGAGAACCAGTACGGAAGCGCAGAGCGCTACAATCATTGACAATACTATGGTTTTCCTGTGCATCATCATATCTCCTATCAATACTCCTGATTTGTGGTCTGTGCGACTGTCAGTCCAAGAGACGGGCCGGTAGTGAGTCATATTCCGCTTATTTC
>CAZCJS010000259.1:0-6064 GCA_964498775.1 uncultured Armatimonadia bacterium
TCGGACTATGTATTCAGACACTGCCCATGCCAGGGACATCCCGTCATAGGTGGATGTGCCACGCCCGAGTTCATCAAGGACAATGAGGCTACGGTCCGTGGCATTCTGCAGGATATTGGCCGCCTCAGTCATCTCAACCATGAAGGTCGAGTGGCCGGTCGCCAGATCGTCACTGGCTCCGACGCGGGTGAAGATGCGGTCGAGGAGGCCGATGCGGGCTGAGCGAGCCGGCACGAATGAGCCCATCTGTGCCATCAGCGCTATCAGCGCCACCTGTCGTAGGTAAGTAGACTTCCCCGCCATATTGGGCCCCGTTACTATCTGCAGCCGGTTGCCTTCACTATCCAAATGCGCATCGTTGGGAACGAAAAGGTCCCCGACGAGTGTGCGCTCGACAACCGGATGACGCCCATCGCTTATCTCAAGCTTGGCGGATTGGTCAATCTCAGGCCTATTGTAAGCGTACTCGACCGCCGCCTCTGCCAAGGAGGCAATCATGTCCAACTCCCCGACGGCCCGCGCGCTGGACATTATGCGCTCGCTCTCATCTGCCACCTGCTCCCGCAACGCTACGAACAGCTCGTGCTCCAGCTCCTGTGAGCGTTCGTCAGCGCCCAGGACTTTGGCTTCGTGCTCCTTTAGTTGTGGCGTGATGAACCGCTCGGCATTCACCAGCGTCTGTTTCCGTTGATAGTCATCCGGCACCAGTCCCAGATTGGCCTTGCTGACCTCGATGTAGTAGCCGAAAACCTTGTTGAAGCCGACCTTCAGTGACTTGATTCCGGTCCGCGCTCGCTGCTCATCCTGCAGGGCAGCTATCCACTGCCGGCCATGTGACGCGGCCCCCCGCAACTCGTCAAGTTCCGCGTTGTACCCGTCCTTGAGTATCTGCCCCTCGGTTATCAGCACGGGGGGATCCTCGACGATGGCTTTCTCGAGCAGTTCGGCGATATCATCCAGCGTATCAATGCGGGTCCTGATGGCGTGGAGTAACTCCGCCTCGGCTGTGGCGAGCTCATCACGCAACGCCGGCAACTGCTCGAGGGATACGCATAGTGAACGGAGGTCCCTGGCGTTAGCTCGGCCTGCCGTCGCGCGTGTTGCGAGGCGTTCGAGGTCATAGATTTCGCGCAGGCTGAGGCGCAACTGGTCGGCCATTATCGGGTTCTTGACAAAGTTCTCTACGGCATCGAGCCGCTCATTTATGCGCTCCACTGAGAGCAAAGGCTGGAGAACTGCCGACCGTAAGATTCTGCCCCCCATGGGGGTCTGTGTCTTGTCCAGCAGGTCCAGCAGTGTCGCTTTTCGCCCGCCATCACGCAAGGAAGTCACGAGTTCGAGATTGCGACGGGTGGAGCCGTCTATGATCATGAAATCGCTGGTTGAGTAGGTGGTCAGGGCGGTGAGTCGCGGCATCCCATCCAACTGCGCGGATTTCACATATCGCAGCGCCTGAGCGGCAGCGGCGATGGCGGCAGGCTTGTCTGCGCAGCCAAACCCCATCAGGGTAGTAACTCCGAAATGATCCTGCAACTCATTGGTGGGCGTGGTGAATCCGCTGTGCTCCGCGGCTATCGTCACCGGCACGGACAGCGCGGCCGACAGAGCGGCCTCGATTTCTTCCTCTGCTCCCAGCTCCGGGCTGATGAGCAGCTCTGCCGGCTGGACGCGCACGATCTCGTCTATTGTCATCGCAAGGGTCGGGTCAATGGTGGGCGCACTTGTCTCAGGAAGCGTCGGCTCGGTCACTGCGGGCGCAACGTGGTCGGGGAGCTCATCAATCTGGGTGACGAGAAAATCTCCGGTGGAGACATCTACTGCCGCGACCCCGTAGGCACCGCCATCACGTGCGAGCGACACCAGAAAGTTGTGCCCGCTGCCGCCGATGATATCATCCTCAAGCAGCGTCCCGGGGGTGATCACGCGGGTGACCTTGCGACGAACAAGTCCCTTGGCCTGCTTCGGATCCTCGATTTGCTCACATATCGCAGCCCGCTGACCCTTCTCGACCAACATGCGCAAGTACCGGCCGATCGCGTGATGGGGCACGCCACACATCGGAATACGCCCGCTGTTGCCGATGCCACGACTCGTCAGCGTCAGTTCGAGCAAGCGCGCACCGATCTCCGCATCTTCCCCGAACATCTCGTAGAAGTCGCCCATACGGAAGAGAATCAGCACATCGGGGTAGTCGCGCTTTGCTTGCGCCCACTGTCTGTACATCGGTGTTAGTTCCGCGTCATTCAACATGCAAACAAACCTATCGTATATTGTGGTTTTCGAAGTGTCCTAATTCAGCCGACTGGAGCCGCGTTGGCTCACTGCCGTCGCGTGCGGTATGTCGCGAGCTTGCCCCAAGTCTCCGCAAGTGCAGCCGCGTAGCGCTCCTGCCACTCGGGCCCGATGGCGCAAGTGTTTTCGCGGGGCGACTTCTCTCCTCGTAGGGTAACCAGATCGGCCACCTCATGAGCCGAGGCTATGTCGCCCGCGCCCACCGCAGCCAGCATTGCAGCGCCAAACGCTGCAGCCTCTGACACCGCCGGCAGTTTCACCGTATGGCCATGCGCGTCCGCCACTAGTTGTGCCCAGTAGTCGCTCTGGGCACCGCCGCCGATCATCCGGACCTCGTCCACCTGGTAGCCGATTTCCTCAAGGGTGTTCAGCACGGCTGCGGTCTGGGCAGCCACTCCACGCAGAATGGCAAGATAGAGGTCGCCGCGAGTGTGCTGGAGTTGGAGACCCAGAATGGCTCCGGAAGCATGACGCTGGCGCAATGGCGGCCCTGTTCCGTAGAAGTACGGAAGGAAGACCAGCGGAGTGCGGCTGGCGGTTTCGGCCGCCTCAGCTTCAATGACCAGGTCAGCATAGTCGGCGGTATCAGCGTTGGCGAGCTGTGATAGATTGTCGCGTGCCCAGCGCAACAGTGAACCACCAGCGTATGCGCCCAGAATGGCGATGCCACCAGTCGTCGCGTGGCAATATGTCTGCAGCCGTCCGCGCATGTCAAAATGGAGCTTGTCCGAGGCACCCAGCACCACCCAGGCGGTACCCGTGGCAAGCATAACCGTACCCGGACTGACGGATCCGCAACCGACTGCGCCGGCTGTCTGATCGTGTGCACCCAATACGACCAAGGTGTCCTGTGGCAAGTGCAATTCCGCTGCTGCACGTGGTGTTAATGTCCCGATCGGTGTGGCCGACTCTGCAGTTTGAGAAAGCCGCTCACGTCCGACGCCTAGCACTGCGAGAAGACGGTCTGACCAGTCTCGCTGCTTGAGGTCATAGAGGCACGTGCGGGAGGCGTTGGATGCATCCAACAGGTATTCCCCGGTCATGCGGGCGACGAGGAAATCCTGCACGAGACAGAAGCGGGCGGCATGTGCGAAGACCTCCGGCGCTTCATCCGCCCACCATGCGAGTGTCGCGGCGGCGCAGTACTCGCCAAGACTCGTGCCCGTCACCTGGCGCCAGACATCTTGTGGCAGGTCTGCGAGCATGCGCTGGACTTGCACTCCGGTGCGCCCGTCCATCCAGAGGCGTGCCGGCAGCAATGGCTTATTGGCCGCGTCAACGGGCACCATGGTGTCGCCTTGTGTGGACAGGGCCAGTGCCACGGGCGGCTCTGACAGTTCACAGACCGCCTGTGCGATGACCTGCTTCAGGCATTCCCACCAGTGCTCGGAATCCTGCTCTGCCCAGCGTGGCCGTGGCTGTGTGTATCCGTATTCCATCACGGCCTGGGCCAGCACTGTCCCGCCGGCGTCGGCGACCAGCGCCTTAACCGCTGTTGTGCCGACATCTATGCCCAGGTAGGTGCTCATCAGCTATACGTCCCCCTGTTGGCTGCTTCCACGATCGTTGGCTACCTGCAGGTACAGCTCGGTGAAGCGGCTGGCGATTTTGGTCATGCTGAAACGCTCGATCGTGCGCAACACGTCTCTTTCTTGTTCGCTGAGTTCTCTGTCCGATATCAACTGCAGGCCCGGGCGGTCCAAGTCCAACACTACCTCCGGTATCAGCATCTCGGAGTAGTTTATTCCGAGCTCCTCCACTATCATATCAGTTCCGGCCGCTCCCGGCACCGTATCGAGCAGTGCAGTGATGATACGCTCCAGGGCGGTTGTGTCTCCCATGGGTACTGCCTTCGCCAGTTGCACATCTGTAACGACCTCCGGGAGGCCGCCATCGGTGGTCACTACGAGTGGGATGTTATTCGCCAGGGCATGGAGTGCGTGCCGCCGCGCCCCTATGTACTCTGCGGGTATTACCAGTAGATTCAGCGACGCAATTATCTCGATGATGTCTGCGCGATCGCCGAGGAAGACCGTCGCTCCCGCCAGCCCCAGTTCATGCGCTTTCTGAGCGAACTCCTCGGTCTTTGCACCATGCCCGAGGAGGACAAACTCGACATTCGGCATAGCCAGCGACACTCGGTGAGCTGCCTGGAGGAAATCGTCTATACCGCGCCCTTCCGGCGCGGCCATGACGCCGACTATCGCAGCTCCCGCATCCAGGCCAACCATGCGCCGCTTGGCTCCCGCTTCGAAATCGGCGCGCAGGGGCTCCAGGTCCACACCCTCCGGTAGCACAACGACATTGGTCAACCCGCGCGTTGTCAACTCCTCCATCTGCTGAAGTTCCGCCTCCGACTGCACTGTGACCACATCTGCATGTTGCAGTACCCAGCTTGCCGCGGCGGCTACCGAGTGGCGTCGCAGGCCGGTGCGCGCACCGAGATGGGGTGGGCCGTACGGAGTGCAAATGACCGGCGGATGGGCGCTGACCTGACGTCGAGCCGACAAGGCCGTAAAGGCCGCCTGGAAACCGTGTGCATGGACTACTCTCGTCCCTTGATTTTCGAGGAGTCGCGCCAGCCGTCGCGCAGTCTCAAGCTGCCGCAGGGGCTCGACACCGGTCGGCAGAGGCATCTGTACCCAATGGGCCTGACTCGATTCGAGGCGTCGCTTGGTAGCGGCGTCCAGTTCCCCCGCGACCGTGGTCCTAAAGAGGCGCCGAGGTACACGCGCGATCAGGCGCAACGCAAGGTCCGCCACCGGCCGCGGTTGGGACCGGAAGATGTGCATCATATCCAGCGGCTCAGTCATCCATAACTCACCTTGCACCGTCCCGGCGGCATGTCAGGGTCGGTAGTATCGCCCGCTCCAGCCTTGTGCCTTGATGTGCGCTTTGACGGCGTCCCTACGGTCAGTATTGCCCGGATGGGACATGAAGAGTATCTCGAACTTGTTGGGGTCCTTGCCGTGGAGTTCGGCAAACTTGTCCAGCACCGCCACTGCTGCAGTGGGGTCATATCCCGCCGCCTGCGCATAGTCAACACCGAGCCGATCCGCCTCGAACTCGTTGTCGCGACCGTAGTCCTGCAATACCAGCCCGGCGGCAAGGCCCGCGATCTTACCGGTACTGTCCTTGCCGAAGACCAACTGAATGACGAGCTCGTAGCCGAGTTGCTTCTCGATTCGGCGGGTTGCATGGCGCCGTGAGACATGGGTCGCCTCATGCCCGGCAACCCATGCCAACTGGGCTTCGTCATAGGCAAGTGCTTCGAATAAGCCGCGGTAGAGATAGATGCGCCCCCCGGGGAAGGCCACAGCATTGACCGCATCATCAGCCATGACACGGAAATCGTAAGGATAGTCGGGCGGCTCGCACACGGGCTCGATGCGCGAGCCGATGCGCGACATCAGCTGGGTGCGCCGCGCATCATGGTCACGCCCGTGCTCGCGCTCGAACTCATCGCCGGCCTCGCGACCAAGCTGTATCTCGTCACTCTGGCTGAGGAGACGTTGGTCACCCTTACAGCCACATACCGCCATCGCCAGCGCAACCACAACTACGCACGCCCAGAACCGTACTCCGCAAGCTGCAGCTCTCATGCTACTTCCCTCCATTTCGCCTTTTCCGCCGGCTCAACCAAGCATAGTCGCCAAAGTTGGCTAATGCCATCCAGCTCCACGGGCCGACGTCAATTCTGCGATGCTCGGTAGCTAGTTTCGAGATAGCAGGCCCAACACCTGCTCGTGAGCCCAGTAACAGTTGCCTGTGG
>CAZCJS010000260.1:0-6063 GCA_964498775.1 uncultured Armatimonadia bacterium
GCACTCGCACCCCAAATCCCCTCGCCCCACACGCTCATGAATGATGCGGGCTAGAGATCGTAACCTTTAGTGGATAAGACCCGACACGCAACGCTTTGACAGGAGGAACAGACCATGAACTGGATCAGCACCGTTACAGCTTTTTTTCTTATATGTACCCTGGTTTCCTGGGGGTTGGCGCAGCTGCCGGATGACTTCGTGGATTATGGCGTGGCGGCTGATGTTGCCCGCTCTCGAGGCGCAACGGCAACCATTGACGGCGATGGCAACCGCGTCGTGCTGATATGGATGTCTGATCAAAGAGGTACCACTGCTCTGCTGGTGGTTGACGCGGTCACCGGTGAGACCGAATCCGTCAGCTTCGAAAGACCGGTCCACGATTCGCCATTTGCGGTG
Source organism: uncultured Armatimonadia bacterium (assembly GCA_964498775.1). GTDB lineage: Bacteria > Armatimonadota > Zipacnadia > Zipacnadales > UBA11051 > UBA11051. The sequence continues at coordinate 397 of CAZCJS010000260.1, forward strand.
CTCCATTCCAGCAAAGACAAGTTTTACTCGCAGTTCGCCAACAGGTTCTACGAGTTCGACCCGCTCACACGCAGCTTCACCTTCATTGGAGATACACCCTCACGTTGCGCTATGTCTATGACCGAAGATGACGATGGGGTAATCTGGGCCGGCCTGTTCCCCGACTCACACCTGGTGAGTTTCAACCCGGAGAGCCGGGAGTTGGTGGACCACGGATCACTAAACCAGGAAAGCTGGCGGCAGTATCCCCGCGCTTTGGCATACGATGAGGCGGGCTGGATATATGCGGGCATCGGCAACACCGCCGGGCAGGTGGTGGGCTACAACTCCGCGACCGGCGAGATCCGTAAGTACATCGCCGAGGACCAGCGGGGCCACGGCCGGGGGGTAGTGTTCACTGGCACCGATGGGCAGGTCTATGCCACCGGGCCGGGCTGGAGCTGGCACATACTGCACAACGGCGCGCCCACAGCCCTTGAGGCCGAGCGGCCCCCGGTGTCAGCTAAGCCGATCCAGACCGGGGCGCAGGAGTCGGTGTTCAAAGACTTCCCGGACGGCAGCCGGATAGTTACCCTGAACGTTCCCGAGCGTCATCTGAAAATGGAGGATGCCGACGGCACCGTTCGTGACGTGGCTTTCGACTACCAGTCCGAGGGGGCGGGCATTCTGTCAATTCACAAGGGACCGGACGGCGCGCTGTACGGATCGACCGGCCATCCGCTGCGGCTGTACCGCCTCGACCCGCAAACCGGTGAGCTGAGCAATCATGGTCTTAAGGGGTATCTCGGCCACCTCAATGCCATGGCAAGCCAGCGCGGCATCGTCTTTGGCGCTCGCTACGGCGGTGGGGCGCTGCACGGTTACGACATCAGCAAGCCGTGGCAGGATCGAGATGAAGATGATCCCAACCCCCGCCTCTACGGTCAGTCGGCCCCTGACATCAACCGTCCGCATGTACTGCTGGCTCATCCCGATGGCCGCCACCTGATCATGGGCGGTACTCCAGGCTACGGGCGTACCGGCGGCGGGATGTTCATCTATGACCTCGAGGCCGACGCCGGCCAGGTGCTGAGCCATGAGGAACTTTTGGAGAACCTGAGTGTATATTCACTCGTGGCACTACCAGATGGAAACCTGGTCGGCGGCACCACCATCGCCCCCGGCACTGGCGGGGCGGTGAAGGCCGAGCAGGCCGAGTTGTTCATCTTCGACTTTGACAGTCGCACAGTGGTGTGGAGAGAGCCGATCATACCGGGCGTAGCGAGTATCGCCGACCTGCTGATAGGCCCGGACGGCCTGATTTACGGCATGGCAGCGGGTTCCAAATTCTTCGTTTTCGATGCGGAATCGCGCACCGTGGTTTACCGGGAGCAACTCGCCGAAGTGTACGGCGAGCTTGCGGGTGCACAGGCCCCGCGGATCATGACCCTGGGGCCGGATGAGAACATCTATGTCCTGTTCCGCGAGGCAATTGTGCGCATCCAGCCCGGCAGTTTCGAGCACACCAAGCTTGCCGACAGCCCTGTGAGCATCAGGGCGGGAGTAGAGCTGATTGAAGGGCGGCTCTACTTCACCTCCGGTTCGCACGTGTGGAGCTACAAGGTGCCTGGCCTATAGCGCCGGCAACCCGGCAGCGGGCAGTCTGAAAACAGATTGATCGCCATCTAAGCAGAACTTTCCCGAGGGAGGAAGACCATGCCGGAGCCTTCCAACATTCTGCTGATAATGACCGACCAGCAACGTGGCGATTGCCTGAGCATCGAAGACCACCCTGTGTTGCTGACGCCGAACATGGACAGCATAGCCGGAGCAGGAGTACGCTTCTCGCGATCCTATACCACCTGCCAGTCGTGCATAGCGGCGTGGCGGTCGCTGCTTTCGGGCCAATTCCTGGACACGCACGGCATGGTCGGTTACCGGGATTAAGTGGAATGGGATGCTCCACCGACTTTGCCGGGCGTGTTGAGCGCCGCCGGATATCACACTTGCTGGGTGGGACGGGGCATCCACCAGTACCCGCCCAGAAAGCGCTACGGCTTGGACCCACATGGTGGTTGGTTCACAGGCTGCCGGTGATTATGACGAAAGGCTACAGCAACGGGCCCCAGGGCTCGGGCAACATTTTCGCCGGCAGTGTTACCAACAACGACTGGACCGCTCGCCCATGGCATCTCGAGGAGCCGCTGCATCCCACCAACTGGACGGTTCACGAGGCGCGCCCGGCGCTGCGTGGAGCGCGGCTGCCCTAACACCTGGCAGGCCTGCCACGTCGCTGAACTCGCCGAAGCGGTAGATGCCGGGAACCGTGTTGCACTCGCAATGGTGTACCGTGCCGCTCTCCCCGACGTAGGTGGCGAAGGAGCAACTCGGGACCGCCACCGTGACGCGCGTGTCGCAGGCAGCGGCATAGGTGGTCACCATGCCTCCGCCGGAGTTGCCCACCATGACGATGCGACCGGCGTCGGCCTCGGGAAGCGCGACGGCCTGGTCGATCATGCGCATGGTGCATTCAAGGCCGGGAAGAGACGAGACAAGATCATCGCGTAGCTCCAGACGTGCGTATAGTTGAGCGTACAGCAGCCCGAGGCGAGGCCCTGGGCGCTCGACGTCGGGCCCGACGGCTACATCTACGTCGCTGACCGCTACAACTACCGCATCCGCCGCGTCAGCCCCGCGGGCGTGGTGACCACTGTCGCCGGATCGGGCGCAAGTAGACGCACCGATGGCCGTGGAAACGCGTCAGGGCATCAGGACGATCTCGGGATTGCGGTCGGGCCCTCTGGCGACCTCTATGTCGGTGAGGCCGAGTGCGTACGCGTCATTGAGCGCATCATAGACGTGGGCGATGCCAGGTAGGGTCGCATCGTTTGCTCATACACTCGACAGGTACAGCCCCCCATCGCGCATTGGGGGGCTGTACAGTTCCGGTGCACTGACCTGCAGCGGTTAGCGCCACCAGTCCCGGTGTGGGCTTCAGACCACGCACGCAACGAAGCGACCTCTCGCGTCGCATACTGCTACCCCGGGGTGCACCTGCTGCTCAGGTCGGGAGCAGGGGGCTTCTCTGTGTCCTGGGTCCCTCTTGCAGACTGATGATCGCGAATTCATCGGAGTCAAGATGCAAACTGAGCCGGACGCCATCTTCATCCTGCGACACGATCACGAACTCCCTGTCGCAGTGGATCTTATTGGCTTCCACGCCAGCAAGATTGATCGTGATGACCGGTTGGATTGCCCGAGCGGGGAAGGGATGCGCGTCTTCCGCAACGATGATGTGTCGGCCACCAGCTTCGTCCTCGAAGGCAATGAGCTTGCCCGCGCTGGTTTCCACGCTGCGTGCACTCAGGTGGCGCAACACCAGGCCCGTCGCCTCATTGATCAATTGGCTGATGTTCGCGCGTCCGTTGGCGACCCGGTTCAGTTGGTCCTGTCGCCGCACAGCGGTCGGCGGGATGTTGTACAACGCCGCCTTTCCCCACTGCGTCCGGTTCACAAACAACACCGGAATCTCGGCGTTCAGCAGAACCTCCGCGGTCGTCGCCCGGTACTTGCCCACACACGCGCGGTGCTCGGTGTATTCTGTGAGCCCGGCCAGTGGCAGCAGCGGACTATCGGCAAGGGTGTCGTTGACCCTGATCTCATGCACCTGGACAGGGCTCACCTCCGTGACCCCGAACAGGTCCTCCAGGCCCGTGACTTCCTCGAACGCCAGCAGCGATACGCCCTGCTCATGCAGACGCCGGATCTCATTCAGGTCCTGCGCGCTGACTTGCGTCAGCGGTGGGATTACCAGGGTGTCTATGTCGGCCCCGTTGAGCGCAGACAGGTGAGCGAAATCTGTCACAAAGCCGGCGTTTTGGCCCGCGACCCGGCTCATCTCGTAGCTGTAGGCCGAGCATTCCTCGGCGCTATTGAACAGGTCGCCGAAGGCCGCATGAACGTCGCCGGGGTACTCGTCGTAATAAAGCTTGTGGTTCCGGCAGCAGTCCTCATTGCAGACGAAGGCGTTGGCCTTCAGGGGGCGGCGGGGCCGGGCCCTGTCAACGAACCCCCACACTCGCAGCAGCGCCTCGAAGCGCTCGCGTTCCCAGACCCGCGTGTGAAAGCCATGGTCCTGCCAGTAGTTGAACCGCTCTCCATCATGCCACACGCAGGCGAATACGTATTCCAGCACGCGTTTCATGCTGGCGTTGATCGCAAGATCCCCGCTCCACATGCCATAGCTGGGCCATGCTCGAGCCACTGCCGCGTCAGGACAGGGCACCTTGCTGCCGGTCTCATTGTACATCTCCGGGTACACTTTCACCCGCGGCGCCAGCGCCTTCAGACCGGCAAGCACGAACGGGCCGCTGTGGATGCTATAGCGACAGGCGTGCGGGTAATCTTCCAGAATGAAATAGCCATCCCGGAACGCCTCCATTTCAGGACAGCTCTTGAACGATCCGGCGTAGGTCGAAGCATGCGCCGTCTTGTAGATGCCGCCATATATCGCAATCGGGCCGTAGGAGCTCATTTTCGCCTGCGGGTTGATCCCGGATATCCGTGCTCCATACTCCGTCAATTCCTTGACCCGCCGCTCCCAGAAGTAGTCAATCCACTGGTAGAAGCAATCGTTGACCAGCGCGTCAAAGGTGGCCTTGTCGGGAATCGTTTTGGCGGCAACTGAGGCCCCTATCTCCGCCACCTTGTAGTCGTTCTCCAGCGCGAAGTCGTAGAGTCTCGCGACCAGTTCTTCGTGGTAGAACTGCCTCGCGCAGGGCCTGAAGTACAAATCCCCACGATCACGAGGCAGGATGTAATCGCAGTTCTGGATCAAGTCATGGTTGCTGTCCAGCGTGTAGTCCTCCATCACCCGACCGGCGAGCCACAGGAACCATTCGCGTTTGTAGAGCTTGGCCAACTCCCAGAACCGCTTCTCGCGAGCGAAGTGCGGCATGATTCCTGCGCAGATTGAGATGTAGTGTGACACATCCGCGCAATCGGGCCGCCAGGGATCGAAGTTGTCGGTATCCTGCCCTTTCACTTCATTGCTCATCGAGAAGCATTTCGGCAATCGCGAGGCCACTGGACCGCTTTCTTCAGCGCCGACCACCTCGAAGGCAGACCAATCCTCATTCAGGACTTTGCTCCCGTCGCGCAGCCGGAAGCGGATATGGTAGACGCCCGGCTGCTGCCTGCCCAACGCCACCGTCTGTGAACGCAGCCGCTCGATATCAAGCGCGACCTTTTCCCCCTCCGCGCCTATCTCCAGTTGGGCGTACTTGGTCAGCGGCTCAAAGAACGCGCTCTCGACGCGGTACTCGAGGCTCAGCCGTTCGTGCGCCGCGCTGATCCTGGAAAGCAACTCAAACTGAAATACACACTCCTCGTCCTCCGCGAAGTAGTGGTTGGCTTGCGCGAACGCCAGCGCATTGTCATAATCGCAAGTCGTCACGGGGATGTCGCGATAGAACTGCTTGTCGGCGGGGGACTTCAGAGCGATACTCACAGTCCCTGGCGCCAGCGCCTGCCCGGCATGGATGATCGCCCCCTGGCCGGCATCGTAGACGGTCTCGTAGGGCCTCATGACCTCCAGATGCTTGTTCACGGCGCGATTGCCGTAGGCTTTGTAGCCGGCGAACAGGAGCGCATCCTGCTCCAGCTCCCGGAGGTAAAAGGTCTTGCCAA
>CAZCJS010000261.1:0-6047 GCA_964498775.1 uncultured Armatimonadia bacterium
CATACTTCAACGGCACCGATGCGCGCCTGCTCGAAGAACACTGCACTAAAAAGTGGATGCTGGAGTTCATCCGTGGCCGCTTCCCCGAGCCCGTCGCCGCCGGCTCCCGCATCACGCACGTATGGGCCGGAGACCGCGCAGAAGCCGAAGCCATCGCGGCAGGCTGCCGAATCGGGCGAGTCTGCGACTCTGTCGAGGAGGTCATCGAGAATGTTGACGGCGTGTTGATCCTTGACGAGGACGCCGACTTCCGCACCGAGACCATCGAGCGCTGTCTTCACGCCGGCAAATCCGTGTATGCAGACAAGGTTGTTTCTCTTATTCCCCAAAGAACCCGCGAACTCGTCGCACTTGCCGAGCAGAACGACCTCCGTATCGCCGCATGGTCGCAGTTGCTCTTCGCTGCTGAAGCCCGCGCACTGGAGTGCGTCGCGGGAGGCGCGGCACTCGTTACCTTCAACCTCAAGCCCGATATAGTCCCCCAGTACGGCATTCACCTCGTGTGCAGCGCAATGGCAGCCTTCGGCCATGATCCCGTCCAGATGGACAGTTTACCGACAATGTCCGGTCGCCCACCGATGATCACCATGACTTACGCCGACGGCAAACACGTGCTGCTGCGTGCGGGTGAAGATCTCCCGCCACGCGGCATTATTGTTTATGTCGGATCGGCAGCGGAACCGATCATCGCCAAGCTGTCTGACATGGCGCCGATGTTCGATAGCTCCGCCGCCGCGCTGGCCGATATGTTTGAGAAACGTACTTGGCCCCTACCGCCTGACGCCATCGTGCGCATGTCGGAAGCAGCCGCATTACTGTGTGTTTCGTAATAGGCAGCTCCGGATCAAGCCGGACGACGTGCGAGGCTTCCGCAGTGGCAGTCGTCTCAACGTCGAACACAGAGCTTCCCCACTTCGCACCGAATACAAAACATACTCCGGAGGACTACCATGAAGGCGGGATTTGCACAGAGAGATGTAACGCCCGAGGTCGGCGTATACCTTGCCGGGTACCCGGGCCGCAACGAGCCGAGCGTAACAATTGACGACCCCTTGTATCTGCGCGTGGTCGCTCTTGAGGACGATGCCGGCGAGCGCCTGGTACTAGTCACAGGCGATCTGCTCAAGCTGCCGCGAGACATGACCTGGCGCACCAAGCTGTGGTGTCAAACGCAGTTGGGTCTCAAGAGTCCGTCGCTCATCCTCAACCTGTCGCATACACACTCCGCGCCCGGACTGTTCCTGCAGCGCTGCTACCCACACTGGCCGGTGGACCGCGAATATGTTTGCCGCTTCGAGCAGGCCATCCGCGACGGAATCCGCGCGGCGCTCGATGATCTGCAGCCGACACGTGTGGAGTTCGGGATGCACCGGGCTCATTTCGGGGTCAGCAGGCGGCTGCCTCAGCCCGAGCTTGCCGGGCGCGTAAAGCTGGGCCCCAACTATGAGGGTTACTACGACCCTGAACTCCCTGTGTTCGCCTTCTATCGTGGTGATGATTTGACGGCGGTGCTATATTCTTACGCCTGCCATCCTACCTCGAAATCATCACTGGGGATTAGCGCCGATTGGCCCGGGCAGGTATCAATGGGCCTGAAGCGCGAGTTGGGAGCCGATGTGATGACCCTCTTCGCTCAAGGCGCCGGGGCCAGCATCATGACCCGCAAACGGCAGGGCGATGACCCCAAGGGCTACGCGGCATACTGGGCGGAGGTGGCCGCCGATATCGCCGGTTTCGTAACGTCCGAAGCGGTGGAACAGATTACGCTGCACCTGCGCGTGGCAGAGCGGGAGTTCGAGATCCCCTACGACATGAGCCAGTTTCCGCCGGACGAAGAACTGCTCGCGCTGGCCGATCCACAGGATACACCCCTGCCTGACGAGGTGCGGCCCGCCAATCGCTCGATCATACGGCTGTGGGCTCGAGACATGTTGGAATGGTCGCGGACCGGCGCGCTCGACGAGGGCTTCCGCATGCACGTTACGCGAGCGCAGTTGGCGGAGGGGCTGGAGCTTGTCGCGCTCTCCGGGGAAGTGACCGCCGAGATCGGGCGAATGGTCAAGGACCTGCTCGCCGAAACGCGCACTGTTTTCCTTGGGTACTGCTCGTACACCGACGCATACATTCCGACGGCGGCGATGCTCCCCTACCGGGGCCATGAGGCGTTCGAATCGATGTATTTCCACGACCGCCCCGCGCCCTTCGTGCCGGAGATTGATGAGATCATCAAGCGAGAGGTCACGGCGGTCCGGCCCAGTCGCCCGATATGAGCGCCTACCAACATCTGGGCGAGTGTAAAGCCCGTTGGCGATGGAGGGCATTAATGAAATGGAACCGGCAACACTGGTTTAGTCAGCTTTCCAGGAGCAGAAGTCGCACTTCTCGACAGTGCACTCGATCTGCTTGCCCCCCACGAAACATATTGCATGGGGTTGTGGTGTCTTGTCCGCCCCGTAGATATTGTTGAAAACGCGAGTGTTGGCTGTTGAGCGCACCGAGTCTGCCACCGACCGAGCGAACCAGTTGTTGTGGATGTCGGCGCCCTGTGAAGGCGTGCCACGGATGCCGACATGCGCGATGGGACTGAGAAATGTGTTGTGGTGCACGTGCATCCAATCGCCGGCGATATCTGTGTTATCGCCTCGATCGCGGCCGCCATGCATGTCGAAGTGGGTGCCAATGGCGTTCTCCATGATCAGGTTCCAGGCCGCTTCATAGGAAGCGCCCGGGGCGCCACCTGACGCAATGTGATGACGAGCATAGTCGAACCTGTTGGCAATGACGTATACACTGGAACCATCAACTCTTACCGGATAGCCCAGGCCGCTGCGTTGAATGTGGTGAAGATAGTTGTGGTGGACATAGGTATTGATTGCTCCCGTGCCGATGCCGATGGCATCATGGCCGCTGAAGTTATAGATCTCGCAGTTATCTACCCGCGTGTTGTAATAGTTGATCCTGAGAAAGCGGCCGTTGTAGGGTAATCGCTCAGTGCCACCATACTGTCCCTCAAAGCGCAGCCCGGTCACGCGCACAAAATCACCACCAGTACTGAACATGGTGAAGTTGGGGCTGGTGCTGAAGATACGTGCACCTGGAGAGCCGTTCCGTCCACGGCTACCGGCCAATGTTACGCCCCCGGGAATCGAGAGAGTGCTCTGGTCGGTCAGCGCAATCTCTACACCATCGGGGATGAAAATGACCTGCCCGGACTGCGCCTGCCGTAAAGCCGCAGTCAGCTCATCCAGACTGGTTACCGTGAAATCCCCCGATGCGAAGACGTCATCATAGTTCTCGCCACCGCCGATAGGGTTACCCGTAGGATTCGCCTCGCAGCCAATGCTGTCACTATCGGCAAAAGTGTTCATCCTGAATTCCCCCGCCGAGAGCACGGTATTTGACATCGCCACTAGCAGTAGACCGATGATACCATACGTGGTCGTCTTCATCTACACCACTCCTTAAGCGAGATTGACCGGCGAATTACGCTGCCGCCGTCACTTTCTGCCATGTGTCAGTGACCAAACCTACAACTCATCAGCGCTGGTCAGGCGGTTCATCGGGCGCGAATGGTTGTCAATGCCGAACATTTCATTCTCCGGTGTAATTGGCCAGCGTTTCAGCAAGTCGGGGGCCTCCAACGCGGCCTCCAGAGCCGCCGGGTCAGCGTAAAGAGACAGCAACTCCATTTGTGCCGGCTCCTGCACTCCGAGATCGGTCTGATACACAGATATTCCGGCTGCTCCCGCATCGCGCGCGCTAAGTGTGCGTCGGGCCGCTACGACCGGGTTCACCCCGCAGGGGTTGCACTCACCACTCCAGCCGCCCGCCTGCATGGGCAGGCAACTATTACCCGCAAATATCGGAATCCCATGACGTTCACCGAGATCGAGATAGGGATCAAGCGCCCAGCCTTGATACTCGCGCAACCAGCGCAATTCTGACAGGGCAATTTCCTCTACCAGATCCTGCTCACACCAGCCAACTACATCAAGTCCCGCCACCAGATTACCCTCCACACCATCGGAAGGAATACGCACCTGCACGGGGATCGCGCGCTGATAGCGTTCGCGCATCCGATCGAGTTCCTGCTTCAGTTCGATGAGAAACTGCGTCACCGATGCGGCCCGGTACCTGCACCAGGCGAGGAAAGCATCTCGCTCGCCTGAGAGCGTCAACTCGCGTGGGTCTATGTCGTTGGCAGCGCGGTACGCGGTGACCAGCAATGGATGATATCGAACCGCGGGTGGCTGACGGCAGAAGTCAAGGCAGAGGCCCTCGCAACCTGTGAAGGCAGCCTCGGCGAGAATCTCGACGCGCTCGCGGCGGTATTCGGCCGAGGCGTACGTAAGCCGCGTGACATCAAGCCTGCCATCGCGAAACTGTTCGCACAGCTCCGGGTGAGAATCGGCGAAGCGGGAGCGATGCTCGCTAAGCGGATCATAATGCCGGTTCATGCACAAGCGCCCGTAGATTATGCAGTCACGTTCACGAGCGTACATGAGGGCGGCACGGAGTTGGCAACGCTCACGGTATAATTCTTCGATGGCTCGACGACGGCTATCCTCAGAGTGCGGGTTCTCCCGCAGCCCCCGACAAGTAGCCTCCGGCAGACTGCTATGATAATTTAGGACACTGCGGCCAAGGTCCCAGATGATGTGACGGATGTTACACGCAATATGGGCAGCGAGACAGTCTTCTGCATCGCGGCCGGTCGGCCAGCGGTACGGGAAGTGGCCGAGCCAGCAGCCAAGTTCGCTAATTCCCCAGACAGTCCAGCTCATGACGGGGTCCTCCTCATGGACGCTACAACAATCGGTATCTCCCTTTGCAGACTGTCACTGAAGCTATTTGTCTTGCATCAAACAGTAAGTGTCGCGTCCTGCATCAACCCGTTTACGAGCTGCGGCCATTGAGTTTGAGATGTGCTCATAGCCCATTCCGCTCACTGCAGGCAGCAGCGCGAACAGATGAGTCAGTTCACTAACACTTCGACAGTAACATTCGCCACGCTCCAATGACGCTCCTCCTCCGCCGGATGATGAATCTGCTGGCAGAGTCGGCGGCCCGGTTCCGCTCGTACCCGCAACTGCCATGCTTTGCATCCTCGTATCCATCACTGGTATCACAACCGATCTGCCTACACGCCACGAATTCAGTGCCCAAGAAAGCACAGTCAGGCGATAATCTCGGCTATCGCGAGCCCACTTTCGCCTGCGATGGAGTACAGCAGCCAGATGCGCTCGCCTTCATCATAAACTGCCGGGTCCCTCAGTTCATGAACCGGTTCCGGAGCCCAGCCATTCTTGGATGTTTGTACTGGCAGGTCCACCCCCTCCCAGGAGTACTCAGGCATCAGAATTGTCTTAGGCTCTGTTGGTTGCCACTCACGCCAGTCATCCCGAAGGTCAATCTCCGAAAGCACAATATGCTCCGGCCGGTCGCCGACGTTGCAGTAGAACACCTGGAGGGTGTCACCGACGATGCGGACCGCACAATGGCGGAGACGCTCGAACATCTCCGGCCCATGTTCGAACGGTCCGAAAGGTTGTTGAGCTCGGTAGCTGCATCCATCGCGGGCGATGGCATAATAGGCCCCATCCCAATTGAAGACACGGAAGTAGCTCGGGCCCAATACTTCCGCTCTCGGCTCAAAAGAGAGGCCATCAGTGGATGTGGCCACAAAGGTCTTCTGTCCGTCATCTGTCGACCCGTGGAAGTACATCCGCAGGCGTCCGTCATCGCTGTGAAGATCCGGGGATGCAATGTGACCGCTGCAGACGGTATCGTCCAGGTGCAGGACTCCGCGCTCATAGACCTCCCACGGTCCGCACAGCTCATCGGCATAAGCCAGCCGTATGTGCTGCCCCTGGTGATGGGCGAAATAGAGGTAGTATCTGCCAATAGGATTCACTAGCCATTCCGGTACCCGGATAAGCGATGGGCCGTTGATATTGCTGCCGAGGGATGGGTGTGTGTCAGGGGTGATGATGGGGTTGCAGTCCAGTCTTTGTAGTCTCATGCACCGACCTCCGGGACTTGTTGAG